>NZ_JAJJZH010000030.1:0-2173 GCF_021029015.1 Halobacterium sp. KA-6
CGCGCTGGGTTTTCTTCTCGTTGCAGAGGAGGCTTGCCGCGTAGATGGCGGCGGCCGCAAATCCGGATGGTGATTTCCCGGAGAGTAGTCCTTGTTCGGCGGAGGTGTCGATGATTTCGCGGGCCTTCGCGATGGTTTCCTCGGAAAGGTTGAGGTCGCTTGCGAAGCGGGGGAGGTATTCCTTGGGGTCGGTTGGCTGAATTTCGAGGGAGAGTTCGTGGGCGACGTAGCGATACGTTCGTCCGATTTCCTTCTGGTCGATGCGGGCGACTTCCGTCACTTCTTCGAGGGTTCGCGGGATGCCCTCCTGGCGGCAGGCGGCGTAGAGGCAGGCAGTTGCGACGCCCTCGATGGAGCGCCCACGGATGAGGTCCTCGTTGAGCGCGCGCCGATAGATGACCGAGGCAACCTCGCGAACACTACGTGGGACGCCAAGCGCGGACGCCATCCGATCGGTCTCCGAGAGCGCGAACTGGAGGTTGCGTTCGCCCGCGTCCTTCGTCCGGATGCGCTCCTGCCATTTGCGGAGGCGGTGCATCTGGTTGCGTTTCTTCGCGTCAAGTGAGCGACCGTAGGCGTCCTTGTCCTTCCAGTCGATCTGGGTCGTCAACCCCTTATCGTGCATCGTTTTCGTCGTCGGCGCGCCCACGCGTGATTTCTGGTCGCGCTCTGAGGAGTTGAACGCCCGCCACTCCGGGCCGTGATCGATTTGGTCGTCCTCAAGAACGAGCCCGCAATCCTCACAGACTCGTTCGCTCTGATCGGTGATCACGTTGGATGAGTTGCACTCCGGGCACTGCTGTGCCTCGTCGTTCGTTTGTGCTTGCTCACGCTGTTCCTTTTCACGTTCCCGAGTCGCCCGTTCCATTCACCATATGACAACCTAGTAAGTATATATAGGCCTTTGCTTGTCACCGGCCAAAGAGAGACAGATCGCAGTGCGGATTAGCTTATACCGGCGACTAGTAGCATCACGCCAAACCGGCATCTCGGAAACAAGCTGGAAATCAGTCCGACAGACGCTAACCACCAACTTCGGCGGCATACGGACTAATCCCTCCCTTCTCCGAAATCCGGAATCGACACGCCATCGGCTATGAGACAGCGCCGTGTTTCCGGAGAGAGGGTTGGAAAATGCCATTTACCATCGACTTTCTGGACGACGGCCGCGTCCTGGAGTGGGAGACAACAGCCGACGGCGCCGTCGCAACAGAACGAGACAAGTACACCCCGCGCTTCTACGTCGCCGCTCGCGACCCAGAGACCGACCTCGACCTCACGACACTCCAGTCGGTGTACGACCAGCACCCGGACGTCGTCGCGACCGAGATGGTTACGCGACGGCCGGGCTTTCGACGGGACGAGGAATCAGTCCTCGCCGTCGACGTCGCCCACATCGACCGCGTCACCCCACTCGCCCGGCAGGCACGCCAGCTGTCGGCCTATCCAGTCGGGGATCTCGCCTGTTTCAACGTCGACTTTTCGCGAGAGTTCCGGTACTGTCTGGAGACCGGCGCCGATCCGACGCCGGCGAGCGAGCTGTCGACGCTCCGGCTCAGCGTCCCGGTGACCGAAACGAGCAACGATGTCTACGAGAAACTGTCCGTCGCCGGCGACACCGTCACCGGCTCGCCGACGGATATCCTGACCGCCGTCCAAGGGGCACTCGAAGCGCACGATCCGGATGTCCTGGTCTGCTCGACGAGCGAGATCGTCCCGACCCTGTACGAGATGGCGACAGCTGCCGGCGTCGACGACTTCTCGCTGAGTCGGTGGCCGGACGTCGACTACCAGCAGCTCGCGAGCCGGTCGACGTACTCGAGTTACGGCCGCGTCGGCCACTCGCCGGCGCGATACAACGTGCCCGGGCGGGCGATCATCTTCCCCCCCGCGCAGAACCCACTGTTCACAGCAAAAAAGAAGCGCGTTTGCTTGACTACCTACCATTATTGGTGGTTAACTTCTCCCCCACATTTACATTAATACTTTTAATGGTAGCGCTGTTTGTGAGGTGCGTGAAGGTCCGCCGCACCGTCCCGGTCAAACTCAGTACCTCACAAAGCATTCTCGGCTAGCTGTTTCTGAAGCCTGAGTTCCACGGCGGAGCTGTTGTGCTGGTGGTCTTGACGAGAAGATCTCCGACGAACCGACGGAGAGCTGTCGCTGTCGGCGG
>NZ_JAJJZH010000031.1:0-2015 GCF_021029015.1 Halobacterium sp. KA-6
GCGCAAGCCGGGGTTGAAACGCGGCCCACGTTCTGGCGCATCGGCCACGTCGGCGAGGCGCTGTTCTACTACCTCGCCGCGGTCGCCGTCGCCATCTTCCTGTACGGCGTCTACCAGCGCTTCGCCACGTACGCCCGCGGCGCCGACGACCCCATCACCCGACTCACCAACCTTCCCTCTCGCGTGCTCACTGCTGCGAAACTCGCCATCACTAACGAAAAACAGTTCGACCGCGACCTCTACGCCGGCCTCATGCACACCTTCATCCTCTGGGGCTTCCTCTCACTCGTCATCGCAACGACCATCCTCGGCATCGACATGGACCTCTGGACGCTCGTCCTCGGCCAGCCCTCCTTCTTCGTCGGCGACTTCTACCTCGCGTACTCCTTCGTCGCGGACGCGATGGGACTGCTGTTCGTCGTCGGCGTCGGCATGGCCATCTACCGCCGCTACTGGGTCAAATACGGCCGCCTCTGGGGCAAACACACCAGCACCGAGGACGACCTCTTCGTCTGGACACTGTTCCTCCTGGGCGTCGGCGGCTACCTCACCGAGGGCGTCCGCATCCTCGGCACCAGCGCCACCCGCGACGTCTCCTTCGAAACCGTCTCCTTCATCGGCTGGTTCGTCAAAGACGTCCTGCAAGCAGCGGGTATCACGGCCGAAGCCGCAGCCGCCGCCTACCCCGTGGTGTGGTGGAGTCACGCGCTGCTCGCGCTCGCGTTCGTCGCCAGCGTCCCCTACGCCAAGCCGTTCCACATGCTCTCCAGCTACGCCAACCTCCTCACCCGCGACGAGGACGCCGGCAAACGGCTCCCCCGCGTCCCCGAGGACGCCAGCCCCGAGGAAATCGGCCCCTCCGACATCGAGGACTTCACCTGGAAGCAACTGCTCGACCACGACGCCTGCACGAAGTGCGGGCGCTGCTCGTCGGCCTGCCCCGCCAAGGCCGCCGGCCGCCCCCTCGACCCCCGGGACGTCATCCTCGACCTGAAAGCCTACCGCGAAGGCCTGGAAGCAGGCGACCGCGAGGAAGTCGACATCGTCGCGGACGGCGGCACCTCCGTCGTCGACGCCCAGACGATGGAGTCCTGCATGTCCTGTATGGCGTGCATGGACGCCTGCCCCGTCGACATCGAGCACGTCACGCAGTTCACGGAGATGAACCGCCGGCTCACCGAGTCCGGGCAGATGAACAAGAACGTCGAGGAGGCCGTGATGAACGTCTTCCAGAAGGGCAACACGTTCGGCGACCCCGACCGCAACCGCCCCGACTGGACCCAACAGTTGGACTTCGAGGTGCCGGACGCCCGCGAGCAGTCCGTGGAGTACCTCTGGTACGTCGGCGACTACCCGAGTTACGACGAGCGCAACCAGCACGTCGCGCGCTCGCTCGCCCGAGTCTTCGAGGAGGCTGGCGTCTCCTACGGCATCCTCTACGAGGACGAGCAGAACGACGGCAACGACATCCGCCGCGTCGGCGAGGAAGGCCTCTACGAGATGGTTGCTGAGGAGAACATCGAGGCCTTCCAGGCCTGCGACTACGAGAACATCGTCTGCACGGACCCCCACTCGTACAACACCTTCTCGAACGAGTACGAGCAGTTCGGCTTCGAGGACGGCGACTCCGTCTACCACTACACGCAGGTCGTCGAATCGCTCGTCACTCAGGGCGCGCTCGGGCTCACGGGGACGGAACTGGACGAGACGGTTACGTACCACGACCCCTGTCACCTCGGACGGTACAACGGCGAGTTCGAGGCGCCCCGCGAAGTCGTGCGCGCGACCGGCGTCACGCTCGACGAGATGCCGCGCAACCGCGACGATTCGTTCTGCTGTGGCGGCGGCGGTGGCGGCCTCTGGATGGACTTCGACGAAGAAACCAAACCCAGCGAGGAGCGCATCCGCGAGGCCTTAGAGGACACGGACGCCGGCCCGGACGTCGACCGTTTCGTCGTCGCGTGCCCGATGTGCATGACGATGTACGAGGACGGCCGCAAAACGGGTGGCTACGA
>NZ_JAJJZH010000032.1:0-1724 GCF_021029015.1 Halobacterium sp. KA-6
CCGCTATAGCGCACAATTGTGCAATCCATACAAAAATCTTATAACTGCACAGCCCCTACGATTGAGTGATACTAATGCCAGATTCGATGTCCGAACAACTCCGTCAGGATATGGAGTGTGAGGGGCTGCTGGAGTGTTTCCACGGCCTCAAGGAACTCGACAAAGAGTGCTTTCAAGCGCTCGTCGAGGCCGAGGAACCGATGACTGTCGACGAACTCGCGGATGCCGTCGACCGGGAGCGCTCGACGGCCTACCGGGCCGTTCAGCGGCTCCTCCAGACGGGGTTCATCGAGAAGGAACAAGTCAACTACGAGCAGGGCGGCTACTACCACGTCTACTCGCCGAACAACCCGACTCAGATTACAGATGACATGCAGCGCATGCTCAACGACTGGTACGCGAAGATGGGCCAGCTCATCCAGGAGTTCGAGACGAAGTACGAACAGTCCGATGGCGCACCCCAATCTGCCGAAAGCTAACGTTTCTTCTCCTGACGGCGCGTATCTCTGTGTTCCTACGGATTTGACTGGTCATCTGATTTTCCCTGGTACTGATGGCCGCGAGCGGTTACGGTGTGGTAGGTGAGTTACCGACCAGTAGTATTGTGCAGCCCGTCCAAAACTCTTAACTTCTGTACTCGCCTACTACCGTGTGATGGCAACCGATACTGGAGTCACGACTGGCACCGAATCGCCTGACGAACCGCTCTACGTGAACGGGCAGGCAGAACTCGACGACGTCACCAGCGACAACGACGTCGTGCTCGCGGACTTCTACGCCGATTGGTGTGGGCCCTGCCAGATGCTCGAACCCGTCGTCGAAACGCTCGCCGAAGACACCGACGCGGCCGTCGCAAAAATCGACGTCGACGAGAATCCAGCCCTCGCTAGTGCGTACGGCGTCCGGGGCGTTCCCACGCTGATTCTGTTCGCCGACGGTGAACAGGCCGAGGAAGTCGTCGGTCTCCAGGGAGAAGACCAACTCCGAACGCTCATCGAGAGCTACACCGAGTAAATGACTCAGGACATCCACGACCTCGTCATCGCCGGGTCAGGAATCGCCGGCCTCTCGGCAGCCGTCTACGCTGCGCGGGCCGACCTCGACCCCCTCGTTCTCGAGGGCGACGAGCCGGGCGGCCAGCTCACGCTGACGACCGACGTCGAGAACTATCTCGGCTTCCCCAACGGCGTCGGCGGCATGGATCTCGTCCAGCGCGGCAAAGAACAGGCCGAGCAGTTCGGCGCGCAGTTCGAACACGGTCGCATCGAGGACGCGAACTTGGACGGTCAGCCGCTGGAGCTATCGCTGTCGACCGGCGACACGATCTACACGCGGTCGCTGATCGTCGCGACCGGTGCGAGCGCGCGCTGGGTCGGTGCCGAGAACGAGGACGAACTGATGGGGCAGGGACTGTCGACGTGTGCGACCTGTGACGGCGCGTTCCACCGCGGCGACGACGTGCTCGTCGTCGGTGGCGGCGACAGCGCGATGGAGGAGGCATTGTTCCTCACGAAGTTCGCCGACTCCGTGACGGTCGTCCACCGCCGCGAGGAGCTGCGAGCTTCGGAAATCATGGCCGACCGTGCCCGCGACCACGAGGACGTCCAGTTCCGCTGGAACACAGAACTCGAAGCCATCCACGGCTCCCAAGCGGACGGCGTTACCGGCGCCACGCTCGTCTCCCATCCCAGAGAGAAAGGCGAGTCCGGTGTCGACGTCGAGCG
>NZ_JAJJZH010000033.1:0-1715 GCF_021029015.1 Halobacterium sp. KA-6
AGTATCTACTGCAAAAGTCTAAGTAGGTCGGATTTCTTGGTGGGTGTGAGGTGGTTCCCGTCGTGCGGAGAAGGAGTCGGTCGGTGCGCCGGTTGGCAGCCGGCGGGGACGCCTCGCCAAAGCCCATGCGAGACGACCACACTGCGAAAGTGGACGACCGAGCACTTAACCCAAGGACTGCGGGCAAGACTAGTCCTTGCCTCCGAAAACAAGCGCTCTGTAATTTGATGGCTCCAGTTCCACTTTCACCAAGCGGCAGACATCGTATTATGGGCTATGGCGACCGAGAAGCAAACCGCTCCGTCGCGGCTACTCCCGACCGCACCCCTACAGGTGGCACTGAGTTGGTGCGGTCGGGTGGCAATCCGCGGGTCCCGTAGACCCCGCCGCGACGACGCCGTAGCGCACGCCAACGGCAGGCCTACCAGACCATGCAAGACCACAACGACGACCACCAAAATTCTGACGAACAGACCGGCGAAGTGCTGGAACGCCTTGAAGAGATTCGCGATCAGTTGGACGACGAGCCCGAGCTCGAATCCACGGCGCCGCGGGAGGCGTTCCAGATGTGGTTGCAGGCGAACGCGGGGAAGGCCGACGAGACGGTTCAGAGCTACCGATACCGCGTCGAGACGTTGCTCCGGTACCTTGACCGTGAGGGAATCGACGACCTCGCCGACCTGACGACGCGGGACGTCAAGGAGTTCGAAGTCGAGCGTCGTGCCGACCCGGACGTCGGGAAACAGACGCGCAGTAACCAGTTCGGGACGATTCGCCAGTTTCTCCAGTTCTGCGAGAACATGAACGCCGTCAGCGGGGACGTCGTGAACGCGCTCGACATCCCAGCGCTGACGAAGGAGGACAAGGTCAACACGGAGAAGCTCGTCGCCGAGCGCGCCGAATCCATCCTCGACGACCTCAACCAGTTCCAGTACGCGAGTCGGAAGCACGTCCTGTTTGCGCTGCTCTGGCGAACGACCGCGCGCATCGGGACGATCCGTTCCCTCGACGTCGATGACGTCTACCTCGACGGTGATGACCTGGAGCGCGTTCGCGACGAGCTCGAAGCGGAGTTCCCGACTTCTGTTGTCGAGGAAATTCTCGGTGACGTCGAACTGCCGTTTCTCTGGCCGCAGCACCGGCCGGAGACCGGGACGGCGTTGAAGAACGGCGAGGGTGGCGAGCGCGTCATCAACATCGCGGATTGGCTCGGTGACGTCCTCGCGAGCTACCTCCGAGTGAACCGGCCGGACGTCGAGGACGACCACGGCCGCGAGCCGCTGCTCGCGACGCGGAAAGGCAACGGCCGGTTGTCGAAGAGCGCGATGCGGAACTGGATTTACATCCTCACGCAGCCGTGCGAGTTCGGCGGACCGTGTCCACACGACCGCGACCCGGAGGAGTGCGAGGCTCGCGAGCACGGCCAGGGTAGTAAGTGCCCGTCTGCGCGGAGCCCGCACAAGCTCCGGACGGGCGCGATTACGAATCACCGCGACCGCGGCTGGCCGATTAGCGAACTTTCGGATAAAGCGAACACGAGCGAGGAACTCATCGCGGGCGTCTACGACCAGCCCGAGCAGCTGGTGCGGGCGTCGCACCGGCGGAGTCTTCTCGAGAAGATGGAGGACCACTGATTATGTCCACGAAAACGCAGTACGGAGAGCAGACAGTGAATCGCCACGGGACTGCCGTCGGAACTCGGCGGTCCCACTTCA
>NZ_JAJJZH010000034.1:0-1585 GCF_021029015.1 Halobacterium sp. KA-6
CCGTCGAGGAAATCGTCGAGCGCATCGACGCGCGTGGACTGCTCGGCTAGGCGCTCCCGAACTATCCGATTTTTCGCGGTGCTAGGTGTCTGAACACCCATAAGTGTGAAATGGCGAACAGTGTAACAGAGGTACATGAGTGCGCGGGAGGACGTAGCGTTTCTCGTTGGGTCGCAGAGTCGAGAGGCGATTCTCCGGGCGTTGGCGGTCGAACCACGTCGACCGACAGCGCTCGCGGAACACTGTGACTGCGCCCGAGAGACGGCACAGCGGACACTCGCAGGATTCTGTGACCGAGGATGGGCGAAAAAGAGATCCGACGGACTGTATCACCTTACGCCGGGCGGAACGATGGTCCACGAACGGTACGAGCGGTTCATAGAGACGGTCGAATGCGCCGACCGAATGAGCGAGTTCCTGGCGAACGCCGCAGACATCTGTGAGAACGCCCCGCCCGGTGTCCTCGGTCAGATGAACATCACGACCGCCGCGGACAACGACCCGCACGCGCCGCTTAACAGGTACTTGACTATCGTCGGAAGCGAGCCAGTCGACCGCTTCCGCGGAGTCACGCCCATCGTGAGTCGTGTGTTCAACGAATCGGCCGAAGCGGTGCTGGGAGAAGATACTCGGATGGAACTCATCGTCGACCGCGGCGTCCTCGAGCGTTCGATGGACGCCTACCCGGACTCCTTCGAGCGTGCGCGGGACCTTGACCAGTTCGAACTTCGAGTCACCGAGGAGAACCTCGATTTCGGCCTGCTCGTGGTCGACGGCCACGGTCTCGTCTCCGCCTACGACGAACACAACAACCTGGCGGCCCTCGTTGACGGCGACGCGTCGGAAGTCGTTTCGTGGGTCGAAAACCTGTACGAGTCGGTCCGCTCGAAATCAGTGCCGATTGACCGCCTCGAACCGTGAGTCGGCGCCGACAACCGGCGTGACCGGGTCGGTCACGCGTGAATATTCCAATCACATGATGATGCAATAAACTATAAGAGGCCACTCTACGGAGGTACGCCTGCGGTGGTACGGCGTTCCCGCTAGCCGGTTCGGCCCTCACACGCCCCGGTTGAGAGTTCGATTCTCCAATCAGGAGTCCGTGTTCTCGATGAGGACGTCCCTCACCACGTCCGGATCCTCGAGCAGGTGGTGCGTGGTGTAGCTTCCTTCCGCGCTCCCGCCGCTGTGTTGCGACTGCTCGATGATGTCGAGACAGGCGGGTTCTTTCAGGAGGTCTCGAACCCGCCGCAGCGACAGGCTATCGGACCCCTGCTGTCGGCAGATGTTCTCGTAGACCTCGTAGACGCGGCTCGTTCGGAAGCCGTCTTGTTTTTCGTTCGAAAGCGAGAGGATGGCGAGCGCCTGCAACACGTAGCGAGAGTGCGGTGTCGACCCGCGAATCAGCTCGCGGAAGCGGTCGGTCTCCGCGCGCTGGCGCGCCTGCGTGACGAAGTTCTCCTTGACGGTACTCGCCCCCATGGACTGTGCGATTTCTCCCGCGTACCGCAGGATGTCGATTGCTTTCCGGGCGTCCCCGTGTTCGCGGGCGGCGAGCGCCGCGGCTCGCGGAATCGTCGATGGG
>NZ_JAJJZH010000035.1:0-1456 GCF_021029015.1 Halobacterium sp. KA-6
GGTACACGTACAGAATCACCAGCACCAGCGCGACACCGACACCCGCGAACGCGGTCTTCTTCGACACCGGCAGCGGAATCCCGCCCGACGACTCGCTCGCTGCGCCAGCCGCAGCTGCGCCAGTCCCCAGCGCCGCCCCCGCTGCCGCCTTCGTCGCGTCGTCGCTGTCGTCGCCGTCCTCGGCCTCGGGCTCGTCCTCCTCGTCCGCCTCGATCTCCTCGGCGTCCTCGTCGGCTTCGGCCTCGTCCGCCTCCTCGGTGTCCTCCTCGTCACCGTCGCCCGCCTCTTCTACCAAGTTCTCGATAGAAGGAATCTCGTCACTCTCGTCGGGATCGTCGTCGTCGGCCTCGATGCTCGGTCGCACCGGACCCTCCACGTCCCCCTGAAGTTCTTCCCGATGCATCCGGCCCACTTCTCCCTTGTGCGCGTCGTCAGTCAGCCGCGAGATGTGGGCTTCTACAGACGACGGCTTTCCCGAGTAGTCCTCACACAGAGGACACTCGCATTCGCCACCGCCCGCGTCCTGAGTAGTTGCCATTCTATTACTGCCTCTACTACAACCCTTCTACACCGTTACAACTAAACCTTACGTCACACTAGACCATTACATGACTGATAGGGTACTCCTGACCGAACAGCGCGAAAACGTCCTTAACGGCGAATACGACGGCTCAGACGCCGCACTCCGCAACCAGAAGTCCCGGCTTAGAAAAAGTAGTCAGACAGCACTACAAGAACTCACTCAGGTCGCCGAAAGCCAGCACATCGACCACACCGACGTATTCGATCCCGACGACGTGTTTCGTCTACTCCGCGCACTACTCACACCCGTCTATCCCGACCATTACGCCGACCACGAAGACTTCGGCGGCCTCACCCACGAGAAAGACATGACCGACGAGTGGAACGCCTACGCCAGCCGCCTCCAGGTCCAGCTGGCGAAGCTCGTTCTCGAAGAACCAGACGCCGACGAGTAGCCCCGAACCCTCGCCTTTCCCACACGTCTCAACACTCTTCTTCCCGCCACCTCCCCCATCCGCCGGTTCACGAGAAATCGTAACAGAACCGAACGTGACAGCAATCAGACCGACGCCACGCAGCCCCCGACTTTTCTAAAACACTTCTTTCGTTTGGGTGTCTGCTGGGTACTCCTAAACGAAAAGAACCCTCTGCCGTCTGTCAATCTCTCAGGTCACTCCCCGTTCAGCATGACCTGGAACGCCTCCCGACCTTGCTCTTCCGTCGTCGGGTGCTTCAGTCCCGGCGGCGGCTCGATCCTCCCCAGCCGCCAGTCCCGCGCCACCTTCATGGCGTCCACCACCTCCGGCGGCGGGTCCGACTGCCGCAGGTACATCGCCACGTCGAAAACGTCGATGAGCAACCCGTCACAGTCGTCGTGTGGGCACTCCCCGAGGTCGTCGCTGTCCTCTTCCCCGCCACCGTCGCCCTCCTCCTC
>NZ_JAJJZH010000036.1:0-1452 GCF_021029015.1 Halobacterium sp. KA-6
AATGTAACCGACCCACTCCGTGAGAAGTGGAAGCGAATTCGAGACTATGAAAACCTCTACGGCTACATGAGGGACATTTACCAAATTGACGGAATAGCCAAGACAGTCAACATGGACCACATTGTGAGACACTACGGGAATGGTGCTTCACCACCCGGGTTCGGACCGTATGATCTTGAGGAAGTGGACCTGCAGTTAGAGCAACCACATGGGCGTGATGAACTGAGTTCCGAAATCTTTGCCTAGCGATTGACCACGGGAGTGGAACCCCATACTACCTGAGTGTCACTCGTGGTGTTCTTCATCTGCATCATCCCCATTTGTGTTCAAACCATTCTCTTTTCTTATCGAGGGCCCTCTCTTCTTTTTGTCTCTTACCGTGTTCTTCAATCGCATTCTTTGTTTCAATATCACCCCACCTTAACCCCTCAGCAATGTCGGTATCTGTGAGAGGAACACCGTCACTGATCTTCTGCGTTATCCGCGCACGAACTTCTTTGGGGCTTGGTCGGTCTGCCGTATCGATATCCAGCTCCACATTACGGACTTCGTGATTTGGCATATCCCGCTTCGCCCACCCTTGGGTGTGGGCCTCTTCGATAGCACGGTCCAAGGTACGTTCAAAGTCTTTGTTCTTTGCTTGGTGGTACTCGTAAAATAGGGCAATCGCGGACGCCATTCCATCAATTAGGTCGTTTTCGTCCTCAAAGTCTTGGTCTAAGAATTTCTGCCAGTTCCAGTTCGACAGTCTCTGTTGGGCTTCCACGAAGTCAACAATACCATCAAACAACCGTTGGCGAATGACTTTCCGCCGCTCGTATTCCGATTGGGGCACTTGGTACTCTTTCTGACCCCGGAGATACTCCCGGTCGACCGAATCAAACATCCCACGTGCTCGTTCTGAATCATCACCTGTCATTTGCAAATCACAACTGTCCCAGTTGAATGTTCATGGCGCACAGTTGTTAAGTCTGTCGTCTGCGTAGCCACGGTCGTGGTTATAGTCCCGAAAGAAACTCGGGGCGAGTCCGGAGAAGCACCTCCGGCAAATGGGGCGACCTGAGTGAGACCCAAGGGATGACCGCCTCCGGTTCGGGGAAGCAATGCCCACCACCCTGTCTAGTACACGTTTCGGAGGTGTGGGGTGGGGGGTCTGTCTAATGACAGACTACGCAAACACCTGTCCAACCCAAGCCCGCTTGATGCTACCCGACACGGCCGAAACCAACCGGCCGATGCTCGGCACGTGTGGCGAACGTGGGCCGCTCAAAGGCTTGGTGCGAGATGTATCGACATACAATTATTGACGTTTCAAAGTATGAGAAACAAACAAGCGACAACTATCAAGATTAGCAGAGAGAATTGGCAACGCCTCAACTCATGGAAGAAAAAACCCGGAGAAACTTTCGATGATGCACTAACCCGGCTTCTTGCTGAGGACGAGTGACGCAT
>NZ_JAJJZH010000037.1:0-1391 GCF_021029015.1 Halobacterium sp. KA-6
CTCAGTACCTCACAAAGCATTGCCAGTTAGTGTGACCTGAGCCACCTGTTTTGTTGTGGTGAGTCGTCGATCACGGTTGAGCAACGCTGATCGAAGGCGGAGCTGTCGCTGTCGGCGGCGCTCAGCCGCCGACGCGACAGCGTTGCCACTTGCGACGACGCTTGCTCGGTCGGTGACTACCGGTAGAACCGGTCATCCGGTGGCCGGTTCGCGGGGACGGCCCGACGCACCGCGAGGGCCGTCCACGCGGCCCGTCGAACCATATTCACGAACTCCTTGTACGGCCACCACCACAGGCGACGCCCGCCTCGGCGCGGCGTCGCCACGTATTCGTAGTGCAGATACCGCCAGACGTTCTGCAACAGCAGACTCACCACGACGTACAGCAGTCTCACCGTTGCATCTCGCGTCGTTGTCGTCGCTATCGCTTGCTCGGACAACCGATAGCTCGACTCGATACCGAACCGTTTGCTGTAGTGGTATCGAGCGTCGCGTGAAGTCTCGATGAACGGCGCGTCAGCGGCGTAGCCGTGGCGCGCCACGCCGTTCTCGTCATATTTCCCGTTCAGATACGTACAGTCGATGTAGACGGGAAACTCGACGGTCCAGCTGTGACCGTCGAGTTTCCCTGTCAGGTTGTGTTGAATAATGCGACTCCATCCTTCCGAGAGTTCCTGCTGAATCGTCTTTCCCCACTGAATGATCGGGACTACGTAGGCGTAGTTGTGCGCCTGAAGCAGCGTGAGACACTTGCTGTCGTAGAATCCGCGATCAAGGTAGACGGCCTTGACCTCGGTGTCAAGGCCGTCTAGGACACCGAGGAACTCAGCGAGGACGCTGCTGGCGGTGTCGCCGTCTTCGAGACGGCGCACCGCCAGCGTGTAGCGTTTGTTCTTCACACGCGCGTAGAGTGTGGCGTAGGCGTGGAATGCGGTGGTTCCACGCTTCGCCTCGGAGTGATAGAGGTTCTCCGTGTCGTCTTCATCACCGTAGTAGGGCCGCAGGTGGAGGTCTGCGCAGACCTCCACCTGCTCGGGAAGCAGTTCGACGATGTCTCGGCGAAGAAGCGTGTTAGCGACTCGTTCGAGCCGCTCCGGCTCGAACTTCGTCCGTAGATGATAGAGAATCGTGTTCGCCGATAGCGAGTCTTCACTGGAGTTGCACAGCGTGGAGATCGAGGTCCCGTCGGCGGTCGCGCCGACGAGGACCTCGTAGATGTCCTCTGCATCGATTTCAGCGTTGTTGGCGAGATTCAGAGAAACTTCCTCGTCAAGGCAGTTGACGAGGAAGTTAAGGAGCTGGTCCTCGTGAATCTCACTGTCTGCTTGCTGGGTCGTAGACACACCTTCAGCAAGCAGACGTTCTAACTAAGCGGCTTTGTGATGTACTGA
>NZ_JAJJZH010000038.1:0-1332 GCF_021029015.1 Halobacterium sp. KA-6
ATACTACGGCCTCTGGGAGATATTCGCCAAGGTCGCACAGGTGCTCCAAGCGGAGGCGAAGTACGAGGCGCTCGCGGCGGTCCACGAGGAACTGCTCGCGGCGATTGCGGCGGACCTCCCCGCGGAAGAAGACCGGCCGACCGCCGTCCTCCTCGGCCCGAGCGACTTGGAGTCCATCTACGCCTACAACCTGAGCACGCCCGGATTCCTGACCGCCCACACCCGCCCGCTGAAGCCGGTCAGCGCGTTCGGCGACGACGTCGAGACCGGGACGACCGTCGACTGCGAAACGCTCCTCGAAGCCGACCCCGACGTGATTCTCACGCTCGGCGGGATGCACCCGGACACGAGCATGTCCGACATCCGCGCGGGCCTCCGCGACGACCCCGTCGGAGCCGAGATTTCGGCCGTGAAGAACGAGCGCGTCTACGCGCAGGCCGGCCGGTATCAGGGACCGATTCTCAATCTGTTCCAGCTGGAGATGACCGCCAAGCAGCTCTATCCCGACCGCTTCGGCGCGTGGCCCCAGTACAGCGAGGGACCGTACCCCGAGATTCCCGAAGACGAGCGGTTGTTCGACCGACAGCGCGTCGCCGACGTCATCAACGGCGACCTCTGAGGCGGCGAAAGCGGGAGGGGAAGGGGAAGGGGAAGCAGCCGGCAGCGGGGGAAGTACCGGCGCGCTCGCTCAGCCGGAGAGCCCGGCGTCATCGATGGCCGCGCGAATCGCGCCGAACCGGACGAGGTCGGCCGCGGTCTCCAGTTCGCCGTCGAGGCGGCGGTCCTCGTCGAGCGGCGGAACCACGGACCGAATCGCGTCGCGGACGGCCCCCGTACCGGTCCCGAGTTCGAGGCCCTCGTCGAGGAACTCGGCGGCTTGCGACCCACAGAGGAGTTCGACGCCGACGATGGTCGCGGCGTTCTCAGCGACCGTGCGGGCGTTGAGGGCGCTCTGCCCGCTCATGCTCACGTGGTCTTCCTGCCCGCCGCTGACGGGCGTCGAGTCGATGGAGGGGCGACCGAGCGACCGACACTCGTTGAGGAGCGCCGCGGCGGTGTACTGCGCAATCATGTAGCCGGAGCGTGCCCGTGCCGTCGTCTCGGTCGAGCGCGCCCGCGGCGGCGCTCGTGACGCCCCGAATCGCCTCGTGGGGCGTCATTCGCATCCCGACGCTGGCGAGAGTGGCGACGAAACTCATGCTTCGAGCGAAGCAGTTCGGGTTGAAATCGGTGGCGAGCGCGACCTCGTGGCCCGCGTCGAGGAAGGCGCGGGCGTCGGCGTAGTCGGCTCCGAGACCGAACGCCGTGCCCGGGAGCAGCACGGGCGTGACG
>NZ_JAJJZH010000039.1:0-1164 GCF_021029015.1 Halobacterium sp. KA-6
TTCTCCAAGAGCCAAAGAGAGATATAGTCTGGTTTAGTGAGGGTATTATTGATAAAAAGCGAGGGGAGACAGACCATTTACGCATGGGAGAAAACATATTTGACCAAAATTTTGAGTCAGTCATTGATAATGAATGGATCTCTGGTTGTTCACTTTGTTGCAAGCCAGAAATATTCTATCAGGTTGGACTACTTGATGCTGGGTATTTCATGCGGATATCTGACGTGGAGTTTTCACTACGAGTTCGAAACGCAGGTTGGAAATTGCTTACAATAACTGATTCAAAGATATACCACAAAGAGTCCGCAACTACCGGTTCTTTTGGATTGAGCTATTACGAAGCACGCAATAGGTGGAGGGTGATATCAACCCGCGATGAGTTCTCTGCTACCGCGAAATTATATTACCCATTCTGGTTATTCAAAGCCGTTACTGAGCGTACATTGGCAAGTGAGTATCGAGAAGCAATTGAGATGATTCCAGGGTTTGTTGCTGGAATATCTGAAAATGAGACGAATAATATAGAGAGTGTGGAATAGAAGATCTGAAGAACCGTGTTTATTAGTACTTGAAAATCAAAATTGCCTTCGTCAAGTGAACGGGCTCAATTGTGGATTTACCTGTACCCACGTACCTATTGACTCTATGTATGTCCTCACAGACCACCACTAGATAATATCTATAAGTCCGTAGATGATATCGAAACTATGAGCAGATTATCAAAAGGAATTGCCATAATATCTTGTCTGTCCCTTACATTAATCGCTCAGGGGGTGTTCAAGCTTCGATTACCATTTGTCCCATGGGATTTCGGTTCACTAGTAGATCCACAACCAGGAAGCACTTCGATAGCTAGATACATTATAGAAATGCATGACCGGAGCCCATTCTTTACTACACTCTCTGAAATTGTACAGATAGTGAGCGGCACCAAGCTCATTATACTATTCCCTATGGGCTTTGTCATTGGCATACTTGTATTCTCGATATTGAAGGGGCAGCCAAATCCAATCCGTATTGCTGGTTCATTCGCTGCGGTTTTAGGCCCGATTTCAATTTTACCTACTGTTTTCTTTTTCCGACGAGCCTCAATCGATCTTTGCATAATCCTTTCAGTTATTCTACTATTGTCTCAAGCAAAATCTAACGACAAAACTTTTACGC
>NZ_JAJJZH010000003.1:0-362719 GCF_021029015.1 Halobacterium sp. KA-6
CCTCGTCAAGGCAGTTGACGAGGAAGTTAAGGAGCTGGTCCTCGTGAATCTCACTGTCTGCTTGCTGGGTCGTAGACACACCTTCAGCAAGCAGACGTTCTAACTAAGCGGCTTTGTGATGTACTGAACCTGAGGACGCCCAGCACGCGCTGGCACACGTCAAGGACCGACTCACCGAACTCGGCCTGCTTGAGTAGACGACGCTATTCTGGTTTTTGAGCGGCGGGATTGAAAGCTGACTTTATCGGTCACGCGTTTGAAATTCGACTGAATGTACGATCGGATTCTACTGTCGACGGATGGCACAGTTGCGTCGGAACAGGCTGAAGCGCACGCTCTTGACCTCGCTGCCGCTCACGACGCTGTCCTTCACGTGCTTTACGTCGTCGATGAGGATGTTGTAACTGCATACAGTGGTGACGAGTACGTTGACGAAGCCGAAGGTCCTGAACACGGTCTCGAAGAACTCGGCGAGGAGACGCTCTCTGACCTCCGTAGTCGAGCGTCGGAGGCAGGTGTCGACGTCGAAACGGCGATACAGCACGGTTATCCTGCCGAAACCATCGTCGAGTATGCTGACGACCACGACGTGGACTTGCTCGTGCTCGGCACCAAACGCCGCCCAGAAGAGTATCGCGCGCTGCTCGGAAGTGTCACCGACCGCGTCCTCCGCTTGACCACCCGCCCAGCAACCGTCGTCAAAACCGAAGTCAGTCAGTAGCGAACGGGCGTTCGCTACCGTCTCTCATCAAGTGTGAGACGGGCGCGGCGGCGGTCGAATTCTTCGTCGTCGATCTCGCCACGGGCGTACCGCTCTTGGAGGACCGCGAGTGCGCTATCCTCGGTAGTGCCGTCTGATTGCGACCGCGTTCCAAGCCAGTAGACGAGATATACCGGGAGGCCGATGAGGAGTGCCACCCACAGGAGACCAAACAGCATCATAGAAGTTCAAGGCGGAAACCCACGACTTGAGTCGTGGGAGGAAGCTGACACGCTTGGATCACAATCAACGAATACCGACAGGCGGACTCCCCAACGTGAACCATTCCTCTTAAATAATACTGGCTCTGCATTTGAACCACATGCTGAATCGGAACTGCGAGGTGAAACTCAACGTCCGCAACGATGGAGACGTACTCCTTGATGCGACGTTCGAGCAGTTCCGACAGGCAGCACAATCCGTGGCAGACTACGGCTGGAGCGACAATCCCGCGAACATCATCGACAGTAAATCGGAACTCAACGACGCCACCTACGACGATGTCCGCGAGCAAACCGATCTCGTCGCCAACCACGTCCAAGCCGCCCGATCGCTTGCGGCAGAAGCCCTGGATTCCTGCAAGGAACTCTATTTTGAGGAAGACCAAGCGATCAGCAAGCCCACGTTCCGTGGCTCCGTGATCATCTACGATAGCCGAACCATCACGTTCAACGACGACCACTGCACCCTCTCAACAATTGACGGTCGCGTCACTGCTGAATACGTCTTTCCCGAAGACACGAGTAACACGCCCTTCGAGACGTACTGGAACAGCGACGAGTGGGAGAAATCCAGTGCGACACTGCACAAGCGCGACGACACGTACTACCTGCACGTGAACTTCCAGCAAGAGCCAGAGACGGACACGTCGACAGTCGAGAACGGAACGGTTCTCGGCGTCGACTTCAACGTTGACGGCTATCTGGCAGTCACCAGCACCGGCGCGTTCCTCGGCAACGCCGATTTCCTCAATCACAAGCGGGACGTGTACGAGCGCAAGCGCAGCAATCTACAACAGACGGGGACGCGGTCGGCACACCTCACGATCCAGTCGATTGGGAATCGGTTCAGGAATTGGGGTGAGGACTACTTGCATCGAGTCGCACTCGCGGTTGTGTGTGAAGCGCGGCGCCACGACTGTGACGCGATTGCAATCGAGAACTTGAAGCAGATCCGCGAGGGGATTTCGAACGCCAGTAAATTCCAGCAGTGGGCGTTCAAGCAACTGCAGGAATTTGTCACGTACAAAGCCGAAGACCATGGAATTCTAGTTGACGATGTCCGCCCACAGTACACGAGTCAGCGGTGCAGTCACTCCGAATGCGGGTTCACCCACGAGGACAATCGTGATGGTGACGCCTTCGAGTGCCTGAAGTGTGGGAAAGAACTGCACGCCGACTATAATGCTGCGCGGAATATCGGATGGCGGCTTCTCCAGCACTGGCTCAAGTCTGGGGCTGGACGCGCCAACTGTCAGGTGGCGCTGAAGTCAGGGACGGTGACCGGGAACGGTGAGTTTTCACCGACCACGAGTAGTGGTTCGACCGGGAGTCCACTGACAAGCCCACGACTTTAGTCGTGGGTTCCTGACGCCAGCCCAGATGAGGAGGGTGCCTGGGGGCAACAACCAGAACGCAATCGCGTTAATTCGAGGGAACGCCATGTCATCGGCCCCGATCAATAATGGAATCACGTAGTTTGCGACCGCTGCGAGAATCGGCGTTCCGAACAAGAACAACATCGTGATCCCGTGCGTCGTCATCAAGGCGTTGTACATCGAGGAGGAGAGCACGTCGATCGGCGGCGTCAACAATTCTGTCCGCATCAGGAGGACGGCAACGCCACCCCATGCAAACGACAGGATGGCGAATGCGCCATAGAGGATGCCGATATCTTTGTGATCCACCGTCGTTAGCCACCGGACGATTCCGGCTGGTTTCTCTGCGTGGGTGTGTTCGTGTCCTTGGTGATACGCGCCAGAACCCCCAAATGGCGAGTACGAACGCCAATTTTCAAGATTTGCGACCGTCCAAGCGACCCCAAACAGAAGGAGGGCGGTAACAACTGTGAGTGTGAGCTGCCCCATTCCAGCTGGCATACGGGGTCGTTCCTTCCCTAGTACCGTTCAAGATTGTCGCGAATATATTCGAACCACGGCCAGATTCTCGAAGACCGAACTGAGAGCTAGTCTGAGTCGTCAATCGCGACCTGTTGAGCGCGTTCCGAGATTTCGATTTTCAGGTCTCGAATGAATTCATCGACGGTGTTTCGCATCAATAGTACGGGGGACTCCTCATCAAGCATCTCGTCTAAGACTGCTCCTGCGTCTTCACCGTTGACAACGTGTGTCCCGGGGGATTGTCCGAGCGAAGGCACGGGCGATATCGCGTCGTGTCTTGCCAAGTGTGTCTTGGTGGTCCTGTCGAATGTCCGCCAGGACGACCACATCAGGTTTGACGAATCGTTGATTGAACAACCGTGTTGTGTACTTCTTGACTTCCTCTCCGCCGTGAACGGTGAGGATTCCTCTACCTAAACACGCACTTTCCAAACAGTTATCTTGCAGCCGGATGACTGCCACGTACCTGAATGATTGAGTCTCTTCTCCTTGGTCATATCCTTATTTTCGCCGTGTCTGCGATTGCCTGCGTTACGTCGATTCCACAAGCACGGAAGATTCAGCATCCGGGAACACGGGAGGGACTAATCGTCTTTCTTGGTTCGGTTGCGCTGTGGGCCGGGGGGTATATCGGGTATCTTCTCGCACCGACACGTCCGGGGAAACTTGCGTTCTATATTCTCGGGTTTGTCTTCGCGTTCATCGCTGTTGGGGCATGGCTTTACTTCTGTGCGGCCTACACCGGCCGCCCACCACGTCACACCCCATTCCGAAAGGCAATCGTCGGAATATTTCTCGTTTTCACCGCGCTCAAACTCACGAATCCACTCCACAATCTCTATTTCACAACTGAATGGGTCACTGAGCCATTCCCGCACCTCGTCATCCACCACCAACTACTCTACTGGGTCGTCTTAGGGCTGTCATATGCGGCTATCGCTGTCGGATTCTTCATCCTGATGGAGCGGTTCTATCATACCGGCAGTGACAGCCGGCCGCTCGTTGTTCTCGTTGGACTCTCCGGACTCCCAGCTATAGCAACGATCATGGGCAGCCACGTCGACTGGCTGCTCCCACTAATGTACGAGCCACCTGGAGTCGCGTTGTTCGCCGTCGGCACACTCTTCTTCTACAGGCAGCGCTTTGAGGGAATCCGACTTACCGGCGAGTCAGATAAACCGGCGATCTTCCTCGATCAAGGGACCTGTATCCGGGACTACAACCAAGCGGCTCGCCGACTCTTCCCAGCGCTCGAGAGATCGTTTGGCGACCCGCTCGAGGCTGTGCATACCGGGCTTGCGGATCATCTCACGAACCAAGGTGTTCACGAACCAAGGTGTGCTGGCTATCACGCAGGATGACGAGACACGGTACTATGATGTCTCGAGTACGCCATTCGTAGCTGGTGAGGTGATGACTGGACAGTTAGTAACAGTTACTGACGTCACTGAGCGTGAGTCCTACCGGCAGCGACTCGAAGAGAAAACCGAGCAGCTCGAAGCGCTGAATCGCGTGGTTCGACACGACATCCGGAACGATATGGCCGTGGTTCTCGGTTGGGCGGAGATCCTCGAAGATCATGTCGATGAAGAGGGGGAAGACGCCCTGAACCGCGTGTTACATAAATCCCGGCACGTGATTCAAGTTACAGAGGTCGCACGCGATTTCGTTGAATCGTTGTCAGAGAATGGTTCTGCTGAATTGGAAGAAATCGAGCTACAGCCGCTTGTCGACGCTGAACTCGCTGTAGTACGGGATTCATTCCCGAGCGCGCAGTTCCATGTCTCTGGTGAGCTCTGCGATGTATCCGTGCAGGCAAATGAAATGCTGTCATCGGTTTTCCGGAATATCCTCGAAAATGCGGTCCGACACAACGATAAGGAGACCCCTGAAATCACCGTCTCCTGTGAAGTAGATTCAGAGACCGTTCGGTACCGAATTGCGGATGATGGACCGGGCATTCCTGACAACCAGAAAACACAGATCTTCGGGAAGGGAGAAAAGGGACTAGACAGCCCAGGGTCCGGGATTGGACTGTATCTCGTCCATCTGTTAACCGATCAATTCGATGGTAACGTGTGGGTCGAAGACAACGACCCTACCGGTTCCGTCTTCGTCGTCGAACTACCGATCTACACGCCCTCAAGCCGAACATCTGAGTGATTATCTGAATCAAGCATCAAGGGGATGTATACACCGCAGGAAAACTGCGCTACCTAACTTCTGGCTCAGTAATTCCATCGCCCTGATCGTCCAACGTGTCGATGGTCACCGATCGTACTTCGCCTGCCTCTACCGGTGGTGTCCCATTCTGGTTCCGGCTTGGGGGCCGATCTTTGGGTGTTACAGATTCAGAACTGGAATCCCCTGACTATACTTCGTTCGCCGAGGCAAGATATGTGACTAGTTGACGCCCCTCTCTCTCCGGCATTATCCGGGAGAATGTCAATTACTCAGTTTCATTAATATTCGATATTTCAACTCGCAGGCCGTCGTCTGCACTGGTGGTGAGGGTGATCTCCCAGTTGTGGGCGTCGGCGATCTGGTTGGCGATACTCAGCCCGAGCCCCGTTCCGTCCGTTGTGGTTGAGTAGCCGGTTTCGAGGGCTTGCTCGCGTTCTGTGGGTGGGATTCCGGGACCGTCGTCTGCGATATAGAAGCCGCTGGAGTGGTCGCCAATCGTGATCGTGGGCGCTTCACCTCCATGTTCGACGGCATTCCGAAAGAGGTTCTCAAGGAGTTGCTTGAGGCGACTGCGATCGGCACGGATGTGCAGGTTGGTTTCAACCTGAAGTGTCGCGTCCGCCGTCTCGACGGTCTGCCAACAGTCTTCTGCGAGCGCACGGAGGTCAATCGTCTCTAGATCACTTACCTGATTGCCCTCGTGTGCGAGAGTGAGCAGATCCGCGATTAATGTCTGCATCCGTTCGTGGGCCCGCGCTACCTGATCAAGGAAGTCGCTGTCGCAGTCTTCTTGTGCGAGGTCGAGATTGCCCTGTGCCACGTTCAGCGGATTCCGGAGGTCGTGGCTCACGATCGAAGCGAACCGCTCTAACTGCTCCTCACGCTGCTTGCGGTCCGAAATATCCCGGCCGACACTCAACACAACTGTCCGGCCCTCATAGGATATCAAGCTCGAACTGATTTCAATCGGGACTCGCTCTCCGGATTTCGTCTCGTGGACCGTTTCGATCACCTGGGTTTCATCCTCCGGCATGTCCGCAATTAACCGGCTAATCTCTGCATCAGGTGTCTCTGCGTCAAAATCATGCGGTGTCATCGACAGGATTTCTTCCCGAGAGTAGCCTAATGTCTCAACGGCCGCATCGTTGACCGCCAGAATTGTCCCATCTGGATCAAGCACCCATCCGGTGTCGTTCATTCCGTTGAACAACTCCTCGTATTCCCGGCGAGCCTGTTCCAAGTCACGCTCACGCTCTTTGTAGTCCGTAATATCTCGGACGGCTCCTCGAAGCGTTACAACCTCACCATCCTCCAGTGCGGGTTCGCCCTGAATCCGGAGCCACCGAATCTCCCCGTCTGGCCGCTGGAACCGAGCCTCCACATCGAACGATTCGCCGGCCGCGACCGCATCTTCAATCGCGGATGCAACGTGCGGCCGGTCTTCCTCAAGGTAGACATTAAGCGCCTCCTCAAGCGAGGGCGCGTTCTCGTACTCTACGCCCAGCATGTCGAAGAGATGCTCCGTCCAGAACACCTCATCTGTCTCCGTATCGATCTCCCAGCCGCCCACATCAGCGATGCGTTCAGTTCGATCCAGCAAGTCGTGAACGAACCGGAGTTCTGCTTCCCGCTCTTTGCGCTCGGACAGATCCCTACCGACCCCAACGATCCCAAGAAACTCGCCGTGGGGGTCAGTCAGTCGCTTCCCCGTGAGTTCATGCGGAATTTGCTCTCCAGACGCGCTCAACACAGCGGCTTCAATCGTCACGTCGCCCGTATCGATCGCTGTTCTGATCGCGTCCTCAATACGGGCGTGGTCGTCTTCGGCGAAGAGTTCGCGAGCGTTCAGCCCGTCAAGTTCAACGTCGGAGTAGCCGGTGATGTCACCGACTCGTTCATTCCAGCGAGTGAGCGTACCGTCGGCATCTATCACGTAGAAGACATCGTCGAGGGTGTCGAGTGCTTGTTCAGTGAACGCGCGCTCTTTAGCGAGTTTCTGTTGGCGCTGGACGCGGTCGGTGACGTCCTGGAATTTCGAGAACATCGTGACGATGTCCCCGAGTTCGTCTCTGACGACGCGGTGATGCCACTCGCAGACAAGTCGCTCACCGTTCTTTGTGACGGTTTTTTGTTCGATGTCGTAGGCTGTCGAGTCGGTGAGCAGTTCCGAGAAGACGTCGGCAACGTCGTCGTGCTGGGAGTCTGGAACGAGGCGATTCCAGGAGCTGCCGACAAGTTCGTTTTCATCATAGCCGAGGATGTCCTCAGCGGTGTCGTTAATGCGTGCGATATCGAAGTCGTCAGTCCATTCGATCGCGCCGAGCGGTGATTGTTCGAAAAACAGTGAGAGGCGTTCCTGACTGGCTTCAATTTCTCGCTTGGAGCGGTGTTGTGCGACTGCGTTCGTGATTCGATGTGCGAGGAGTGTGTACTGGCCAGTACCGCCTTCCTTTTGGAGGTAGTCGGTGACGCCAGCTGAAATGGCGTCGCTGGCGATTTCCTCGCTGCCCTTGCCCGTAAAGAGGATAAACGGAAGGTCCGGGTGCGTGTCACGAACGGCGTTGAGAAACTCGATGCCGTTCTGTGCGGGCATGTCGTAGTCGGAAACGATACAGTCGAAGTGGGTGTCTTCGAGATGCGTCAGGCCGTCAGCTGCGCTCGTCGCCGTTGTGATCTCGATCTGGTCATCTTCGCGAGTGAGGAACTCCGCGACCATCTCCGCGAAGGCCGGTTCATCATCGACATGGAGGACGTGAATTGGAGTGGTTGTAGACATAGGTGAGTAGTCCTCGGACGACCCTGCCGAGAAGATTTAATAAATTGACGCGATCCACAGGTAAAAACACGCCGGTGAACAAACCGGTTGTGGCGGAGATGCGTTAAGATGCTATCTTGATTAGGCAAGAGAATCCCGTCGCTCACGGCGTTGACGAGACGCGTTGGGTCTCATTCGCACACTGGGGACGGGCGTGAATCGTCGCAGGATGGATTGACGTGTTCGGTAGGCGTGCAGGGTGGTGACCGACGCAAACCAACTGAGATACCTCCGAGTCAGCAGGGCAGAACCACGACCCCACTGCCGGATAGGAGTAACGGCGGCGTGGCGACAGTTCCTCAATTTGCTCGAATACAAAGCCGAACTGTATGGCACTCACGTCGTGCAGGTTGAAGCGGCAGGAACGACCAAAGAATGCGCGTCGTGTGGTGTGGAAACAGACAAACCGATCTGGGTGCGAGAACACTCCTGTCCATCGTGTGGATTCGAGGTCGACCGGGACGCGAATGCGGCGATGAACGTGTTGCAGCGCGGGTTTGCTGCATTAGGGCTGGGATGGCCCGAATCAATGCCTGTGGAGACTGCGCTCCCCACGGGCACGGCTCGCGTTGAGTCGGTGTCTGGAAAGCGCGTCATCGAAACAGGAAGCCCCACC
Source organism: Halobacterium sp. KA-6 (assembly GCF_021029015.1). Classification (NCBI taxonomy): domain Archaea; kingdom Methanobacteriati; phylum Methanobacteriota; class Halobacteria; order Halobacteriales; family Halobacteriaceae; genus Halobacterium; species Halobacterium sp. KA-6. Next base: position 8,495 of record NZ_JAJJZH010000003.1, read on the forward strand.
AGAAATGAGCGAACGGCGTCAGCCGTCAGCGAGTAGAGTGGGGTAGTTCACCTTGTTTCTGGCCATGCTGCGACTACTGTAATGCCGGTACTAATTCCAAACCAGCTAAGGAGGGAGATGGCGCTAGCAAGTGGAGAAGCGGTGGCGACGGATGGGTTGATCGCCAGCGCAGGTTGGATTGCCATCTCTAGGACGAGGCCACGGAACGCACTTGCCGGGCTGAGGCCCGTGAAAATGGCAATTGAGCCGGCGTCGATGATGTTCGTTGAGACGAGCGTCACTACGGCAAGGTCAAGTCCAATTGCGAGGGTGAGCAGCATGCCAACACCGGCGGCGATCGCTTCTCGGTTCGTTCGTGTTGCTGCAGACACGGTGAGTGCGATACTGGAAGCAACGAGTGTGTAGATTGCAGCGAACACCATGAATCGGATGTATACGACGGGTGTGTCGCCTGCTTGGTGTGTCGCAAAGAATTCGACGGGAGGGGTTGCCCCCTGACTAGCAACAACGCCAGCGACACCGAGTGTCGTGAGTACGACGACGAGTAAGACTGCGGTCCGTCCGATGAGAACGCCTGTAACGTATTCTAATCGTGAGACGTCGTACGTTCGGATAACATCTAACTCCCCGCGTTCATCATCACCACGAATAGACCGATAGACGTACGCGAACGCAAGCGTCGGGATCAAGACCTCCACCGGCAGTAGCAAGTCATAGGTTAGCGATACATATCCGCCGGGAGACCCCATCGAAACCCCACTAAGACCGACAATAACACCGAAGAAACCGATGGCGACAGCGATGACTACCCTGTTTCGGAGGAGCGTCCAGAGTTCCCGCTCAATGATGGCGAACACGCGATCACGTCGCTGCATCAGCGCTCACCTCCGTTCGCACCCGGACGAGTAACACCACTAGTTTCCGTGCGAAAGACCGTCGCGAACGCCTCCCGTAGTGTCTCCGTATCCGTTGCCTCCAGAATTCTCTTGGGATCGTCATCGAGAACGAATTCGCCGTTTGAGAGGAACAACGCGCGGTCAGCGCGCGTCTCAATAGCTGCGAGGTCGTGGCTCGCCGTGACGACGAGACGCCCGTCGCTGGCGACACTCTCGATCACGTCGAAGATATGGTCGGCGACGTCCGGATCCAGACCGCTGGTCGGCTCGTCGAGAATGACGACGGGTGGATCACCGATGAGCGCTTGCGCGATGCCCAGGAGGCGAGTCATACCTCCCGACAGTTCATCTACACCACGGCCGGCGGCGTCATTGAGGCCGACTTCACCGAGCAGACTGTCAGGGTCAGCACTGTCCTCCACGAGATCCGTGTAGAAGCCCAGTGTCTCACGGACGGTGAACCCCGACCGAAAGCCGGGTGTCTGCGGTAGATATGCGACAGTTCGGCCCGATGCTGTTGGCCGCGTAACTGTCCCGGTGTCGAGTGACCGCAAGCCTGCGAACAACTCGAGGAGCGTCGTCTTCCCGGATCCATTCGGGCCGACTAATGCTGTGAAATTGCCCGACTGGAGTTCGACGGATGCCTCTTTGAGGACGGTCACGTCTCCGAACGCGTACGATGCGTCCGTGAACGCGAGTGTTGGCTCGTCCGTGTCACGGGCGTTTTGTTCGGTCACGTCGCCACCTCCGTCGAGTTATTCGATGCTTGAGTAGCGGCCAGTGTCTCGGGCTGTACCGGAGTGACTCGCGGAGCGGTATCGACGATACCCGCTGAACGCAGCCCCGGAACGGTGTTCTGAACGCTCCGGACCAGTGCAATTACGGGCGACTGTGCGAGCGTCCACGCACCCGGCGCGTCGTGCAGGTGTTCGTCGATAGGGCTATTCGGGCGGAACGACCGCTCGTAGTAGCCGTCAGCGTCTCCGTCTACCCCCGGCATCGGCCCCCAGTAGTTCCCTTCGCCATCGACGGTCCACACGCGAAGTGGACCGAGGCCGGCTGTCGCTGCCTGCTCGTTGCCGACGATGTCGTTTGCGGTGACAAGATTCGTCGGGAGTCCCGGGCCGCTGCGAATCCCGACGGTGTTGTCGGTGATCGTGTTGCGCTTGATGAGTGACTGGAAGCCGAGGATGTCGATGCCGCGGACGTTGTCAGTCAGTACGTTGCCGGCGTAGTAGGAATTTGACCCGGCAGTCGAGAGTCCAACCTGCGACGCGCGGACGTCGTTCTCGACGACGATGTTGCCTGTCGGTCGTGTCATGATGATAATTCCAGTTCGTGTGTCACGGACGGTGTTGTTGCGGACAAGCGAGCGGGAGGTGTACATTTCGTGGACGCCGAAGCGGCTGTTCTGGAATGTGTTGTTGCGGACCACAATCCCGTCGGCGCGATGCGTGTACACGCCGTCGCGGCCGCCTGCAAACTGGCTGTCCTCGACGACCAGTGGGCCGTACATCGCAACCAACCCCATGAATCCGTCGTCGTCGCCTTCCGTCACGTTCAGTTCGACATCACGAACGACGGAGTTGCTACTATTGAGGGAGATGATGCCCGACGACGGCGTCTCGATATGAACCCCTGTGAGTGCTGACGCGGAGGCATTAACTAACCGTACGGCGGCGTCTCCGCGACCATACGCAAGTTCGATATTCTCAGACCAGCCGGCTTGTTCGAGCCGGGACGCATTCAACATACTGCGCCTGCTCCCGACGTCGCCGACGCCGTCAATACTGAGGTTCGCCAGCGCAACCCGGGGTGCGGTGACGTGAACGACAGTCCCGTTCTCGTCACCGCGAATTCGAGTGTCTGTGCCTACCCCCAGAATCGTCAGTGACTTATTCACCGCAAGTCCGTCTGTCCGATACGTTCCTGGTGGCACTCGAATGGTCGTATTCGGTGGTGCAGCATCAATTGCGGCAGCCAGCGACGGTGCGTCCTCGCCGACAACAATAGAAGTCGGTCTGTCGGTGAGATTGCGGGCAGTGGCGACGGTTGCGTCTGCCCATGCGGACCGATTATCCATGGCCGCCTGGAAATTGCCTCGGGTGAGCGATTGCTCAGGAGTAATGGTCTCGGCTACGTCTTCCCACGGAACGACGTCGCCGCCGTACTCGTTGGCGAACTTGTCCGCAGCGTCACGGTCGGCAAACGGCACGGCGACTGGCCCGTTGGGAAGTCGGGCACGGCTGTTGACGACGACAAACGTGTCTTCGGCGTCGACGAGGCCGACATGATGAGATGCCGTTAGGTAGCCGTCCTTGGTGAGGGAGACGTTCGTGCCTGCATAATCTGAGACGAAGATTTCAACTGGCTGCCCGAACTGTCGTTGATGGCCCGCTCGATCCTGCTCAACGAGGAATGATTCGATGGTGTTGAAGCCGACGACGTACTCGTAGCTTGAATAGTATACTTGAACGCGGGGAATCGACAGGTCGCGTTGCTCGACCTCCCGAATGGTTTCGTCGGTCAGTCCGAGGTCGAACGTGTTCCCGGACTGTGACGGTTCAATAGTGTCGCCTATCGGAACCACGAGCGAGTAACTCAACAGGACGAGAACGACAACGAGTACGACCGGCAGGCTACGCCCGAGCATACTACATCCCGAGCGACGAGATGAGGCTCGGCGTCACGTCGTCGAAGGTGGCGAGGTCGCCGCCGTACTTCTCCCGGAACGCCTCGGCATCTGTTCGGTCGGAGAATCCGATCAGATCTTCTCCCATCGCACCGACGACTGACGAGCCTACAACGTACGTGATATCAGTTGCATCAGCGAACGCTTCTTGCTCGTAGTGTGTGGAGAGTAGTTGTTGGCCGCCATCAGTTTGGATGTCGTAGTTGACGGCTGAGTAGTCCGTGACGTAGAACGCCTCACGCGTCCAGTTATCGTGCTGGAAGTCGAATTGGAACGCCTCCCATGTGCTATCGAAGCGAGCAGGGTTGTCATGGTCGTTCGGCCGTGCGTTAGCGTAGAAGATCTCAGCTGTCGGCCCTGGTTGCTGTGTGATCGTCATTCCGCAGACGTCACACGTGGCGGTAGTGGGAATTGTAATTGGGGCCGGTGCATCGTTGTTTCCGCCACTATTGAGGCAGCCGGCGAGACCAGCAGTTACCGCGGTGGTTGCTCCGACAACAAATTGCCGTCGTGTGAGTGGCGTCCGACCGTTTGCCGAGGTGGTTTGCTGTGGGTGGGAGTTGTGGTCTGGACAGCGCTCGTCGGGTGAGTGTGGAGACATAGGTGGGCAGGTGTGGTTGCGCGGGGCTGGATTACCTCTGAATGTGGCTCAGCCTATAGTATAGCGGTACTGGTACAATACTCGAATCTGTTCGAGGAATGAACCACAAACAACTACGAGGCATCCGCCGGCGACTGGTAAACCAGATACAGGAGCGTCGCCGCGGTCAAGAAATCTATCGTGTGCGCAATCAAGTGGTGGAAGACCATCGGCACCAACCCGAACAACGTCCCCATACCGACAATCGTCCGCCCGACAAGTAGTGCAAGGACACCCGAAACGAGTAGATATCGGCGAGACCGACGCTGAATATACGCATTCAAGCCAATCCCGAACAAGATGGCGGTTCCGATCGTCGCAAGCGCCAACACCACTACAAGTACCGGCCAGTACTGAGCTGGGATCCAATGAGACATCGAGCGAATTCACCCGTCGAGGAGATTATCGACCAAGCGGGTAAACCGATCAACCATCCGTTCGCCCAGTGTCGGATCGGCCTCACGGAGTAGCTCAACCGTTCGATCAGCATTCCGGACACTGAGAGTTACTCGGTTCGAGATATCTCGCTGCTTCGCGACCAAGCCTTGTTCGACGAGGCGATCCAAATGCCACTCCAAGGTACTACGAGCAATATCAAGCTCCTCCGCAACGGCCGCAGGCGGCGTATCCCCTTCAGTCAAGAGATAGGCAACGATCTCCCCAGCCGTTTCCCGGCGAAGCAGCGCTAATGCCGTCCGCTCCCATTGATTGTATTCCGGTGGAAAATAGTGGGTTTTCCCGTAGACCGATTCTGCAATAACATCCTCGGTGGACTGTAGTTGCTTGATGTGATACTGGAGTTGGCCCGGAGCAAGCTCGAGGCGTCGAACAAGCTCGTTAAAATGGAGGCCGGGATGTGTCTCAATCGAATTCGTGATTGTGACGCGAGTGTTAGGCATGTGGGATACTATCGTGATTGGCTCCGCCGGCGGCTGAAAACGACCGTCTGAACGCAAGCATGTTTGGGTAACATAATCTAGGTCGCTACCGAGAAAAACGACTTTTGGTCCATCTCCAAAGAATATATTTGGGGCCCTGTTCACCAGCGGCGGGAGCTGGCCTCCTAGTGGGCGTCGTGCGCTTCGTTGTTCGGTCCTAATTGGGTTGCGTCCGCCCCGAACTCGCGTGTAAGCAGTGCCGGAACATCATTCGGCTGTACGTCCGAGTACCACCGATCACGTGGTTGGATTGCGAGTGCGGCGCCATCGGCGCTGCAGAGGCCAAGACAGCTCGTTTCGCTAACGTAGACGTGTGACCAGAACACGTCTCGCTCCCGCAGCCAAGCCTGGACTGCCTCGTACACGTCGTCGCCAAACGCGCCTGCACAGCATGCAAAGTCCGCATCTCGTGCCTGAGTACAGACGATGACTTGGTCGGTGAATCCGTTTTCGTGGACGTCCTTCGTTCGCGATTGCATTACTCTGGCGTACTCGCTCCGTCAAGCTGAGTGGCGGTGGGTTGAGCGCTGTCTCTCATGTCGGCCCGGCGCTGGAGCTGGGCGTGGATGTTAGCGAGGAGCAGCCAGAGACCGGCTTGTCCGAAGATGATTAGGCCGGTTACGCCGACGGCGAGCTCAGATGGGAGTGTGGTTTCCACTGCGTTACGTGGTGCGAGCATAGCGGGAATCGCAAGCAAGCAAATTGGAAGGACGGCGACGGCTGCGGCGGTAACTCGACGGTGCGCCACGTGGAGCCGATTATAGATAACCCCTGCGAGGAGGCTAGCGAGGGCACCGGCAGCCATCATCCCGCCATAGAGGAGGAGGCGTGTTGCTGTGGGGAGTGTTTGTTCGACCCCTGGTGGCTGTGGAGGGAGGACAAGCCAGGGAGCGCCGGAGACGGTAAGAAACCCGGCGGCGGCCAGCAGGTAGCTTTTCGTGCTCCCGGCGCCCGGAATCGCTGGTTCAAGCAAGTAGTAGACAACGCCGAACACAACGCCGCCTAAGAGCACCCCCCAGAAAACGCCGGAAAGAATGCTCACACCGTTTGTTACGGACATCGACACCGCACTGTCGTGGTGGCCCCCAGCCGTCGTGTCGTGGTGATCGTCGACAGCATGGTCGCCGCTGTGCCCGAATTCGTCAGCGAACGCGACGAGCGGGTTGGCGACGAGTGCCATAAGGAGGCCGAATATCAGTCCAGCGATGATGCCGGCCATCACGCCTTGCTTCACGTAGTCCGTGAGCATATTTAGTGGCAGGTGACGCCCGCTGCATGCCGGAAGTTGTGCATCGAGTCGTGCAGCATCGGCTGTTGTACGAACAGTAGTGTGAATCCGAGTGCGGCGATGAGCGCAAGTGCGACGGCGGCTTGCGTCGGTGTGAGTTCCATGCGGGCCTGTTCGAGTCGGCTGTGAACGGTGTTGCTAGCAGTCGCCATTCTAAACTACATTTGCAATATATCAACCTAGATTGTAAAACTTCTGGATGGAGGAAACCAACATTTCGTGAGGCGCGCAAGCTCGCGATGTCAGCCGAATTCATGCGCCTGGGGGAGATTCCGCCTCAACTGTGTGGAACTACCGACTAAGCGCTGGTATTGTCGCATTAATATACTGTTCTGGGAATGTGGTACTAACAGCGAATTCCTACTCGAGTATTTTGGCTGGCTGGAGGACCCTCTGCGAAGACCTCGAAGCCCTCGGAGAGAAAGCCGATACCTAACCACCTAAATGTAACTTAGATATTAGATCATCGGATGATTCGACAACAAATTTATCCCCTCATCTCATAATCGGGGAATATGAGTAATGTCTCCTCCGCGAAGTCTCGCGGGGATCTCGTCTATGAATTGCAGGATATGGAGGAGTGGACTGATGTAGACGCCGATATTGCGATCTCCGATCCGCCATTTGGCCTTGAATTCGACGGTAAAGCCAGCAACTACAATCGTGACGTGTCGCGCGTGGTTGACGGATATGTCGAGTGGGAGACCAATGAGTATTCGACGAAGATAAACAAGTTACTGGACGTTCTCGCACAGAACACTTCTTCAAGCGGCCAGGCAATCGTGTTCTCGGGGATGGATAATAGCCACCTGCTCCACCAGATGGTTCTCGACCACGATACTTGGCGTCTAGAGGGGAAACTGTACTGGGCGTATAACTTCGCGCCATACTGCAAGAAGCGCCCCGCTCACAACGTCTACGAGTTGTTCTGGATGGTGAAGGACGACGACTGGTATTATACGAATGAGTGTTCGTTCGATCACTGCCAGGAAGGCGAAGCGAATCTCTCGGTAATGGATATCCCGCGGAATTACATGAAAGAGATGCCAAAGTATCCAACGCGATTACCACTAGAGGTCGTCGGCGTTCTACTCGAACACTTCACCGAACCGGGAGACAAAGTGTTCGACCCGTTAGCCGGGTCAGGAAGTGTTGGAATTGGGGCAGCTGGCCTCGGTCGAGAGGCGGTCCTCGGTGATCTGAACGAGAACGCGAGAGAAGTCTTCGAGTCGACAGTCGACGCACTCGAAGACGACGTGTTTCCGGACCGCAACAGCGACCACGCCTCTCTAAGCGATTTCTAGCGTTCCACAAAACCACAACGCGCTTCGGTGGCTTTTCGAGGTCATCCCACTGCAGTCGGTCCTCACCCCTTCGCACTCTGTCGGTCAAGTAACCATTGGACACTGTTATCTACATCCGGATTTTAGGCATCGGTATGCTGGCCAACGATGTTGAACAAGAAGCAACTTCGATATTGGATGTTCTCCAGCGGGTTCTTCAGCAGCGAATTGATGGCCGGAAGGCGGTTAGAGAACTGAAGGAAGCCGATTACAATTGGAAGCAGATGGAGTGGCAGGGGTGGTATTTCGAATATAAAGCGTTCCACTCTCTGAAAGACGAATTGGGTGGAGGGGTCGGTCCGACCTTTGGGTCGACTGAATTTGACTATCAACGAAACTTCGTTTGGGACCTGAAGGCGCACTCGACGACGACGCCGAGTGGGAATGAACGGCGGGATATGTATCTCAATGACAAGACTGCTATTGAGGATTGTATTCGTGAGAACGCCGGAATCGGGTTTATCGTTGCGCATGGCGATCCAGAATATGATGACGACGATAGATCGTTCTATCACTGGCACCAGGAGCTCAAGGGCGGCAAATCAGACTACGTAAAACGGCGGGAAGAACGCGATGCGCCGTCACGAGAACGGAAGAAAGCATTCCCCCTCAATCGGATCTCTGCGTATTTTGTTCCGACGATTGATGCACTCAGACAGGGCGAAGAGGATGGCTGGATTCGGCCACGGTCCCAGGGTCGGAATGCCGACGGGAGTGAACGGCCGAAGAAATACGCGCTCTATCCAGATAAAGTTCCAGCAGAAGTGATCGCCGACGAGATAGAGTACTGAGGTCGCGTATACAGCACCGCTAGATGTTGGGGTGGCAGCCCTTGTTGGGCTTGTTCGCTGTGAGTGCTCGGGAAGATGCGTTTCTTTTGCTTGACCGATTCGGAGTTGTTGGTGGTGCTGGCGCTGCTTTACGCGTTGGATTCTCAATGATTCCAATCACCGGCAATAATCACTGGTTTGGATGGGTGGTTCCGAGACGATTCACCGCTGAGCCGTCGCTCACCCCGGGTTGTTCATGGTCCTACACCTGATGTAGCGGCAAGCCATGGGGTGAAACAGCGACTAGCCGAAAATTTAGCCGACATGGCTCTGGTTTTGCGTCTATACGCTTTGAAGTTGGGTAGTGAACGAAACACCCACTCGCCGAGACGCGTTGCGGATGCTCGGCGTCGGTTCCGTTGCGTCGCTCGCCGGCTGTTCTAGCATCCTCGGTGGCGGTGACAGCCAGAACTCGATCCGTATCTCCGGCGGTGTCGGCCCCCTGCCGATGGTGCAGGTGTGGGCGGAGCAGTACCAACAGAACAACGAAGTCTCCATCGACATCTCCGGCGGCGGCACCGGCGTCGGCGTCTCCGACGTACTGAACGACCAGGTCGACGTCGCGATGATGGGGCGCGCACCCACCCAAGAAGAGCGCGAGCAAGGCCTCTTCGCGGTCCCGATGCTCCGCGACACCGTCGTCGGCTCGGTCAACCCGGAGAACCCTGTTCTCGACGCGATTCAGGAACAGGGCCTCTCCCGGGCGGACCTAGAAGCCATCTTCACCCGTGAAGTCACGACGTGGGGCGAAGTCGTCGATGCCGAGTCCGACGCCGAGATTACGGTGTACGGGCGGTCGGACGCCTCCGCGGCGTACAAGAAGTGGGCAACCTTCCTCGGGGACTACACCCAAAGCGATCTCTCCGATCAGAGCGACGGGAACTTCGACGGCGACCAGCAGGTCGCACAAGCCGTCGGCCAGGAGCCCACGGCCATCGCGTTCAACAATATGAACTACGTCTGGGACTTCGAGACGGGCAAGCTCTCGGGGAACGTCCGCCCGGTTCCCCTCGACCTGAACGACAACAACACCCTGGACGAGGACGAGTCCTTCTATGGCTCTCGCGACGAGTTCCTCTCCGCGGTCGAGGACGGCACGTATCCGGCGCCGCCCGCCCGCGAAATGTTCCTCGCGTCGAAGAACGGCTTCGACGACACCTCGAAGCAGTTCGTCGAGTGGGTCCTCACCGACGGTCAGTCGATGGTGCGGGACAACGGCTACGTGCCGCTGGACCAGAGCCGCCTCGAAGAGGCCCAACAGAAACTCGAAGACGGGGCCTGAGAACCCTAGATGAGCAACGAGAGCACCAAACTGCGCCGACGGTTGGCCGTCGAGGGGGCGAGCAGCGTCTGGTTCCGCGCTGCGGGCTACTTCGCCGTTCTCGTCTTCGTGCTCATCGGGGCGACACTCGTCTGGCAGTCCCTGCCCATCCTCTCGCAGTACTCCCTCGTTGAGTTGCTCACGTCCGCGACGTGGGATCCGGCACGAAACCAGTTTGGCTTCATGCCCGCCATCGTCGGGACGCTCGCCGTTTCGGGGATTTCGATGGTTATCGGGGCGCCGATAGCGATTCTCACCGCCATCTACCTCGCCGAGTACGCTACTGACCCGTGGAAGTCGATTATCTCCTCGTTCGTCGATGCGTTGGCGGCGATTCCGGGTGTCGTCTTCGGGTTAGTCGGTCTCATCGTCGTGGTGCCGTTCGTCAGGAACTATCTCGCGCCGGCGTTCGGCGCTGACAGCGCTGGACAGGGGATTCTCACCGCGAGTCTGGTGATGAGCATTGTCGTGACGCCGTTCATCGTCTCGCTGACCGTCGAGTCCCTTGAAGCGCTCCCCCGCGAACTCCGTGAGGCGACGCTCTCACTGGGCGCAACAGATTGGGAAGTGACGAAACACGTCCTCCTGCGAGCGGCGGGGCCAGGCATCCTCTCGGCGCTCCTGCTGGGCTTCGGCCGCGTGTTCGGGGCGACCATCGTCCCGGCGATGCTCATCGGGAGTCAAACTGTCCTCCCGGAGAGTGTTTTCTCGCCCGGCCAGACGCTTACAACAGTCATCGTCAACGACTTCGGCGAGTTGATGTCGCTGCCGCTGACCCAGTCAGCACTCATCTTCGTCGGCCTGCTGTTGCTCGTCGTCGTTTGGCTGTTCAACTTCGCTGCGATGCTGTTGCGGCGGCGTCTCGAACGGAGGTGGCAGTACTAAATGGATCGTTACACCGAACAACGAATCGTCGACGGTCTCGTACGTGCCGCAACGGCAATCGTACTCGCCGTGCTGGCGCTGGTTGTCGGCGTGACACTCGTCCGCGGCGGCGGCGCACTGCTCGCCGACCCCTCGATCGTCGTTACGCCGCCCGGCTCAACGTACATGCTCGACGGGACGGGTGGCTTCCTGCACGCGGTTCTGGGGAGCCTACTCATCGTCGTGCCCGCCACGGTTATCTCGACGGTGCTCGCGATTTCGACCGCGATATACCTCCAGTCGGACTACTCCAGCAAGCGGTTCGCGGAGTACGCCAACCTCTTCCTGAACGTCCTCTGGGGGACGCCTCCCATCGTCTACGGCGTGTTCGTGTTGACAATCATGATCGCGGCGGGTACCCGCGCGAGTATGCTGGCGGGCATCCTCTCGATCACGATCTTCCAGTACCCAATCATCACCCGCTACACTGACGAAGCGCTGCGCTCGGTTCCGACCGAGCTGAAAGAGACCACCTACGGGCTCGGCTCGACCCGCTTCGAAACTATCCGCGTCGCAGCGCGCGCGGCGCTGCCTGGCGTCATCGCCGGCGTCATCATGGGATTCGCCCGCGGTATCGGCGACGCCGCAACGGTTCTGTTCACCGCCGGTGGGAGCACCTCGATGCCCGGTGGCCTGCTTGAACCGGCGACGACGCTGCCGATCCTCATCTTCCAGCAGGCAACCTCCTTCAACGCGGAGGTGCGCTCGCACGCTTACGCGGCCTCGTTCGTACTCATCGTGGCTGTGTTGGCGCTCATCGGTGCGTCGAAGCTGCTCGCTGGGCGGTTCGCCCGGTACACACCTGGAGGCCAACGCGAATGACCGAGAAAGACATCGCCATCGAAACCGACGACCTGCGCGTAACGTACACCGGCGACCAGCCCGTCGAGGCGCTGAAGGGCGTCTCCGTCGGGTTCGCAGAGAACGAACTAACGACCATCATCGGTCCGTCGGGCTGTGGGAAGACCACACTCCTGAAATCGCTCAATCGTCTCCACGACATCGAGCCGAACGCTGAGGTGTCGGGCGACGTGTACGTCGAGGGCGAGCCCCTCTACAACACGGACCGGCCCGTCCCCGAAATTCGGCGGAAAGTGGGGTACGTTCCCCAGAAGCCGACGCCGCTACCGATGTCGATCTACGACAACGTGGCCTACGGGGCGAAACTCCACGACGATTACTCGAAAGCAGAACTGGACGAACTCGTGGAGACGAGCCTCCGGAAAGCGAACCTCTGGGACGAGGTTCACGACCGTCTCGACGCACCCGGTGCGGGACTCTCAGCCGGGCAGATCCAGCGGCTTTGCTTGGCCCGCTCGCTCGCCGTGGATCCGGACGTGTTGCTCTGCGACGAGGTTACCTCGGCGCTCGACCCGATTTCGGCGAAGGAGGTCGAGGACACCCTCGAAACGCTCAAATCGGAGTACAGCATCGTGATGGTGACTCACAGTATGGAGCAATCCCAGCGCATCGCCGACACCGTGGTCTTCCTCTACCTCGGCGAACTCGTGGAGAAAGCCGGCATGGAGAAATTCTTCGAGGACCCCGACAACGAGCGCACCGAGCAGTTCATCGCCGGCGAGACCATCGTCGACACACAGTAGCGATACGACCATTTTTGTGAGTGCCCGGCGGAAGGACTGATATGGCTCTTCATCGATTGACTCGCTCTCGATACGGGCGGTTCTGATGGCTGACCTTGGCTTATCCGCCGCGAAACTCGGCGTTGCACTGTTCCTCGTGGTGTTGAACGGATTCTTCGTCGCTGCGGAGTTCGCCTTCGTTCGGGTTCGTGCGACCTCCGTCGAGCAACTCGTCGAGGAGGGCCGTGCTGGTGCCGGCGCCCTCCAGGACGTAATGGTGGACTTAGACAACTACCTCGCGGTCACCCAACTTGGGATTACGCTCGCCTCACTGGGCCTGGGGTGGGCCGGTGAACCCGCGGTAGCCGGCCTCATCGAACCTGTCTTGGGGTCGTTCCTCCCGGAAACGTTCATCCATCTGGTGGCCGTCGCGATTGGGTTTACCGTCATCACGTTCCTGCACGTCGTCTTCGGTGAACTCGCGCCGAAGACGTTCGCAATCGCCCAAACTGAGCGGATTTCGCTGTATCTCGCTCCGCCGATGAAGGTCTTCTACTACCTCTTCTACCCCGGCATCGTCGTGTTCAACGGCGCAGCCAACGCGTTCACGGCATTCCTCGGCGTTCCGCCAGCGTCCGAGTCCGACGAAACGCTCGGCGAACGCGAAATCCGGCGCGTCCTCGCACAGTCCGGTGAGGAAGGCGACATCGACGTCGCGGAAGTCGCCATGATCGAGCGCGTGTTCGAACTCGACGACACCACCGTCCGCGAGGTCATGATTCCCCAACCGGACGTCGTAAGCGTGGCCGCCGACGCCACACTGTCGGAACTCCGCGACACCGTCTTCGAAGCGGGTCACACGCGCTACCCCGTCGTCGAGGCCGACGACCGCACCCAAGTAATCGGATTCGTCGACGTCAAGGACCTCCTGCAGGCAAGCGAGCGCGAGGGCGAAGGGACAACGACGGCCAGCGACCTCGCTCGTGACATCCTCATCGTTCCCGAAACCACGACCATCAACGATCTGTTAGTGCAATTCCGCTCCGAACACCGGCAAATGGCCGCTGTTATCGACGAGTGGGGCGCCTTTGAGGGGATTGCAACCGTCGAGGATGTCGTCGAAGCCGTCGTCGGCGACCTACGTGATGAATTCGACGTCAGTGAACGCGAACCGTCGATTCGTCGGCGTGAGGACGGCAGCTACGACGTCGATGGAGGCGTCTCCTTAGCCGCTCTTAACGACGTGCTCGATGCAGAGTTTGAACATCCGGCAGTCGAAACGGCTGCCGGATTGGTCCTCAACCAACTGGACCGTGCCCCAGAGGTCGGTGACCGAGTCGAAGTCGACAAGTACGGGTTTGAGGTGACGGGCGTCGACGGATCACGGATTTCGTCGCTTCGAATCTTCGAATCCGGCAGCGACGAGACGAACTAGGTAGCCAGACAAATCCCGGCCAGCAGGAGGTTTCCCGGCCAAAGGGGGAGGGAGGATATTAATCGTTGGATTGGGTTGTCGTCGGTTCTGTCTCCGAAAGAGCGTCTTCGACGGTGTCGATCACTTCTCGGATGTTGAAGTCCTCGTTGGCATCAAGGGCGAACGCGACGCCATGCGTCTCGTTCGTTGGCACAGCAACGTCCAGCATTTCCTGATACACGCGCACTGTCGCCCGTAGCTCCTCCTCCTGATGCTCTTCGTGGAGGACGTGGCCTAACGCCTCGAACCGTAATTCTTCGACAATCTCGTCGACTTGCTCTGGTTCGTATTTCTGTTCAGCCCAGTCTGAACGGAAAACGTGGCCGACGCCTTCTCGGTCGTAATAACTTACTCCGATCATCGCCTCTTCACCCACCTCTTCCCTCAGGACAGCCTCCGTCCGTTTGGCTAACTCCTCCATGCCCACCAAACAATCATAACGAAAGTAAGTGGTTGTGGCCGTCTTGCCGAAATACTGCACGGGCGACTCCGGAGATAGTAACTGGAGTTGCGCGTCCTTACCTCTGGGGCCCTGAGCAGGTCATAGTTCTGTCTAAGAGACCCAAAAACACTTAGTGCATAGTTCGCGTACTATGGAATATGTCGAACGCCCCAGCCTCCGTTCAGCCACCGGATGCAGGACATACAGCCCATCGGTTCTTCGTCATCCAGGAGCTACTGGGCACCCCAGAACTCGCGCGGTTCTACACGGACATCCTGATCAACTCCCCAACGACAATCACGGCAGCCCGTGAACGCCAGGACTTCTCCAAAAGTACCGCCTACAAGTACGCCAACATGCTGGAGGAATTGGGCGTCGCGGAGGAGCTGGACGAACACCAGGACGGCTCAGCACTCTGGCGAGCCGAACCTGTGAGTGGCGACTGGACCGATGAGATCACCCTTGAATTCGGCCCCGCCATCATCGCCGTCTACGGGGCAACAAGCGTTGACGACGATCTCGAACTCTACGTTGACCGTCACGGGAAGGCAGCGCTAGCACCGGCGGTGATGGGCACAATCACCTATCTGCAGGGTGAGACGACCCGCCGCGGTGTTGCCGATGATCTCGACATTCCCGCTGTCGAAGCTATTGCGGTCACGCAAGCAATTGAACGAGTGCTTGTCGTCGTGAAGGACTTCGACCCGACGCTCAAGGACGTTACGTTCGATGTGGACGCTCACGAGCGAGCAATCGAGCAGGGTCCGTACCAGCCCGCCGATGAGTGAGGCCCATCCGTCGCCGTTCCCAACAGCGCTTCTCCTAGATACGAGCTTCCTCCGAACCATCGGTGGCACTGACAGCGGAACTGTCACTGTGACGGTTCCACCCTCCGCGGATAACCGGGCGTTCATCGAAGCGTGCGAGGAGACACTCGGAACGGTGTCCATGACTCGCCGCGAGTCGGTCCGTGGCACCGGGTCGATGGGCGACCTTCGATACGATCTCGAAGATATCGTGACCGAGAAACAATTCGAGGCGCTGCAGGCTGGGTTCTTCAAACTAGGTAGCGAGGCGGATTCCCCGCCCCACCGTGGGCGGGGAGGAAGCCGACACTCGCTGCCACAAATCACTAACTACTAAGTATCCTACTCGTCTATTGAAGATCGTGGCGGACGACTACTTGAGACGTACCGCAATCACCCGCCCCATCCTCACCGACGAACAGAAGCAACTGCTCGACACCACCATCAGCGAGTGGCAGGACGCCTGCAACATCAGCAGCCAAATCGGCTGGCGGACGGGTGAAACGCGGAAAACCTACCTCCAAGACCTCGCCTACGACACGGTGTTGGAGAAGACGCGTCTCGGGAGTCAACACGCAATTCTGGCCACCCACCAAGCCGCAGCCGCACTCGAAGGGGTCGACGAACTCGAGGAATTAGACGAGGAGTACAAGACCTCGCGTCCGAATTTCACTGCCACCACGGTGAAATACGACACGCGGACGATGACGCTGTTCGACGACGAGACAGTCTCACTCGCAACGGTCGATGACCGGATTCGGTGTGACCTCGCGTTGCCGGATGAGGAAGACGGCTACCAGTACCAGTACCTCAACAACGAGGACTGGGAGGTCACCGAATCCACGCTTTCTCGGCGTGATGGCGACTACTACTTGCATCTCGGCTTTCGCAAACAGAAGCCTGAGAAACAGGTCGAACGACAGGGCGACGACGAGGACAGGACAGTTCTTGGCGTTGACCTTGGGATCGTCAACATCGCCACCACCTCGACAGCGTACTTCGCGTCCGGTCGGGAACTCAGGCACCGGCATCGGGAGTTCGAGCGGATTCGCGGCAATCTCCAACAGACCGGCACGCAGTCTGCGCACCGCACGATCCAGCAGATGAGCGGCCGAGAATCACGCTACATCCGTGATGTCCTGCATCGTGTGGCCAACGACATCATCGAGGAAGCACTCATTCACGACTGCGAGTACATCGCCGTCGAGAACCTCCGACACATCCGAGAGCGTGCGCCCCCGGTCAAGGAGTTCCACCAGTGGGCGCACCGCCAACTCGTTGACCTCATCGAGTACAAGGCTGACGCGGAAGGTATCAGTGTTGAGTACGTTGATCCGGAGAACACGAGTCGACGGTGTCCGGAGTGTGGCCACACAAGTAAAGGGAATCGCGTCAGGCAGGCGGAGTTTGAGTGCGAGTCGTGTGATGCAACGGCAAATGCGGACTATGTTGGAGCGAAAAACGTTGGATGGCGGTACGTCCGTCGTGGCCTACAGTCGTCGCGGCGGACGGGCGAGGGTCAACTCGCCCTGAAGTCAGGAGTAGTGACGCCGAACCGGGGATTCGTCCCGTCCCCCTAATTGGGGGTAGAGGCCGAGTTCACTGACAAGCCCCGCGCCACCGTCGCGGGGCCGTTGACCGGCTTCTTCGAGGTCCCGCGAGAACACACCGGATAAGAAATTGCCGCGAAGATGGACGTCAGTGGCCCAACCTTCCAGCACCACGTCCGCAAAGGCATTCACCGAATTCTGAGCGTGGTGTTCGAAGATGGGACAGACAATTAGCCATGGAACGAACGTTGCCGGCACGTTCGCCATCTTCGTACCCATGTCCACGAATCACTCACCCTCAATATCCCATCCTCAAATTGACACTACAGTAGGCTACTCTCTACAGTACCTGTCTATATGTGGAATAATTGGCTCGAAATAAGATAATATAGCACCCTCAGTGTGATAGACAAGATTATATTGGACAAGTATACACCCTAATATATGACGTACGAGACACTGGACACCGAGTTGATTAACGCGCTTCTCGAGGATGGCCGCGCGAGCTTCCGGAGCCTCGCAGAAGAACTGGACGTCTCGGTCACGACAATCTCGAACCATCTCAACGACCTCGAAGAAGACGGCGTTATTCAGGGCTACACACCGATTATCGACTACGGGAAGCTGGGATACGACGTTACGGGCATTCTGCAACTGAAGGCCGCAGGCGGGTCACTTCCAGACCTCGCAGACCGCCTTCGAGCGCACAAGCAGATGACGTCCGTCTACGAAGTCACCGGCGACTACGACATCATCGCCATCGGGAAATTCCACGACACCGACGACATGAACCACCACATCAAGGAATTACTCGCGGACGCCGACATCGAAGAATCCTCAACGAGCATCGTGTTGAACGCGGCCGCGGAACACGAACAGTTCGAGCTCGACGTCGAATAGGAGATCTCGAGGAGGCCGAGAGCACCGTATAAGATCTCCAAGGAAGGGTTTAGTGAGCGGCGGCTCGAAGAGTGGGTAACGCGACTCGATGTTGAAGCCCTATATGAGCGACTCAAACGTGCCTGACGACCTCGATGCGAAACACGAGCGCAACCGAGAGCAGCGCATCGAGGCGGTCAAACACTGGGTTGAATACATCAAATCTGAGCCGCCCGAGAAGTGGGGGCCCCAACAGAACGCAGTTGTTGATGACCAGCTCGACGCCGCGCAAAGTATCGACGCCTCGGCAGCCCACCGCCAGCACGTAACAGATGTCGCGGAGGATATCCTCGCAGTGAGAGACGAGTCCGCCGACGAAGCGGAGCGGGATTCCTCAGATTAACTGACCGCTGTAGGACACTACTCAGATTCCTACGCATCGACTGTGATGACCTCGGCGACGATTTCCCGGAGGTCCGTTTTCGAGAACGGCTCGACGTCGACTGTCTCTGCTTCGTTCGTGTAGAAGAGTGTGGCTCGGACGTCGCGGTCCGGATACAGGTCGGTGATGATGTGGTAGTAGACGCTGAGTTGCTTGCGGTACTCGCGTTCGGCGTGACGGCCGCGGTCGGTCTTGTAGTCGATGATGGTGACCGCCTCGGGGGTAATCTGAAGGAGGTCGATGACACCGAACAGCGTCACGCGGCCCGCGTCAGTATCCAACGGCAGCCGCGCTTTCTCTTCGGCTCGGAGCTCGCCTGCGAGCCCGTCGACGAGTGACTGAATGGCTTCCTCGTCGTGATTGCTAGGTTGAACGGCGAGATCGTCGACGTAGTCTTCGGCGAAGTCGTGGACCTGGGTGCCGTATTCGGTCCCCTCTCCGCCGTCGGCGTCTTCGTAGACGGAGTCGTCCATCAGTGAGTGCGGCGAGTATCGGGCTGGCCCGTGCTGCCCGGGAACAGCGACTGAGAGCGTCTGCCTGTCACTCCGGTCGTGTTCGATGTCGCCGATAGCCGTCGGGCCGGGTGTAATCTCGACGGGGAGTGCTTCGAGGAAGGTGTTCGGGTCGCTACCGGCGGTGAAGACGACGTGGTTTTCGGCGCGCGTGATGGCGACGTAGAGGAGGCGACGCTCCTCGTCGTAGTTTCGGCCGAGACACCGTCGGACGACGTCCGTCTTCCAGTTGTCGTAGATGTACGGCGAGCCGTGCGCATCGCTGAATTCCTTGCGTTGACGGAGGCCGACGGCGTCGTCGAACATGATTGCCGGACTCGAACTACCACCCGGTGGGAACCGCCCCGAGTTCATGTTTGCGAGGACGACAATGGGGTGTTCGAGCCCCTTCGTCGCGTGAATTGTCTGGACGGTCACGGAGTTTTCACCGGTGCTCGTACTGACTTCGTGGGTGCTGCCGTGCTCGATGCCACGGGTGATGAATCGAATGAGGTCGCCACGGGTCAGCGTCGACGCCTCCCGAATCGATTCGACGGTCTGGAGGAGGACGTCGGCGCGAGCGCCAGTGAAGCCGTAGCGGTCGAAGACCTGACGCATCACACCCCCCAGCGACTCCGTCTCCGCGAGGCCGTCACGGAAGGCAACCATCTGGTCGGGATAGGCGTCCGTCTCGAGGATGTGCTTGATTTCGTCGAGTGTGTAGCCGGCGCGCTCGAGGACTGGTGCCCAGCCGCGGTCGGCGTCAGATTCGAGGATGCGAAGCCACGCGAGCAATAGCTTTGCCTGGTCGGTTCGGAATAACTCGATGCCGCCCTCGTAGGCCATCGGGAGGCCGTGCTCGTCAGCAGCAGTCTGCAGTTCGCGGCCGAAGTCTCGTGTCCGCGTCAATACCGTGATATCACGATACTCGGGGTCGCGCAGCCCACCGTCGTCGTCTTTCACTTGGTACGCCGAGTTCCCGACGATTTCTTGGACTTTCGCGACGAGTGCGTCGTGCTCGTCGTCGGACTGATGGGCTTCGATAATCGTGTTATCGTGGTCGGCCGTCGAATCCAGTTCCACGATGTCCTCGCGAACCGACTCCTCGTCGACGGAGTCGTACTTCGCGGCGGGTGTGACCAGTGCCTCCTCGGAGAACCGGAGAATCGACTCCGTCGAGCGGTAGTTCTGCTCAAGCTCGATGGTGGTGACGTCAGTGGTGTCGTACTGAACTCGTGGGTGGTCCGTGTTCAGGTCCTCGGTGAACTGCGTGAGTCGCTCGCGGAACTCGAGGATGTTCTCCACAGCAGCGTACTGGAAGCTGTAGATGCTCTGTTTCCAGTCGCCGACCACACAGAGGTTCTCGGTGTCCGCCAGCAAGAGCGTGAGTTTGAACTGAATCTCGCTGGAGTCCTGGAATTCGTCGATCATCACGTACTCGAACCCGAGGCGGTCGCGTAACTGGTGGTCCTCGCACAGCAGGACGAACGCGAACAGCTGGAGGAAGCTGAAGTTCAGATAGTTCCGAGCGAGCGCGAACTCCAGATACTCGAAGTAGAGATCGTGGACGAACGCCTTCAGTGCCTCGCGGTCGTCCTCGAAGACGAGTCTGGCGACCGCGTCGGGAACTTGCTTCCCATCGCCGCGAAGCTCGTATTTCGGCGGGGCGTCCGGAAGATAGCACTTGTCCTTGCCGTACTGGTAGAGCTTCGACCGGAGTCGCGACTGTTTGCTCCCGCCGTTCCGGGGTTCGTTGAGATCGTCGAACTGACTTTTGAACGCCTCGAAGTCACCGTCGAGGTGGGATTCGCCATCCCGGTACCAGCCGTCGCGCGTGGGGAAGACGCCTTTCGCTGCGAGTTCAGTGATGAGGTCCAGAAACTCCGCCGGGTTCGAGACCACGCGCAGGAACTCCGCGTATTCGGGGTGGTCGTCGCTGAACTGCTCGAAGAACTCGCCGAACAGCGCCTCCTCGACGATGTCGTCCTCGATGATTCGAGTGGTGCTCGGAATACGGTCGTCGATTCCCAGCCGCGTGGGTGCGTCGAAGCCGTGCTCTTGGAGGAGGTCGTGACAGAGGCTGTGGAACGTCTGAATGGGGGCATCCGCGAGTTCCGTCATGCCATAGTCGCAGTGCCGGACGATACGGTCTTTCATCTCCGTCGCGGCGTTGTTCGTGAACGTCAACAGGAGGATGTCCTCCGGCGACGCTGTCGTCGAATCGAGGATGTTCGCGTACCGCCGCGTCACGGCGAACGTCTTTCCGGTGCCAGCGCCGGCGTCGACGAGATACGTTCCATCGATGTTGGTGATGAGCTCCCGCTGCTTCTCGTTCGGCGTCGGGTCGTCGGTGTCAGTCATCGTGAGTCCTCCAGGAGGAGGTCGCGGTGGTCGACCCGGCGGTAGTTAGGCTCCTCGAGCAAGTCTGTGACGGGGAAGCGTTCATCGCCGGCGCGCCGCTCGTGGAGTTCCGTGAGTCGTTCGTCGACGAATGCTTCGAACGCGTCGAGGTCATCCTCAAAGTAGTTCCCGTTACGAATGCGCATCAACTCCCGTAGCGCCTGCTTGCAGCCGTTCCTGACGTACTTGTAGTCCCCGACGGCCTCGACCATCCGGTCGACGAGCGCGTCTCCGAACGGTGACTCGATGAGTTCGTCCCGGTCTCGCGTCGCGGGGAAGTCAGCGTCGTCGAAGACGGCGGCGAAGTCGGCGTACTCGGCTTTCGAGAAGGTCTTCTGGCAATCGTTCGCGCCGTCGTCACGGAGGCGTTCGAACGTCGATTGCTGTCGGACGAACTCGACGTACGGCGTCGGATAATACGTCACGCTCGTGAGTGTGTCCGCGAGATCGCCCTCACCACGGACGATGTCGTCGAGATTCTCGAGGAAGTGCACGAAGACGAACTCCAGTTGCTCGCCGGGCTGTTGCGTTCGCTGGTACGCGAGATACAGCAGCGCCTGGAAGTCCGGTGTGTCCGAGAGGTCCTCGATGGCGGAGTTCTTGACGACCTGGCGCGCGGATTTCTTCGACCCGCTCTTGTAGTCGACGAGCCGGCCGGGTGACGCCACGAGGTCGATTTTCCCCTTCACGCCGAGGTCCACACTCTCGAACCACTGTTCGGTCACTGTCGCCCCGACTGGCCGGTCGAAATACGCTGCGAACGTGTTCTCGTCCACGTCTGGGCCATCCAGCACGAGGTCGCTAGCGGCGGGCGCGTGCTCGTCGAGGTACGCGATGACGTTCTGGAGCCCGGCCTCGTAGTGCGTCCGGTGGACCGCTCGGTCAACGTCACGGACGAACGGCGACATTTCCTCGAGCATCACGTCGGCGAACGTGTCGAGATCCTCGTTCGCAACGACGTCAGGGTGATGCACGTAGAATTCGGCGAAGTCGTGGAACAGGTTCCCCTTCCGGAAGAAATCGCGGTCGGGTGAGTCGACGAGGCGGTCGAAGAAGTAGTCCCGCGGCGAATTCACGTACGTGCTCAGGCTGGACTGACTGATAGTCGCCGGCTGCTCGGGCTCGACAGATAGCGGACTGGCATCGAACCCCGCGTCGGTGCTAGTCTGAGGTGCTGTGTAGCGTGCGGCCTCGAGGTCACTGAACTGCGTGAACGACTCCTCGAGAAGTTCCTCGAAGTACAGACAGGGGGTGACTGGCTCGCCGCCAACCGTGTCCCGAGCGAGATAGTACTGGGCTTCGCCGTTCTGCAGGAGCGCCTGGAACCGCTGGAGGTGGCGCTCGAACTCCGCTTGACGGTCGACCCACGGTCGCTGTGGCGGGGTTTGGGTCCAATCATCGTCGAGCCCGAGGTAGAACACGAGCGGGCGGTCGACGGTCGTCGCGGATTTCGCATCAGCCAGCAGCACGCCCTCGTGTTCCCGATCGAGTGGCACGTCGTAGGACTGCAAGTAGAACTCCAAGTCGTCGACGCGCGACTCAGTAACTGACTGTGAGGCGAGCCCCAACGTCACCAATTCCTCCTGGAACGCACTGAACTCGCCGTCATCGAGCAGGGCACCGAATTCCGTGAGCGCCCTCTTGAACGTCCACTCACCGTCGCGAATCGTCGTGCACCACTCGACGAACTCGTCGAGGTCGGCGATGTCGAGCTGGTGGAGGCGTTTCTCGTCGTGAGTCGTGCCGACGTCGAAGTCGAGGCGTTGGAGGACTGGCTTCACGTCACCGACTCGGACGTCACCGCCTCGGAATGCCGTTCGGAGGAGTCGAAGAAACGTACGGTGGTCGGGCTGGTCGAGAAAACCCGGGCCGCCATAGAAGGGGATCTCTGCAGCGTCGAGCGCAGATTCGAGGAGTGTCGAGAACTCACTACCGGCATCGAGCACAACCCCGACGTCGTCGGCGTTCTCCACGGTGATGGTGTCGAGAAGCGTCGCGATGATGTCCGCGGAGGTATCGAACAGATGGAACGGCGGATACTCGAAGGCATCGTCGGCGAACCGGCCGACAGTGTTGAACTCCGCGGGGAGGATCGACCGTTCGAGCTCGGAGAGCTGCGGGTAGCCGACGACAGCGACCTCGAGGTCGTCGTCGATGGTGTAGTCGGTGAGCGCTCGCGACGTGGTTTCGAGGTGCTTGACGTGCTCGACGGCTCGCCGGACGGCAGGCGTATCGAACTGATCGTAGTCGAGGATGGCGTCCGGGCGACCGGTGTACTCCCAGCAGTGGATGATTTCCTCGCCGAGGTAGGCGGCTTGCTTCCAGGAGAGGTCGGTCTCCGAGAGGAGTTCGAGGAAGACAGTTCGTTCCTCGTGTTCCTCACGTCCACCAGCGGCCAGCCGGCGTGGAATCGTCGCGAAGTCGCCGAGATGTGGCCTGTCTAGGTGCCGGTTCAGACCGTCCGCAAGCGGCGCGTCAGGAACGACGACGAGGTCGTAGTCTTCAACCTCGTCATAGAGGATTTCCAGAGGTTTCGCCCGCTGTATTGACACGTCCTAACTCTGCGATGTCGTCAGCATAAACTTGACGCAGATTGGGGGTCTGTGATGAACGACATGAGTATTCTCGTCGACTGCAAGAACAGTGCTGTCGCAAACACACTCGGCACATTTCGCCGCCCGGGACGGTGTATTAGGGCGGTTCGGCGCATAGAGGTGCTTTAGATGACGCAGGAAATTGTGGGCGTCGACGTCGGCGGGACGTTCACTGACGCCGCGTTGCTGGTCGACGGGGAACTCGTCACGGCGAAAGTCCCGAGTACCGACGAACAGAGCGACGGCGTGATTGCGGGCATCGAGAAGGCGTGTGTGCGAATGCAGGCATCGAGCCGAGCAACCTCGCGGAGTTCTCGCACGCAATGACTGTCTCTGTCAACGCGTTGCTCGAAGAAGACGGAGCGAAGACCGCGCTCGTCACGACAGCCGGATTCCGCGACGTCCTCGAAATCGGGCGGCAGGACCACCCGTCGTTGTACGATCTCGATGCGGAGAAACCCGATCCGCTCGTGCCACGACACCGTCGATACGAGGTCTCCGAACGGACGACGCCAGAGGGTGTCACCGACGAGGTCGACGAACAAGAGGTGCGGGAGGTCGCAGCGGCGATTCGCGACGACGATGCGGAAGCAGTCGCGGTTTCGCTGCTGCACTCCTACGCACACCCCGAGAACGAGCGGACAGTGGCGCGGCTGCTTCGGGAGGAACTCGACGTGCCGGTGTCGGCATCGCACGAGGTACTGGGAGAGTTCCGTGAGTACGAACGCACGTCAACGACGGTCGTGGATGCGTACGTACGGCCGGCAATCGACCGCTACATTGGGCGGTTGTCCGAACGCGCCGCATCCGCGGGCATTCCCGCACCACGAATCATGCAGGCCAACGGCGGGATTACGGACGCCCAGACCGTCCGCAAGAAGGCAGTATTGACGGCGCTCTCCGGTCCCGCAGCCGGTGTCGTTGGAGCGAACGCGTTAGCAAGTCCCGGGACCGACGAGCAGCCGGACTTGGTGACGTTCGACATGGTTGGGACATCTAGTGACGTGAGCCTCATTCGCGACGGGACGGTCGAACGGACAACTGACGCCGAAATCAACGACCGACCAATCCGTACTCCGATGGTCGACATCGAGACAGTCGGCGCAGGCGGTGGCTCGATTGCGTGGGTAGACGCCGGTGGCGCACTCCGAATTGGCCCGCAGTCCGCCGGCGTGAATCCCGGGCCCGCCTGCTACGGGAAGGATGGCTCGAAGCCGACTGTGACTGACGCGAATCTCGTCCTCGGCTACATCGGAGACAGCACGAGCCTCGGCGGGGAGCTCTCCCTCGACGAAGACCGAGCGTACGACGTGCTCGAGGACCTCGCCGCGGAAGCGGGGATGGACGGACCCGTCGAGGCAGCCCGTGGAGTCTACCGGGTCGCGAACGCGAGCATGACGCGAGCGATTCGGTCTGTGACAGTCGAACGCGGATACGATCCCCGAACCTTCGGACTCGTCGCCTTCGGTGGCGCAGGGCCGATGCACGCCGTCCAACTCGCGGACAGCCTCGATATAAATCGCGTCGTCATCCCGCGCGCTTCCGGGGTCCTCTCCGCGTACGGGTTGCTGGCTGCCGACGAAAAACAGGACGCAGTGCGCACGTATCGGCAACCGCTCGCAGACGCCGACGCGGACCGAGTTGCCGGCATCTTCACCGAGCTCGAAGCCGACGTCCTCGATGCGGTGTCGGACCGGGCGAACGCGACGCTCGACCGGTCAGTCGACCTCAAGTACGCGGGGCAGAGTTTCGAACTGACCGTCGACGTCGACGGTCAGTTCGACCCGGAGACGGCCAAACAGCGGTTCGCAGACGCACACGAGACCGCCTACGGCTACCAAATGGACGAACCGGTGCACTTGGTCAACTGCCGGGTGACAGCAACTATCGCCCGGACGCCGCCGGCCCTCGACTACGACGCCACCGGCGACCCACAGAAAGCAACTCGTGAAGCCGTCTTCGCCGACGGTGTCCACGAAACACCGGTCTACGACCGCGCGAAAGTAGCGCCCGGCGAAACAATACAGGGACCAGCAGTCATCGAGGAGAACGAAAGCACCACCGTCGTCCCGCCAGCGTGGACGGTGTTAGTTCGCGAGGATGGCGCGCTCGTCGCCGAAACGGAGGCAGAATGACAGCACACGACCACACTTCCGACGAAGCCGACGGCGAATCGATTGTCGACATCGACCCAGTCACGCTCGAAATCCTCCGGAACCAACTCGAGAACATCGCCGAAGAGATGGGGCATCTCCTCATCACCGGCGCGTACTCGCCGAACATCAAGGAGCGACAGGACTGCTCGACCGCGTTGTTCGACGCGGACGGCAACATGATCGCGCAGGCTGAACACATCCCCGTCCACCTCGGCGCGATGCCCGACGCGGTCGACGTCGTGATGGAAAACGACCCAGAGCCCGGGGACGTCTTCATCGTCAACGACCCGTTCGCGGGCGGCACCCCACCTCCCCGACATCACGCTCGTCTCCACGATTGCACCCGAGGGTGACATCATCGGATACGCCGTCTCGTGCGCACACCACGCCGACGTCGGTGGTAGTTCTCCAGGAAGTATGCCCTCCGGCGCGATGGAAATCTACGAGGAGGGACTGCGGTTGCCCGCCGTTCGGCTCGTCGAAGGCGGCGAGGTCAACGAGGACGTCCAGAATCTGATTCTGGCGAACGTCAGAACGCCGGCGGAGCGGCGAGCGGACTTGCGGGCGCAGCGAGCGGCGAACGAACGCGCCGAAGAACGAATCAGGGAGCTTCTCGCCGAACACGGCGACCTACTCTTGCGAGCGTTCGATGCCGTCATCGAGTACTCTCGGGACCGGATGGAAGCCGAAATCGGGGAACTCCCCAACGGCACCTACGACGCCCGCGACATCCTCGAGGGCGACGGCGTAACCGGCGAGGACATCCCCATTCAAGCAACCGTCTCGATCGAGGACACCGAAGTCACAGTTGACTTCGACGGGACGGCGGGACAAGTCGATGGGAACCTCAATGCCCCACGTGCCGTCGCGAAAAGTGCCGTCTACTTCGTCGTTCGTGCCGTCACTGATCCGGAGATTCCCCCAAACCAGGGCTGTTACGACCCGATTACCGTGTCCGTCCCGGAACGGTCAGTTCTCGATCCCGAGCCGCCTGCGGCGGTGGTTGGTGGCAACGTCGAGACGAGTCAGCGAGTGACGGACGTCACGCTGCGAGCGTTCGCGGAAGCCGTCCCCGAGCGCGTGCCGGCAGACGGCCAGGGGACGATGAATAACCTGATTATCGGCGATCGGCACGGCGAATTCACGTACTACGAGACGATTGCCGGTGGGTTCGGCGCACGACCGGACAAAGACGGAATGGACGGCGTTCAGGTCGGCATGACCAACACACTCAACACGCCAATCGAAGCGCTGGAAGCCGAATACCCGCTGCACGTCGAGCAGTACGCGTTCCGCCCCTCCAGCGGTGGCGATGGCCGGTACCGTGGCGGCCTCGGGCTCGAACGGTCCGTGACGGTGCAGACAGACGCGACTGTGTCGCTGCTAACTGAACGGCGACGGACCGCTCCGGCCGGCGTGAACGGTGGTGAAGACGGCAAGCGCGGTGAGAACCGTATCGACGGCGAAATCGTCCCCTCCAAGGTCTCCAAGGATGTCGGCGCGGGCACGACTATCTCAATTCGCACTCCCGGTGGTGGCGGCCACGGACCACCGGAAGAACGGACCACAGATGCCCGTGAGCGAGACCGCCGCAACGAGAAAGTGACTGAAGAGTGAAGGAACCGGGAGACCGGGGGGGTTGCTGCGCCTCGTATTTCGTGCCCCGGAATCCATTTCCGAGCGACGGTCGCAGAGGTAGGTATGCCCTCCACGAATCGGCGGACGGTACTCGCAACGCTCGGAACAGTTAGTTTAGGCGGCCTTGCCGGTTGTTCGTTCCGACAATCCGACGAGCATCCAGCGGGGAGTCTGACGTTCGCCAACAAGAGCGACCTTCCGCATTCGATCACGATGCGAGTCACGGACGTCGGCGAAGAACCCGGCGAACAGCCATACTCGGTGACTGGTGAGACAACCACTCGACCGGCACAGCGAACACTCACAGCATCTACGACAATCTCCCCAGGTGCCCGTGAAACGTACGAAGGCGTCTTTACTGAGCCGGTATGGTACGCAATCCAATTCACAGCCGACGGCCAAACCCCACCAGATTCGAGTGGGCGCGTCGTCTACTCGCCAGCCCCCGACACTGACTCGACCGGGCGAACGCTACGCGGAACAATCGGCAGTAACGGCGAGTTCCGATGGGGTATCAGCGCAACGGAGAACGCCGGCAGATTCGACCTGTAACACGCTAGCAGCAAAAGTGGGTTCTACGCCGTCGCAGCCACGTGTTGTGCAATCTTAGCCTGTATTGGGTCTAAGCCTCCGTCCTCAAGGAACGACCAGCGGGAGTGAGTAGGGCGGAGATACAGAACCAACTGTCGTGTGTAGTGCTGTACCGAAACGAATCGAATCGATTTGCTGGCGTTTAAGTTGATTCTCACCGTTGGCTCTGATACGGTCGCATGACGTACAAGTACAGTCCACGATACCCGCTCATTTCTACCGACGAGCACGATGAGAAGCTCTCGTGGACTGTCGATGTCGTGCGGCAACTCTACAACGACCGACTCAAACGCTTCAACGAAATCCCGGAAGACCAAGGAACGCTCGCCAACGCGTCCGTAAAGCCCGGGACGAACTCCCAGCGATGAAAGACTGGTGGAGCGACCTCAACCACGTCTACTCCACCGTCCTGCAGAACGCGGTGATGCGCATCCGCAACAACAAAGAGAGTCTTCGCGCACTCAAACGGGAAGGGTACGATGTCGGAGAACTTCGGTGGAAATCACCACGCGACTTTCGGTCGTTCACGTACAATAAGCAGGGCTTCGAGCTCGACAAGAAGAGCGGCCCCGACGGGTACGCTGAACTCACACTGAAGAAAGTCGCCGGCGACACCATCACGGTGCCAATTCGCCTCCACCGCGACCTCCCCACCCACGAGTCAATCCAACAACTCACCGTCAAACAAGACGCCACTGGCGAGTGGTTCGCCACGTTCACCATCAACGCCGAAACACCGCCCAAACCGGCTGTTGAGGATGTCAATCCGGCTGATTGCGTCGGAATTGACCTTGGTATTCTGAACTACATCACCGACTCAGACGGCCGCGCCATCTCCCGCCTCGACCTATCCGACCAACGAGAGCGTCTTGAACGTGAGCAACGGGCATTATCCCGGAAACAACGTGGGTCGAACAACTGGGAGAACCAACGCATCCGCGTCGCAGACATGCACAAGCGGATGACGAACAAGAAAGACGACTTCAAACACAAACTCGCGCACTTCTACACCACCCAGTACGACGCCGTGTTCCTCGAAGACCTCAACGTCAAAGGGATGCTCGAAGGAGCTGGGAACGCGCGGAACAAACACGAGGTCGGCTGGCGTGATCTCATCCAAACGTTCGAGCACCACAGCGAGAAGAACGGCTGTCACGTCCTCACGGTTGATCCAGAGGGGACGACGAAGGAGTGCGCGTCGTGTGGGGTGGTTTCGGAGAAACCGTTGTGGGTGCGCGAACACGCGTGCCCGACGTGCGGGTTTACGGCCGATCGGGACGAGAATGCCGCATACAACGTGCTGGCGCGCGGATTGAAAGAGCTAGGAGTGGTTCACTCCGAAGGGACGCCTGTGGAGACTGCGACCGCTACGTCCACCGACGGAGGCGATGGTTCCGTTCGTGTGGATGCAAGTCGTGTCGTTGAAGCAGGAAGCCGCGCCCTCAAGGAACCCGCAGCAGCGGGTGAGTAGGGCGCGGTAGTTCACTTCTGGTTCGTCGTGTGGGGTTTCAGAATCGCGTGGACGGCTTCGTTCATCGGGGCGGCGACCCCGACTTTGTCGGCGTGTCGGACGACAGCGCCGTGGAGTGCTTCGAGTTCGAGCTGCTTGCCGTGGGTCAAATCGTAGTGCAGCGACGAATACATGTCCGGCTCGAAGTCCTGGGCGAACTCGAGCCACTCCTCGACGGTGTCGTCTGGCAAGTCGACACTCTCCGCCCGCGCGACCGTACAGACCTCTTCCATAAGGCGGCGATACATCGTCCACGACGCCTCGGTTTCACGGATATCGCCGATTGGCAGTCGTGTCGTCGCGGTCATGCCCGCCTGCGCGCAGATGAGCGCGAACTTCCGCCAGATCTCCACGTCGATGTCGTCCGCGAGCACGGCGTCGACGCCTTCACTTTCCGAGAGTGCTTCGTCAAGTGCTTCGATCCGGCTCGTTCGTCGTGCGTCACGCTCCCCGTAGATGAACCGCGCTGGCCCGCCAGTGTGCTCCACGACGCCTGGTTCCTTGATGGTCGAGAAAATGTACGCCACGCCACCGACGACCTGCGACTCTCCGACGACGTCGGCGATCCAGTCCTCGTTGTCGACGCCGTTCTGGAACGACACGACGGCCGTTTCCTCGCCGAGGAGCGGCGAGAGGGATTCGGCCGCGGTCTTCGTGTCGTGCGATTTCACGCAGAAGAGAACGTAGTCGCAGTGGCCCACGTCAGCCGGGTCGTCGGTCGCCGGTAACTCGACTTTGGTCTCCCCAAACGGGCTCTCGACGCGCAAGCCATCAGATGCGAGCGCATCGAGGTGGTCACCACGCGCAATCAGGTGGACCTCGTGGCCCGCATCCGCGAGTCGTGCGCCCAGATAGCCGCCGACACCGCCTGCTCCATAGATGGCGAACTTCATTCTATCTTGTTTCGAGGGGAGAATCCCGCCCTTCAAGGCGGGAGTGAATCCGGCAACTCCTACACAGACCACCGTCGATGGCAGGCTGGATATTCAACGCGAATCCATCCGTTTAAGTTGATTTGAATACATAGGCTATGTATGGCGATTGAGGTCACGCGCACCTACGTTGGTTCCATCCAAAACCACCGGCAGGTCTGCGATGGCCTTGACTCGCTCGGAGACTCTGCCTCGAAAATCTGGAATGTCGCACGCTGGACAGCCGACCGCATCTGGGATGAGACTGGCGAAATCCCAGACGAGGACGTGCTGAAAGCGTACATGAAAAACCAGTCGTGCTGGAAAGACCTGAATGCACAATCCAGTCAGAAAGTCATCGAAGAACTTTCTGACGCTTTCCACTCCTGGTTCGACCTGCGACACAAGTTCGACGAGGCGAATCCACCCGGCTACCGCAAACATGGCGACACCCGGCCCAAGAGTACGGTGACGTTCAAAGAAGACGGGTTCAAACACGACCCCGAACACAACCGGGTCCGACTCTCGAAAGGATCAAACCTCAAAGAGCATTTCTCGGACTTCCTGCTCTGCGAGTACCAGACGCGCCCAGACGTTGACCTCTCAGAAGTCAATCGGGTGCAGAACGTTCGTGCGGTCTGGAACGGCGACGACTGGGAACTGCACTTCGTCTGCAAAGTCGAACTCGAAACTAACGACTCGGTAGGTGACGGAGTGGCAGGCATCGACCTCGGAATCACGAACATCGCCACGGTCGCCTTCCCCGACGCGTACGTTCTGTACCCCGGGAACTCGCTCAAAGAAGACAAGCACTACTTCACCCGAGCAGAGTACGATACTGAGGGTGACAACGGCCCGTCGGAGAAGTCGATGTGGGCACGACAGAAACTCACAGAACGAGAGACACACTTCTACCATACGCTAACGGACACCATCATCACGGAGTGTGTCGAGCGCGATATTGGGACGCTCGCAGTGAGCTGGCCTGAAGACGTGCGAGAATCCGACTGGGGGAAGACGGGGAACAAAAAGTTACACTCGTGGGCGTTCGATCGCATCTACCAGTACCTCGAATACAAAGGCGAGATTCGTGGTGTTGAGGTGCTCAAAGAAAACGAGTGGAATACCTCCAAAACGTGCTCGCGGTGTGGTGATGACACGAAGTCGAATCGTGTCGAACGTGGGTTGTACGTCTGCCAGTCGTGTGGGTTAGTCGGGAACGCGGATTGTAATGGGGCGGAGAATATGCGCCAGAAGATAACTCCGAGTCCTCACGGCGAGGATAGGAGTAACGGCTGTGTGGCACAGCCCTCGACACAGTTGTTCGACCGCGACAGCGGGACGTTCAAAACGAGAGAACAGGCCGTGTCGTAGACCAGTAAATATCCCACCTGCGGCACGGGAAGCCCCGCCGTTTACGGCGGGGAGGATGTCACACGCGGCTACAGGTAGTCCGATGATAGTGGTTTTGATGCAAGCGTTCCGGTGGGCCAACGTCTCGTGATGGGGATTGAGTTCCTGAAAACAATTAATAGGCCCCGCGCTCCCCCTGTAGGTAATGTTACACAGTACCGGACCGCTGCTCTCCGTGAACCTCTCGTCGCGGCAAGCGGACACAGAGGACGTCAGCGAGGTGCTTGAGTCGTTCATCGGCGGGCGTGGTGTGGGGACGAAACTGGTCCACGACCGGACGCCCTTCGACGCGGACCCACTCGGGCCAGAGAATCGCCTCGTGTTCAGTACGGGCCCGATGCAGGTCTCGAACATGAGCTTCACCGGCCGCATCAACGCGACTGCCGTCTCCCCGCTGACTGATGGGTTGCTCTCCTCGAACGCGGGCGGGTTCATGTCCCGGCACCTCGCGGACACGGGCTACGGCGCTATCGAACTCACCGGCGAAAGTGACGACCTCGTCATCGTGCACGTCCGCGACGACGGCGTTACCTTCGAAGAAGTCCCAGACTTGGCGGGCGCGACGGTCCCGGAGACCTGCACGTATATCGAGGACGAGCACGGCCTCGAATCCGAACACGTCGCCTGCATCGGCCCGGCCGGCGAAAACCAGGTCCGGTTCGCCTCCATCATGACGACCGAGGAGCGCGCGTTCGGTCGTGGTGGACTCGGTGCCGTCCTCGGCTCGAAGAACGTGAAAGCCCTCACCTTCGACGGCGACTCACGCCCGGATATTGACGTGCCCGCCGGCCAGATGGAGATTCATCGCGAGGCTGCTACTGACGACCACATCATGAAAGAACAGGGGACCGTCTCCGTGATGGACCTCGCCAACGAGATGAACGGCCTCCCCTCCTACTACTTCTCCGAGCAGTCCTTCGAGGGCGTCGAAGGCATCAACGGCGACGCCGTCGCCGAGAAAAAATACAAGAAAGGAACCTGTTCAGCCTGCGCGTTCGCCTGCAAACTCCCAACCCGAGACGAAGCACGCGGCGTCGAAACAGAAGGCCCAGAATTCGAGGTCGCGATGGCATTCGGCTCCAACTCCGGCGTTGACGACATCGTCGACGTGATGAAATCCAACCAACTCTGCGACGACTACGGCCTCGACGCCATCTCCGCGGGGAACACGATTGCGGCGTACCTCGCGGCGAACGACGAGTTCGGCAACGAGGAACTTGTCTGGGACCTCGTCGAACAGATCGCTCACCGCGAGGGTGTCGGTGACGAACTTGCGGAGGGGATCGGTCGCATTCACGACGACCTCGGCGTCGACAATTGGTCGGTCAAGAATATGGACTTCGCGGCCCATGAAGGCCGTATTCTCCACGGGCAGGGCCTCTCGTACGCCGTCTCGAACCGCGGCGCCGACCACATGTACGCCACGTTCTACTCCGTGGAGTACCCACTCGTCCCCGACGACGAGGCGATGGCGCCCGAAGGGTTCGATGGGAAAGCCCAGCGACTCGTCGAACGCGAGAACCTGATGGCGCTCAACGACAGCGGCGTCGTCTGCAAGTTCTCTCGGGACTACATGAGCCCCGAGCGCTACGAGATGCTGTTCGGCGCGGACTTCGAAGAACTACTGGACGTCGGCAGCCGCGTCGTCACCTTGGAGCGCCACTTCAACAACCAGCGCGGCCTCGACCGCAACGACGACCGCCTCCCCTACGAGGACCAACTTCCCGGCTTCGAGGATGCCCTTGACGCCTACTACGACGCCCGCGGCTGGCAACAGGACGGCACGGTCTCTGCCGTCGCGCAGTCGGACTAGCGGATTCGTATCGCGCTACAGACCCGACGTCGTCTGCTGTCACGACAGTGGAGGGTGGGTGGTCAGGTGGTTAGTGGTGCTTCGAGTTGGGACACGGAGAGCTGGAGTTCGTTTGTCTGATGGTCGATAGTCGTGATTTCTCCGCCGACGACGAGCTCGGAGTTTGGCGTCGGCCCGATGAGAATTGGGTCACCGACGTCAAAGCCGTCGATTGGTTCGCGAAACGTCACCTGCGCGTGGCACTGGTCGGGGTGATTGACGCTATTGAAGTCGATTTCGGCGACGGTGACGTCGATACGGGTGTAGTCGTGTGCGAGCGTCAAATCCTCGGCTGTGTCGAACGACTGGCGGTCGAGGAACCGATATGCCTCGACAGTCGGTTTGTACCCGCCTCTCGGTCCGGTGATGCCTTCGATTAAATCGAGTGCCTGCAAACTCTGGGTTTCCTTCCGGATTGTCCCAGAGTGACGATCCACAGAGTCCCCGATTTCTTCGGCTGTTACAGCAGACTCCGACGCACGGTACTGGTCGACGACTACTTCGAGGACAGCCGTCTGCCGCCTAGTCAATTCTATTTCCATCTTATCCAGCGTAAGCGTAGTTAGTGGAATATACGTTTTCCTTTAGGAATAATAGTTTCAACTACCATACTATACAAGAAGATAGTTGGATGTTTGCACTCTTATCTTTGGTTGGGGCGTCAAATCTATCTTCCTGCGAGGGAGGGGTCACCTACTGTGGAGTCCAACTACGTCTAGCGTTCGAGTATTGTTCCACTCGCTCCGACTGCGATGTGTGGGTGGCCGAGTGCGATCGCGTGGAGGTTTTGGCCAGTGGGCCAGGTTTGGGTCCACAAGTCGAACCAGCGCGCAAGCGTCCGGAGCGGCGGTGTGTCGTAGCCCGTCCGATGTAGGATTGTCCCGCTCGCGCCGACTGCATGGACGCAGCCACACGCCTCAACTTCGACGTCGTTTAGCGCTGTATTCGCCGCTGATTCTTGCTCCCACTCGCCGTCCGACCCAATGACGACCGTTCCACCTGACCCCACGAGCACGACAGTCTCGGAACTCCGCATCGAAATGTCGGTGAGTGTCTCGTCGAACGAAGGTGTGTCAACTTCGGCCCACGTTTCGCCGTCGGTTGTCTTGAATATCGAGCCGTTCTGGTCGACGAGGAAGCCGGTCGAGCCAGACATGGCCACGGCAGAGATTTCTGCCCCACTCCCAGGGGTCGTGTGCGTCCACGTGCCAGGTTCGCCGTTCTGTTCGGAGATGTGGATTTTCCCGGATGCATCGACGAGGTAGCTGGTTGCGTCCCCCGCAGACCCAGTAATGGCGATATCGGTGAACGTGTTCGTCACGTCGTCGGGAGCATTCCGTGAGGTGAACGATTCTGTCGACGGGTCGTATTCGGCGACTGTTCCACTGGCACCAGCGACCCAGAGGCGCTCTCCGTTCTGTGTAGTCGTGGCACTCGAGAGATTGTTCCCGTTTCCTGCTGGTCCGGATTCGGTGACGAGCGTCCAACCGTCCTCAGTTCGTTCGAGAACGACGCCGCCAGCACCGACCGCGAACGTCCCTGCATCGGTCCGAGTGACGTCGTGTAGCGTCCGCTGTGTCGGCGTATCGACGGCTTCCCAACCATCTTCGTGCGTTTGTGACTGTGCGGTGCTTCGACTGAGTGCTGTCGGGGCAACCGCCACACCCGTCAGACGAAGGAACGTGCGGCGGGTACGGTCGGGCATGTCACATGGGGTTTGCCGACGTAGCGAAAAGTGTTCTGTGGCCGCTTCTTCGATCGCCGGCGCTCTTGTTCACAACCCCGGCTTTGCGGGGATGCAGTCTGTGGGGTTTCTCAAGTTCGTGGTCTGGGCCGCCGTGGTTTGGGGTTGTTTAGGTCGGGCCGTTCGTCCGGACGCCGTGACCAGAGGAAGGCGGCAAACGCCAGCGGTGACAGCAGTGCTGCCCCGAGGCCGCCGAGGACGCCGAGTTGGGTCGTCGATATCTCGTGGATGCTCCCGAAGACATCGCCGACGATTATGACACCCCGCATCGTGTCGCTAGCCGTCGCGCTGGCGTATTTGCTGATCCCTGTACCGTCGAAGGTGAGCCCCCATGTCCCGCTTGCCTTGGTGGGGCTGGCGTAGCTGTCGTCGTCTGCTGCGATGCTGTGTTTGGATCCGCTATGCCACTCCCATATTACTCGCGTTCCAGGGTCGACGTGAACCGCCGCTGGTGAGAACCTAGGTGTGCCGCCTTCACCGGTGGAGAATCTGACACGTACTTCTTCACGACCGCGGAAGTCCACTGTACCATCGAATCCTGCAACGCCGTCGAACCATCCACCGTAGTCGGGCTCTCGAGTGACGTACTGCGGGTCAGCAGCCTCCGCGCCGATATCGACATCACCGACGATGATGGCTCCTTTCATGCCCATAACTTCGTGTGGGACACAAACATATCGTGAGACGCCCTCGGTATCGAATACCTGTTCGAAGGTTTCACCCGCGGCGTCGACGAGTTCGCTCTCGTAGGCGTCGTCGGTTGCCGACACGTTATGCATGCCGCCGGCCCCGGTCCACTTCCAAACGACTCGAGTTCCAGGGTCGATACGGACCGCTGCTGGGCCGAACGCGAAGCCACCACCGTTCCCGTCCACACCGACGTCGACCGTATCGCTGCGGATCCCCGTGACATCCCAGCGCCGATTACAGTAGTGCAAGGCGAAAGCCCACGGCTTCAGCCGTGGGATGAAGCCGACACAACACTACGCAAACCACCAGACAACGCCATCCCGTAATCCAAACGCTTACACAATTCTCTCCCCACTATTGTCGATGTGAGCGGGCGGCCACAGCGCACGAACGAGTACACCGCAGAGCCGGTCACCGACCGGTATCGGCAGTGCTTGTTCGATTGGTTGTCTGCGCACGCGCCCTTGTGGAATCAACTCACGTATCGACGCCGCCACGCCTACTTCGACCAGAATAGCGACGTGCGGGATGTCGACTACGACGACCTCTACGCTGAGTACACCCCTATTCTCGGGAAGGCCGCCTGCCAGCAACTCACCCGCAAAAATTCAGAGGCGTGGCGGTCGTTCTTCTCACTCCTCGACCAGTATCACTCCGATGACCCGGCAGTCACCGAGAAACCCAGTCCACCCGGATACTGGGGGAATCGCGACGATGGCTACGAGCTGCACGGACTCGTCCGCAACGATCTCTACACCCTCGACTGGAACGAGGATCGGAGTACCCTGGAGTTCGGCGTCGGCGACGTCCTCAAGGACCGCTACGACTTCGACTATCAAGAACGCCTCACCCTCGAAGTTCGGGGGAATCCCAGTGGGATGGTGACGACTCACGGTTGGAACTCGTCTACGACGAGGCTACCGACACGCTTCGTGTCAAGCATCCAGTTCGCATACAGCCAGATCAACTCAGCGAACAGCGACTGGACGCATATACTCATACACTCCAAGCGGAGAACACGACGCAGTCGGCAGCCATCGACGTCGGCGCGAACAACACCCTCGCTATCGTCACCTCTACTGGGGACACCGCTGTCTATCACGCTCGCCCGCTCTTCGAGCAGTTCCACCGATACTCCCAGCAGATTGCCGCGTTGCAGTCCAACCTTCCGGACGGTCAGTATACGAGCTGGCGGATTCAACGCCGATTCGACGAACGTGGGCGGAAACGCGACCACGCTCGGGATGCTGCCGTCAAGCACGCCGCCGAATGGCTGTTGGAACGCAACGTCGACACAGTGTACGTTGGGGATCTCACCGACGTGCTTGACGCGCACTGGAGTGCGTCGGTCAACGAGAAAACGCACGCGTTCTGGAGTTACCGCCAACTCCTCGACCGCATCGAGCTCACGCTCGGGGATGTCGGCATCACGGTTGAATCAGTGAGCGAGGAGGATTCAAGCAGTCTCTGCCCCGAATGTGGCTCGAGGGATGTAAGCCGGAAAGATGACGACTTCAAGTGCCACGAGTGTGCGATGGACGCGCACGCAGATGTGGCTGGGGCGTGGAACCTGTTGCAGTCTGTGGATGGGCCGATGGCTCGGCCTGCTGCCCTCGCGGCTGAACGCCAGAGGGACGCACCCAACAACTCCCCGAATCGTGATGGGGCGTACTGGGAGTGGAACGGACACAACTGGACACCCACGGATTTCCGGGGAACAGTCGCGTCCACGTAACCAAACCAGCGTCAGCGAACCCGTAAGTTCACAGCCGGGGTAATCGACCGGTTGGATTACCCACGGAGGAATCCCACGGCTTCACCCCTGGGAGGAAGTCAAGCGTTCGAAACCAGCGACTGTGGAAGTAGAGCTGGAGACGCGAGAACTCGTCGCGGAAGTCGAGCCGGGCGTCACGTTCACGTATATGACCTTCAACGAGCAGGTGCCTGGTCCGCTCATTCGCACGCGTGTCGGCGACACAGTCGACCTGACGATTCGAAACCACGAGGACAGCACGATGACCCACAACGTCGACTTCCACGCCTGCCGCGGCCCCGGCGGCGGTGCCGAAGACACGAACGTCGCCCCCGGCGAGGAAAAACACCTCCAATTCAAGGTGACCTACCCAGGCGCGTTCATCTACCACTGTGCGGTCGCAAACGTCGACTACCACATCTCCGGCGGGATGTTCGGCCTCATCCTCATCGAACCTGAGGAAGGGCTCCCTGCGGTCGACCACGAGTTCGACTTCGGGCGGATGGCTCGTGAGGACCCGACGTACGTGCTGATGAATGGGGAGAAGTACGCTATCACGCCGGACAACTACGCCGAGATGAACGTGCGTACTGGCGAGATAGCGGGCGTGTTCTACGGCGTGGGTGGCCCGAACCTGTTCTCGAGCTTCCACGCCATCGGCAGCGTCTGGGACGAGGTCTGGGCGCAGGGCGCGCTCGCCAGTGAACCTGGCCGCTTTGTACAGACGACGCCCGTTCTGCCGGGGAGTGCTTGCGTCGCGACGATGTCGTTCCCCGTCCCTGGAGACTTCAAACTCGTCGACCACGCCCTTTCACGCGTCGCCCGCAAAGGCGCGCTGGCAGTCGTTACCGCCGAAGGCCCAGAGGACCACTCCATCTACAATCCCAGCGCGTGAACCCCCTCGGGCTCGTCTCCGAGGCTTCGGGTAAATATTCCGGCTATTTCCGTGCCAGTAGTCCGCGGCCCACGCTAGTCCAAAACGAACACTCCGGTTTGTAGATGGAAACGGAGTGAGCCACCGAAGAAATCTTCCGGAGTGGTAATCATCTGGTTGCTATGACGAAAGCAATTGAACCAGTCGACAGCACAGTTCTGGACCGATTGGAGCGGTCTTCGACGGCTGCGATTGCCGACACGAAACACGAGGACGTCACGGCGATGGCCACTGGAATTGAACCGGTCAGTATTGATGGCGCGGTTGCCGGGCCAGTACGGACGGTGACGCTCGACCCGACGGCGCTTTCGGCGCCGGTACAAACGCTCGATGCCGCGCACGAAGACGAACTCATCGTAGTCGATGCCGGCAGTACTGCGGAAGCGGTGTGGGGCGAGTTGCTCTCGACGTATGCGGAAGAAGTCGGCGTACGCGGACTAGTGACGAATGGTGCGGTACGGGACGTAGGTGAAGTCCGAGATCTTGGCTTTCCAATTTTTGCAGGCGGGGTAACGCCGCGGGGGCCCAGCAGCAACGAAGAAGCGGCACAAAACGAGCAAGTGACAGTCGGCGGCGCACTCGTCGCGCCGGGTGATGTGGTCGTCGGTGACGACACTGGCGTGGTCGTAATCGAACGCGATGTCGTTGAGGAGGTTGCTGCAGCCGCCGAAGCGGTCGCCGAGACGGAACGAGAAGTCGACCGGTTGATTAGGGAGGGACGGTCCCTCGAAGAGGCCTTTGAGGTCGCCGGATTGTGATTTTGTAGGAACAAGGGCGCTGGCGGCAATTTTTGAGAGGATGGTCGATTTCGGTAGGTTTGCATGGCTTCCTTTGTCCTTATACCGATATGAGGTTGTCAAATCAAACCTGCGTTAATAATCATCGAGTATTTTTGCAAACACAGGAATTATCTTGCTGCATTCTATTGATGGTGGTATGAGCACAACTGGCATGGGCGAAGAGACGATTGACGCACTCGAAGATCTTCCACCAAGCGCAAAACTCGTCGCGAAAGTTCTCGAATACAACGAGTGGCTCACCCAGAGCGAACTCGCCGAAGAAACCCTCCTTCCGGACCGTACCGTCCGGTACGCGCTCACTCGCCTCGAACAAAAGGACATCGTTGAATCCCGCTTCTCGTTCTCTGACGCCCGCAAACAAGTATACAAGCTCGCCTAGTTCGCAACGCCGCGACGTTCACGGCTACACTCACAACTGTTGGGTACTCTCGGTCCGTCACATTCTCGTTTATGTCGGAACTTTCGTTGGAACGTGCTACAGAGAGCGGAACAGATAGTCAAATATGTGAATAACGACCTGAATGAACCCTCTTCAGGCGTATATACGGTTTAGAGATTATTTCTTCATACCTGACTGGTACTGGCAAAGATAAAATTACTAAGGGGTGCTGTCTAGTTCTGGAGGTCCTCAATCGGCGTTTTCCAATCGAGAGTTTGGTGCGGTCTGTGGCGGTTGTAGTAATGTATAAACTGTTCAAGCCACTCTCGGACGCTGGACCGACCGCCCACCCACGGATTATGGAAGGGGTCGACCCGCATTTTGAGCGTATGAAACCACTTTTTCGATACGGTTTCGGTCGGTGTAGTTGACCCGACCGCTCAACCCTAATCGAGCAAGGGTAGTCCGATAGTCGAACTGGTCGACGAGAAGATCAGCCTCCGAGGGATCATGTTTCTCTTGGAGTTTCTGCAGAAACGCAGCCGCTGGATCGGTGCCATGCCGCCCAAACAACGCGACATCGAGGATCAACTTTAGTCGGTTTCGATTGCAGCATACAGCCAAGACCACTCACCGTTACTCTTGACAGTGGTCTCGTCGACGGCGACCCGCTTCGACTACGCCTCAGGCGGGTCGCAGGCGTTGTCAGCTAGACGATGCACCCAGCAAACCGCGCCATGAGAACGTTGAACGCCTAATTCCGC
Source organism: Halobacterium sp. KA-6 (assembly GCF_021029015.1). NCBI lineage: Archaea > Methanobacteriati > Methanobacteriota > Halobacteria > Halobacteriales > Halobacteriaceae > Halobacterium > Halobacterium sp. KA-6. Next base: position 49,163 of record NZ_JAJJZH010000003.1, read on the forward strand.
TAAGATCGTTGTTGTTTCTCTGATCGAACAACCGGTTTGGTGGAGGGGGATGGCGAACGCCCAGTGGCGTCGCTGTCCGCTCATTCTCCCAAGTTTCTTCTAAATCCGGTTCATAGCTCTCGTTGAGCAGGTCTGCGAGCACCTTGGTTGATTAACTCAATTACCCGCTCAGTTCTCAAACTAACTCAACTAGACAGTGCCATCATCGGAAATGTTGATAGGCGAGAATAGGTACTATCACCTAGCTTGACAACTCCTCGAAAAGCAGTATTGACTTTCTCACCAATAGGGTATTCCGCGAACATCGCTTTCAGGTGGACTTCCTCAAAGGCCAAGCCCGGAGGCGCTCGCCTTGTTCATCTATAGATTCTGGACGTAGTTCGCCGTCGCCGCTGGCGGTCTAAAAGTCCATAATGCCTCGGTACAGTTCCTCGACAGTCAGGTGGTCGTTCCCGACTTGCCGTTTCGTCTGTCGGTAGAGTTGGTCGCGCTCGTCGACGACGTCGTCACTCACTTCGAAGTCGTTCGTCTCGTAGAACTCCGAAGTAGCGCCCATGTTGCGCATGACCGTGTAGAAGTCTGGGAGTGCGAAGACCTTGAGTTCCGCCTCTCGGTACGTGCTTTTGCCGACCTGCGAGATCTCCTGCTGGAAGTCGTCAACGACCGAGACGTCCACGCTCGGATTCATCTGACGGATACTAAGCGCCGTCAGTAATCCGACGTCGCCCGCCGCCAACCAACTATGGCTACATTATCTACGTTCCCGTCCATCGTCGTCAAAGACCGCGTATTTGGAGACAATAGCTTCGACGTTTGTATTCAATCCCTGAACTTATTGAATGATAATTCGGGACATCTTATGCGGGACTACCCCCCGATAACAGAGATTATCAGATTGCAGCGCTTCGTACAGGTGTGCCGATTACCACCGGAGATTCGGTGACGTTCGAATACACTGGCCGCCTCGAAGACGGCACCGTCTTCGACACCTCGCGTGAAGCCGTCGCCGAGGAAGCCGGACTAACCGAGGCAGAGCTCGAACGCGAGTACGCACCGCTGACAATCGACATCGGTACCCACCAAGTCATCGAGGGGATGGAGAACGGGCTGCTCGGGTTGGAAGAGGGGGAGGCTGCGACCATCGAAATCCCGCCGGAGGAAGCGTACGGCAAGTGGGACAAGGCGGACGTCCAGGAGTTCGAAACCGCCGAACTCGAAGCGATGATTGGTGGCCAAACCCCCGAAGAGGGCGGCTACCTCGAAGCGCAGAACGGCCGACAGGGAGAAATCGTCCACGTCGACGACGAGGCGACGCGCGTGGACTTCAACCACGAACTCGCCGGCAAAGCACTGATGTTCGACGTCGAGATTCTCGACGTCAGCTAGACGCCGAGATTCGATAGAGCTCCGTCTCCGAAGTCGGAGCTAGCTACGGGCGGAGTTCGTCGTTCCGGGATTGGTTGAGTGGTCGAGGCTAACTGCTTCTCGCGTACGCGCGACCGCTGTCAACACTGGATACGTCCACGGTTCGTCGTCGTTGAGATACACACACAGGGAGTACTCGTCGAAATGAGGAACGGAGTCACGCTTTCGAACCGTCTGCTGGCGGCGTTGCGCGACGGCATCAAGTTGTTCGGTGAACGATTCACGATATCACTCGGGGATGATTGTCGTGTCAGGTGCGTCGAAGACCGCTGAAAGGTCCGCTCGCGCCGTTTCGAGTGACCGCGCTTCGCCGTCGAGGGTGTCGAGGAAGTCCTCGCGTCTGCGGATGACCCGCGTCGCCTTTACTGTGAGCGCATGCTTGTACAGTACGGTGAACGACACTGACGATCTGGGACGGATGCCGTCAGCGATCGCCGCGCCGAACTCGTTGGCGAAGTTCTCGACGAGCGGTTCGTTGTACGTGTTGTCGTAGTAGGGCGTGCGCAGGACAGCTTCGCGGTAGGTGGTGCGGACGCGGTCGACTCGGCCAGTCGTGGACGTACGATCAGTAATCCGTGTCGCCCGGTCCGGTGGCGTCGACGGCGCCGGGTCAATGCCGGCTAGGCGCTCGCGAAATTCCTCGAATGCCTCCGTTCGACATGCACTTCAGTGCGTTCCCGGTCGACAAGGGCGGTGTTCAGATAAGGATTGAAAGGTGAGGCGTAGCGTTTTCCGTGTGTCCATGACCGAAAACGCTAGCCTCTACGGTTGTCTTGACCAGATCGAGTTAGGGTTTGTGGAGCGAGAAGCAACACCGCGTCTGTTGATGAAGCTCGGTATTCAGCTCCATCTTGCTGGACTATCACTTTTGAATACCGTTTCTATTCTTGAGATATTCGGTGTTGAGCGAGCACGTTCAACCGTTCATAACTGGGTTCCCAAGGCAGATCTACATCCGGAGAAGGGTCAAAATCCCGGATCACATTGCGGTCGACGAAACCGTGATCCGGCTCAATAACGAACGATATTGGCTGTACGCTGCTGTCGATCCTGAGTCAAACAATTTACTCCATACGAAGCTTGAACCGGTGAGAACAAACGTTTTCGCTCACGCGTTCTTCACTGAACTGCGCGAGAAACACGACGTCGATGACGCCGTGTTTCTCGTTGATGGAGCAGCTCCGCTCCAAGACGCATGCTCTCGTCACGGCCTCGATTTCAGATACGAACGCCACGGAAATCGGAATGGCGTCGAACGTATATTTAGAGAGGTAAAACGACGTACTCTCTGTTTCTCAAACTGTTTTAGCAACGCCGAAGCAGAAACTGTTGACGAGTGGTTGAAATCGTTCGCCTTCGCATGGAATCAGCTTATCTGAACACTACCGTCGACAAGGCGCGCAGCCCCGACAGCGGCGCAAGGACGTTGCTGGAGGGAATGCACGAAGTACTGTGGGTTCCGTTCGCTGCTCGTATTCCTCATATGTGTGATATTTATTGACGCGCCACAAAAATCTACTGTCGAAACTCGCTACCGTGTCGCAGGGAGAGCCTACCGGAATTCGAAACAATATTTTTTGCCGCCGTCCCCATCTTCAACAGCCTTATTAGACTTTCTCGCCGACTACGATGCAAAATGGAAGGGCTCAAAAGCGTCCCGAATCCGACAGAGTATCCGGACCCGGAGACAGCCGACCACGTCACGTACAACCCGTCGCTGGACGCGCTTCGCGAGTTCTCCTCGCGGCTGGAGACGACGACCGAATACGGTGCACCGTCGTACGTCAGCGAGTACCGCTCGCGCAGCGCCGATCGAACCGAGAATGCCGTCAACGCTGACTTCGACGCCGACGACCTCGCGGTCTTCGAGGAGGGCCTCAACTGGGTGACCGATCCCAGCAACGACATCGTCTGTGTCGACCGCGTGGTCGGCCGCCACCCCGATTCCTCGTACGTCTGCCGACTGTATCTGCCGAAGGAGTACGGCCGCATTGCGCTGTCGTGGGCGAAACTCCTCGAACCGGCCGAGGATAGAGAGCCCGACTTCGTCACCGTTCAGCTCCCCGACGCGACCAAAGAACCGAAGATTCGCATCCACCCCGAAGCGGGTGTGACGACGGTCCTCGGCAGCGACTACACTGGTGAGGCGAAGAAGTCGTTCCTCCGGTTGTTCATGCTGCGCGCGAAAGAACAGGGCGGGCTCGGCCTCCACGTCGGCAGCAAACGCGTCACCCTCAACGACGAAGCCGGCAAACGGGAAGTCGGCCAGCTCTTCCTCGGCCTCTCTGGGACGGGTAAGTCGACGCTGACCAGTCACGGATTGTGGCTCGACGACCCCGAAGGCGTCGAAATGATTCAAGACGACGTCTGCGCACTGCTTCCGTCGGGTACTGTTGCCGGCAGCGAGGGCGGCGGCCTTTACATCAAGACGATTGGCCTCGACGGCGACGAGCAGCCCGAACTCTACAGCGCCGCGACCAACGACAGCGCAGTCCTCGAAAACGTCGCCGTCGACGAGGATGGGTCCGTTCACTTCGACGAACCGCGCTACGGCCGCAACGCCCGCGCCGTCGTCCGGCGCGACCACCTCGAAAGCTCCGCGGACGGCATCGACCTCGAGAGCGTCGACCAGGTATTCTTCATCACACGAAATCCGCTGATGCCGCCGGTCGCTCGCCTCAGCACCGAGCAAGCCGCCGTCGCGTTCATGCTCGGCGAATCCATCGAGACGAGCGCCGGCGACCCATCTAAAGCAGGTGAATCGATTCGCGTCGTCGGCACGAATCCCTTTATTGTGGGCTCTGAGGGAGAAGAGGGCAATCGCTTCCGCGACCTCATCGCGAATCTCGATGTCGAGTGCTACGTCATTAACACCGGCGCCGTCGGCACCGACGACCCCGCCGACGTCGGTGTCGAGGAAACCGTCTCCATCCTCGAAGGCGTCGCCCGCGGCAGCATCGACTGGACCTACGACGAGACGCTCGACCTCACCGTGCCGAGTGACGTGCCTGGCATCGACGTCGAACAGTTCAGCGTGCCGGACCGCGTCCAGGACTTCGAGGCTGTGCAGGCGGAACTACGCGAGGAACGCCTGACCTACCTCGACCAGTTCAACGACCTCAACGACGACATCCGCGACGCGACGTACTGACGTCTGTCTATTTCGACTCAATTTCTACCGTCATGGGCGGCAGCGCGGCTGGTATCGATTTTCATCGGCTGTCTTCTCGCTTCCTGCTCGGCGCAGTATTCTTGACGGTCAGTCGGCGCCGTGTCTCGGAGCGTGAGTCCCGGAGCTCTCAGTCGTCGGTAGCGGCTTCCGGGCGGTAGCCGCGGCTGATAGCTTTCCACTTCCCGGAGTGGAACCGATAGTAGTTGATGGCGGAGCCGGGCACGCTCTCTGCGAGGAACGAGAGGCGAATTCCGATGAGGCCCAGCGGCGTCGTCGCGCCGAGGTAGACCAGTGGGATGGCGAGCCCAAACATGCCGATTGCGCGGCTGTAGAACGGCCAGTTCGTGTCGCCGGTCGCGTCGAGGGCGCCTGCGGCCGTGCTCGTGATGCGGCAGCTGGCTGGGCCGCGCTGTCTCGGTCCATAGTGGGTGGCTTCAAGCGGGCACAAAAATGATACAGAGTAACAGGGCCCAGCAGTTCGTTCTCCAATCCAGAACGCTTTAGCCGTCGTAGGTGGTGAGTAATTAACATGGACGCCAAACATCCGGTGCGGACGACCGAGAAGACCCTCGCGCTGGTCGAGGAGGTGATGGACCAAGGCCCCTGCGGTGTGACGGAGCTGACGGAGGGGCTCGACATGGGCAAGAGCGCAGTTCACAACCACCTCACGACGCTCCAGAAGCACGGCTACGTCCTCAAGACCGGCGACAAGTACCAGCTCGGCCTGAAGTTCCTCGAAGTCGGAGGCGCCACCCGGAAGTCCATGGAGTTCTACCAGGTCGCCGAGCCCGAGGTGAAGGCACTCGCGAACGAGACCGGCGAGCTCGCGAACCTGCTCGTCGAGGAGCAGGGGATGGGCGTCTACCTGATGCGGTCGAAGGGCGAGGAGGCCGTTGACCTCGACACGTACGCGGGGCTCCGGACGCCCCTCCACACGACGGGGCTCGGGAAGGCCATCCTCGCGCACCTGCCCGAGTCCCGCGTCAAGGAGATTATCGAGCAGCGCGGCCTCGAACGGAAGACGCCCCGGAGCATCGAGTCCCGCGAGGAGCTGTTCGAGGCCTTGGACGGCGTCCGTGACCGCGGATACGCGATCGACGACGGTGAACGCCTCGAGGGGCTTCGCTGCATCGCGGCGCCGGTCAAGGACTCCTCGGACGAGGTCCTCGGCGCCATCAGCGTCTCGGCGCCCGCGAGCCGCGTCAGCGACGAGGACCTCCAGGGGGAGCTCCCGGAGCGCGTGCTCAGCGCGGCGAACGTCGTCGAACTCAACATCAACTACTGACGGCTCTTGCCGGGCTCAACGCAGCACCGAGTGGCCGCTCTCGACGCGACTTCCGGCCGCTCGCCCAGCCCGACTACTAAACGTCCGTTCTTCATTTCGGAATGATCGCTCGCGGACGGAACGCTCGGCCGCGATCTCATTACTCCGTTGTATTCTCCGGATACCGGGCGCGGAGCTGACAACCGCCACTGTAGATTACACCCGTATGACTGTGATTCAGTTGGCGAGTAACTGTTCTGTATTACAGAAATGGTTTCGTGGTCGGGACGGCCGACCCCGTCCGCCGTCGTCGCCTGTCGAAGTGAAAACGGAGGGCTTGACCGGAGAGGCTGCCGGCGCCGCGTGGGACGCCGCTCCGGAGAGAGACGACTTCGGCGCCGCGTAGTCTCCGTCCGGTGAGCCAAGTGTACGCGACGCTGCTGACTCGGCAGTGTACGAACCCGGGATGCATGTCGCCACGATCCACTAGATCTGGTTGCTTGGGAATATACGATAGAGTTCCTCGTCAAAACACATCGATGACCGGACAGCGATGTTACCTTCAAGTAATCCTTGCAGTAGTATCTACGCGCTCCAATTTCAGTGCACATGATAGTAATTGCGCGTTCTACTCACTGGCTTCGACTGGGGACTTATACTTGGATTTGACCTGATCGCCGGCCCGCCACTGATAGTAGTAGCGGTTGCTGTTGATCTCCTCGATGACGACGCTGGCTTTCGCAGAGACATCGTCAGGGCGGTCATTGTCATCCTGGCTGTCCTCACGCGTCGAAAAAAGCGAGGTATCGGGTTACGCGGTGAGGACGGTGACGGGGTGGTCGTAGTCGAGGATGACTTTCTGTGTCGCGTCCCCGAAGATGGCTTTCCCCGTGGGCGAGCGCTTGCGGCCCGCGAGGAAGATGTGGTCGCAGCCGTACTCTGCGGCGGCGTCGAGGGTCTTGCTCGCTTTCTTGCCGAGGTAGCCGGCGGTCTCGTACTCGACGTCGAGGTCCGCGAGAATCTCGTCGGCGAGGTCTTGTGCGAACTGCGCGGCTCCTTCTTCGGCTTCGTCGGGCGAGTAGCTCGCTGAGCCGTTCGGAATCGCTTCCATCGCTTCGCGGCGGCCGCCGTACTCGTCCTCGGTGGTGACGTGAATCACCACGAGGGTGGCGTCGACGCCCGCTGCGAGCGTGCCTGCCTCGTGCAGGAGGTCTTTCGCTGCGTCGGTCGGGTCGATGACTGCGAGTGCGCGGTCCATGAGTGTGAGTTCAGAGTGGTGTCTGGTTAGTGTTTGGGGATGTTCGAGGGGGATGCTGCTCAGGCCAGCGGCACGATTGTCGAGTAAACCAACGCGGCGATGAGTCCAGTAATCGAGATAATCGTTGTCAGTGCGGTCCACGTCTTCAGCGTCTCCGCTTGTGTGAGGCCGCCGATTTCCTTCACGAGCCAGAAGCCCGAGTCGTTGTACCACGAGCAGATCTGGGCGCCGGCACCGATAACCATCACGAGATACGCCGGATGAACGCTGAGCTGGCTGGTCAGCGGCGCCATGATGCCGGCGGCAGTCAGCATCGCGGACGTCGCAGAGCCCTGTGCGATGCGGACGACGGCGGCGATGAGCCATGCGGTGACGAGCAGGCCGATGCCGAAGTTCTGCAGGATGTCGGCGATGTACGGGCCGATGCCGGAGGCGGCGAGCAGCGCGCCGAACGCGCCACCCATCGCGGTGATGGCGGCGATGTTGCCACCGCTCTTCAGCGCTTCCGTGAGTTCGTCCTCCCAGACCGACCGCGAAAGGCCGGTCCAGCGGAGGTAGGTGACGGCGGCTGCCATCGCGGCGATGGTGAGCGCGACGTTCTTGTCGCCGATGAACGCGACGAGCGGCTGGATGGATTCCAGGACTGGGTACCACTCCTGGAAGGTGTCGACGCCGGTCGCGGAGGCGACGAGTGCGACCGCGAGGAAGATGGGCAGGAGTGCTTCGAGGACGCCGGGGAGGTTCGTGGTGTCGCGCTGGGCGCGCTCCTCCAGCTCCTCGGTGGTGGTGCCCATCGCGTCCCGTAGCGGGATGTCGAGGCGGGCGTTGATCCAGCGGCCGTAGATGAGGCCGGCGACGATGGCTGCGGGGATCGCGGTGGCAACACCGACGAGAATCGTGATGCCGAGGTCGACGCCGATTTCGCTGGCGACTGCGAGCGGGCCGGGCGTCGGCGGGACGAACACGTGCGTCGTCGCCGCACCGGCACCGACCACGACGATGTACAGCGCGTAGTTCTTCCCGACGCGGGCGCGCATCGACCGGGCCAGCGGCGCCATCAGGTAGAACACGCTGTCGAAGAACACCGGGATTGCGAGGACGGAGCTACTGCCCAACAGTGCGATGTCGGAGTTGCCTTCGCCGACTAGCGACTGGAACCCGCGGACGATGCGCTGGGCAGCCCCGCTCTCTAGCATTGACTTCCCGATGATTGCGGCCATCAGGATGGGAATACCGATTCCTGCCATGCCGTTACCGAAGGCAGTTGCGGTCCTCGCCGCCGCGTCCGCCATTGCGAAGTCGGGGACGAAGACGGCGTTGACGAGGCCGACGGTGAACGCCGCGATGGTGAGCCCGACGAACGCCGGGAGGTCCAGTACGACCAGTAGCATCACGACCACGGCCAGGCCGACCGCGAACGTGAGCAGTGGACTGTGTGCGAACTCAATTGCCATGTGTAACGATTTACCACCCTCTCTCGACACTTCAAAAAAGTTTCGCTCTTGTGTAGCACATTATTGATGTCTGAATTTTGCTTGGATCGCGAGTTTGAGTGCGTCTTGTCCCGGTTTTCGATATACTTCTCGGCGGAGTTGGAACGCTCTCAGAGACTGTGTAAGCTTGTCCTTCGAGATGCCTTGATGCGGGGAGAGCCACCGTCGCGTCAGCGAGGCGTGGCTCTCGCAGCTGTTGACGTGGACCTCGTCGTCGGCTGTATTCACCGTCGCCATGGACGACGTATTCGCGGTCGAATACGTCGTCCTCGTCGAGCGGTTCGTACGCCCGAAAACCGTCGGTATAGACAGTCAGCGACTCCTCGTTACGGTCAGCCAAGAGGAGTCGAATCGTCGATTCGTCGGCGGCTTTCGCAGGGTTCACGTACCGCCGTCCGGTGCCACGATCAGCGAGAATGAACACAGGTGGGTTGTCGCCATCATATGTTCCACGCCCACGCGTGGACAGGCCACGCGAGCGCGACGCTTGGTCACGCTCGCGGCCTTTCAGCCCCGCAGAGACGTACATTTCGTCGATTTCAACCGGTCCAAGCAGATCAAGCGAAGGCGCATCGAGCGCGTTGGCGAACCGCTCGATGCGCCACTGGATCGTCTTGTGTGTCACGTCGATTTCGCACTGGAGCTGGCGGAGGCTTGTGTTAAAGCGGAGAAACGCGTACATCGAGAACAACCACCAACGGAGTGTAATCTTCGAGTGAGCGAAGATTGTGCCCGTCTTGTCGTTGAACGTGCGGTCGCAATCCTTACAGAGATATCGGTGAAACTCCCTGTAGCTGCCGTTCTTGACCGTGCGGTCGGAACGGCAGTGAGGACAGGTCACCCCGTCACGCCAGCGAACCTGTTGGAGCAGGTCCGCTGCGACCGATTCCGACCCGAACACATCTAGCGGAATCATCCGTGTTGGGTACCGCTGCCGCGGTGCCCTTACCCTCTTCGACGCCACAGCTACCGCTCAGTAGCGTCAACAATCTCCTACCCAAAAGCGTTCTGAGTGCCACCGCTGAGTGTTCGAAGACAGTGCCAGTCTGGTCGTTGAACGTGCGGTCGCAATTCTTACAGCGATACCGCTGAAACACTTGATAGCTGCCGTGCCGAATCCGTGATTCGGTACGGCAGCGTGGGCAATAGACACCGTTACGCCAGCGAACCTGTGCCAGCAGGTTCGCGGCCCGACGCTCCGAGACGAACGTCTTGATTGGGAACATCGTTCGTCGGGTGACGCGTCCGCGTCACCCTTGCCCGCTGTGACTTCCAGCGACTGCTGAAACCTGACCAACAATCCTCTACCCAAGAGCGATTGTTGATATATCTACACTCTGCGTGGCCGGCGCTAACACACCGGCAAGCCACTCCCAGAAGCGGCGAACGCCCTAAAGGACGCGCTGTTAGTAGTTGTCGTAGACGGTCTTCTCGATGGTGTAGAACTCCAGGCCCTCGTCGCCCTGTTCGCGCCAGGTTTCGGAGGACGACCGCTTGAACCCACCGAAGGGGACGTGTAGTTCGAGGCCAGTCGTTTTCTCGTTGACTTTGACGACGCCCGCCTCGGCTTCGTCGACGAAGCGATTGGCTTCCGTGTGGTCATCCGTGACGACGCTCGCCGACAAGCCGTACTCGACGTCATTCGCCACTTCTAGGCCTTCGTCGAAGTCGCTGATTTTGATGACGGCGACGACCGGCCCGAATACTTCTTCCTGAGCGATACGCATGTCATTGTCAACGTCCGTGAACACCGTCGGCTCCACGAAGTAGCCGGTGTCGTACTCGTCGGGCGTGTCGCCGCCCGCTGCGAGGGTTGCGCCTTCTTCTTGGGCGATGTCGATGTAATCGAGCGTGGATTCGAGTTCGCTCTTGCTGACCTGTGGCCCCATCTCGTGGTCGAGGCCAGGACCGATATCGATCGATTCGGCTTGGTCGACGAGTGCGTTGACGAACTTATCGTAGACATCCTCGTGGACAATCGCACGAGAGCACGCCGTACAGGACTGGCCGGTCGTCCCAAAGCCACCGTTCGCGACGATTTCCGCGGCTTCCGCGGGGTCGGCGGAGTCGGTGACCAGCGTCGGGTTCTTGCCGCCAAGTTCGGTCTGGACGCGCTTGCCCTGGTCGGTCGCCTGGTCGTACACCATCTCCCCAACCTGGCTGCTGCCCGTAAAGGAGACGGCATCCGTACCCTCGTGCTCAATAAATTCGCTGCCGACCGAGCTCCCCGGGCCAGTCACGACGTTCAACACGCCGTCCGGAAGTCCCGCCTCGTCGAGTGCTTCCGCGATAGCAAGCACGACGCCAGGCGCGTCGCTGGCGGGCTTGAGCACGACCGTATTCCCAGCAGTGAGGGCAGGTGCAAGCTTCCACGCGGGGATGGCGATGGGGTAGTTCCATGGAGTCACTAGCGCGGCGACGCCGACCGGTTCCTTACGCGTGTACAGCGTCGTATCCTGGCTACTGGAGGATTTCACGGTGCCGCCGAGGTCCGAGGCTTTGCCCGCGAAGTAGTGGAAGATGTCAATCGCGCGCTGGACCTCGCCGGCTGCTTCGGGACGCGCTTTCCCCTCTTCGTTGACGAGGAGTTCCGTGAGCTCGTCCTTGCGGTCGGCGAGAATCGAACCGGCCTGTCGGAGGATGCGGCCGCGTTCCGGGCCGGCTGTGTTCGCCCATTCGTCCTCAGCGGCGACGGCAGCCTCGACAGCCTCAGTCGCATCACCGGCGTTAGACTGCTGGTAGCTCGCAACCGTCTCACTGGGATTGGCTGGATTCTCAACATCGAAGGTCTTGCCTGTCTCCGAAAGGGCCCACTCTCCGTCAACGTAGTTCTGCTTGGTTTCAGTCACACTCGAAGCGTCGCAAGTCAACCATACCATTCTTACGATTCCGGCACTCTTAGATCCGGCGTCCAGTACACTTTTGGAAGGAGCCACGAACCTAACTACCATGTCAGCCATCGACTATCTGAGCACCGTTCGCGACCGTGACTGGGAGCAACTTAAGTCCGGGACGCTCCGCGTCGCGATGGTCAGCCTCGGCTGGTGGACCCGCGAACAGGCGATGCCAGCCGTCGACAACTCCGAGTTCTGTGAGACTACGGTCGTCGTCAGCAGCAGCCACGAAAAAGCCGAGGAAGTCGCCGCCGAAACGCTGACCGTCGAAGCCGCACTCACCTACGAGGAGTTTGAGGCAGGCGATGCAATCGATAAGTACGACGCCGTCTACGTCTGCACGCCAAACGCACTCCACCTACCGTATGCGGAAGCCGCCGCCGAACACGGGAAAGCAGTCCTCTGCGAGAAACCAATCGAGGCCACCCGTGAGCGCGCACAAGCACTTGTCGAAGCTACTGAGGACGTTCCGCTGATGGTTGCCTACCGGATGCAGACCGACCCGCAGGTGCGCCGAATGCGCGAACTCGTCGCGGACGACGCCATCGGCGACCCCGTGGCCGTCCACGGGAATATGAGCCAGCAGATGCTGGACGTCGTCTCCAGCGACACCGACCAATGGCGCCTCGACCCCAACCTCGTCGGCTACGGCGCGACCGTAATGGACCTCGGCATCTACCCCATCAACACCGCGCGGTTCGTCCTCGACGCCGACCCCGTCAGCGTTACCGCCCAAATGCACTCCGAGGACGAGGCGTTCCGCGACGTTCCCGACCAGCACGCCGCGTTCACGATACAGTTCGACGACGGGACGTACGCCGCCTGCACGGCTAGCCAACACGGCGCCCGCTCGGGCCACCTCCGCGTCGTCGGCACCGACGGCGAACTCCGCCTCGAACCGACGTTCCTCGGGGAATCCCCGCAGACGCTGACGCTGCGCGTCGACGGCAAGGAGATGGAAATCGACGACGGCCGCCGGAACGTGTTCGGCGACGAGATGGCCGAGGAGTTCGACTACTTCGCCGACCGCGTGCTCCGGGAAGAACCGATTCACCCCGATGGCGACCACGCGCTCGTGGACATGCAGACTCTCGAAGCAATCTACGAAGCCGCCGAAACTGGCAGCACGGTCTCGCTGTAACTCATCGCGGCGTCCGAACGCTGAGAATCTGGAGCGTATGGGGAAGGGTGCGAGCTAGTGGCACATCCAAAGTTTTACTATCGGGTTGCGGAATATACGGACGCAAATGGTCGATCACGCGAAGCTCCGCGACCCGAACGCGGAGTACACCATGCGGGACCTCTCCGCAGAGACGATGGGCATCTCCAACGAGCGCGGTGGTGTCCGCGACGCGGAGATTACGGACGTACAGACGACAATGGTCGACGGCAACTATCCGTGGATTCTGGTTCGCGTCTACACCGACGCGGGCGTCGTCGGCACCGGTGAATCCTACTGGGGCGGCGGCGACACCGCCATCATCGAGCGGATGAAGCCGTTCCTCGTCGGGGAGAACCCCCTCGACATCGACCGACTCTACGAGCACCTCGTCCAGAAGATGAGCGGCGAGGGCTCCATTTCCGGGAAAGTCATCTCCGCTATCTCCGGCATCGAAATCGCGCTCCACGACGCAGCTGGCAAGCTCCTCGATGTTCCGGCCTACCAGCTCGTCGGCGGAAAGTACCGCGACGAGGTCCGCGTCTACTGTGACCTCCACACCGAAAACGAGGCCGACCCGCAGGCCTGCGCGGCCGAAGCCGAGCGCGTCGTCGAGAACCTCGGCTACGACGCCATCAAGTTCGACCTCGACGTCCCCTCCGGCCACGAGAAGGATCGCGCGAACCGCCACCTCCGCAACCCCGAAATCGACCACAAGGTCGACATCGTCGAGGCGACTACCGAGGCCGTCGGCGACAAGGCGGACGTCGCCTTCGACTGCCACTGGGCGTTCACCGGTGGCTCGGCGAAGCGCCTCGCCAGCGAACTCGAGGAGTACGACGTCTGGTGGCTCGAAGACCCCGTCCCGCCGGAGAACCACGAGGTCCAAGAGCAGGTGACGAAGTCCACAACGACGCCCATCGCGGTCGGCGAGAACGTCTACCGGAAGCACGGCCAGCGGACGCTGCTGGAGCCCCAGGCCGTGGACATCGTCGCGCCGGACCTGCCGCGCGTCGGCGGGATGCGCGAGACCCGCAAGATTGCAGACCTCGCGGACATGTACTACATCCCCGTGGCGATGCACAACGTTTCCTCGCCCATCGGGACGATGGCGTCCGCGCACGTCGGCGCCGCCATCCCGAATTCGCTGGCGCTGGAGTACCACTCCTACGAGCTCGGCTGGTGGGAGGATCTGGTCGAACAAGACGAACTCATCGAAGAGGGCCGCATGGAAATTCCCGAGGAGCCGGGTCTCGGCCTGACGCTCAACTTCGACGCCATCGAGGACCACATGGTCGAAGGCGAAACGCTGTTCGACGAGGCCTAGATTCGTCGAGCACGGGACACCGGGTCCCGAGCGGCCGACACGTAACCCTCTGACTCACGCGACCGGCCCATGACTCGGATCGGTAACGCGTCGAAGCCCGTTCGGTGGACTTCGCAATACGCCACTTCATCGTGCGATCGCGTCTGTCCGACAACCGAGTATTATCAGTGAGTTCACGGGCAGGGCGGCGATACTCTTTTAACTACATCGGTGTATCAACGAGTATGCGGTACTACCGACTCCCTAGTAGAGAGCAGGGGACGGACTCGGAGTCCCTCGTCGTCGTCGACGAGGAAGAAGACGCCTACAATCTGGCGACGGCGTCCGATGACCTCGGTTCGTTCACCGAACTCGCTCGCGCGGCGAACGCCAGCGACCGGTTCATTGACGCTATCGCGCGCGACCGGATTCCCGACGCCAACCAGTGCAAATTGGACGACACCGAACGGGACGCTCTCCTTCCGGTTGTCCCCGACGAAGTCTGGGCGGCGGGCGTCACGTACAGTATCAGCGAGGAAGCACGGAAGGCCGAGAGCGGGAAGCCTGAGGTGTATATCGACGTCTACGATAGCGCCCGCCCGGAGCTGTTCCTGAAAGCGACACCCTCGCGAACCGTCGGCCCGAACGATTCCATCGGCGTGCGCGGTGACTCCGATTGGAACGTCCCGGAGCCCGAGCTCGGCGTCGTCCTACACCGCGAGGAGGTCGTCGGCTACACCATCGGCAACGACGTCTCCAGCCGGGACATCGAGGGAGAGAATCCGCTGTACCTCCCGCAGGCGAAAGTGTACGACCGCTGTTGCTCGCTGGGCCCCTGCGTTGCGACCGGCGACGTCATCGAAGACCCCCACGACCTGGGGATGTCGCTGGCCATCGAGCGCGACGGCGAGGTCGTCTTCGAGGACGAAACCACAACCGCGGAGATGGCGACGACCTGCGAGACGCTCGTGAAGTACCTCCGCCGGCACAACAACCTCCCGGAGACGTTGGTGTTGCTCACCGGCACCGCACTCGTGCCGCCGGATACGTTCACTCTCAACGAGGGCGACGAGGTCACGATCAACATCGACCACATCGGCGAACTCGTCAACGACACCGTCGTCGTCTGAACACTTCGGACCGTAGTGACGCGCGACCGGTGAACCGAGCGACGGACGAGCGTACTTTGGGTGCTGCGTACGACGCGGGGAAAAGACGGCTACTGGTTCGCTATTCTTCGTTTTCGAACTCGGTCTCCGTGAAGTACGTCCGCCCACTTTCGGCGGCTTCGCCCGTGACCTCGAAGTCAGCGGTGAATGCGACGTCCGTGATAGAGTGGCCGACGCGGAACGCGTAGGGTCCTTCTTTGACGGTGAGGTTCATAGAGATCGCGAGGCGGATAACCCGACCCTTGAGGCCGGGGAGGAAGCCGACAACCAATGAGATAAACCACACGATGGCAGGGCTAACTCCACACCACCTTGAACGGATCCTTTCGAGTCCCTCTACCAACACTAATGAAGTATGGCAGTTGTCTGTAACACCCAGCTAAAGCTTGACGTTCCCGAGGGTGCTCACAGCGTTCTCGATGAGACGTTCGAGTAATTCCGTCAAGCGACCCAACACGTTGCTGACGCTAGATGGAGCGACGACCCCACAGAAATCGAGGATACGAAGAACACGCGCCACGAACAAACCTACACTACTGTTCGGGAGCAGTCCAGTCTGCAAGCCCGTCTCGTCCAATCTGCCCACAACCTCGCCGCCGACGCCCTCGGTAACTGCAAAGACCGCATCCTCGAAGATGGAAAGAAGGTAAGCAAACCCGAGTTCCAAGGAAGTGTCGGCGTGTACAACGGGCGCGCCATCACCTACAACGACGACCACGTGTCCCTCGCTACCGTCGATAATTAGTCTATGAGGATCCCTCACATAGGGGAGGTTGTTCCCGACGGGGAAATCTGTTCTGTATCTAGGAATACATTATCTATCAAAGGAAATACAATATGCCTGCGGGACTATCTATATCATTACTTAGGCCGCTATATCGGCCATATGCAAGTTCACTACTGCTATCCAAGAGTATACGGTTGTTCTGATATGTAGAATTCTACTTGAGGTGTGACCACGTCCATCGGTGAGTCCGACCCCGCATTCAATCGTGTCCGGTCTTGTCGTCCATCGAATTATCAATTATGGTCGCTATCGTGCGGAGACGCACGGCGACGAGCCCCGGTTTGCGTTATCTGGACGAGACTATTTGCGAGCAATTCCATTACTCGGTGGTGTCCAGTCCGACCACCAACAGAACGAGCGTGGCACACGGTTCGCTATCATAGAACGGAACGGCGGCAAGAGCAGTACTATCTATCGAGAATGCCCACTTCAGCGATATTAATACTGTGTTGTGGACAGCGACGCCGGTTGGTCCGGTACTGCAATAGGATATTACACCGATACATTTGTAATGACGGAGCAAGTAGCTAGCGACATGAGTGAGTCTCCGTCGCGGCCGAACAGCAAGGTTGCCCGCGTCATCGAGAAGTACGACCTTGGCGGCATGGGCGAACAACTCGAAGTAGCCTGGACGGGCGAACGCGGCGAGCGAACGAGCCTACGCGACCTCGCCGACGAGTTCAACCGCGCAGTACTGGACGCAGCCATCCGGCGCTCAGACGGCAGTATCTCCGAGACAGACCTCCAGAGTGCTTACCAGACACTCACCGGAAACGACGTTTCCAGCGGCGACCGGATGCGGAAGCAGCGCGAACTCGAAGCGATGGGCGTCGACGCCGACGCCGTCCAGTCCGACTTCGTCACGCACCAGGCAATCCACACGTACCTCACGGAGTACCGCGAGGCCGAACTTCCCGACCAGTCTGGTGACCCCAACCAGAAAGCAGAGATGCTCGAACGCCTCCAGGGCCGCACCTCAGCCGTCACTGACTCGACCATCGAAGGGTTGGTGTCCAGCGGCGAACTCAGCGAGCGTGACTACGACGTTATCGTCGACGTGCGCGTGTTTTGTGGGGATTGTGGAACCGACTATGCCGCCGGCGAACTGCTCCGGCAGGGCGGCTGCGACTGTGGCGAGGCATGAGGAACCTGTGGGTAACAACACTTATGCCGTAGCCCCTTATCATACGTAACTAATGGCATCACAGCAGCCTGTCGAACGTGACGTCCGCGTTCACGCTCGCAACATCGGTGGTATCGACGAGGCCGAAGTCTCGCTCCCCCCGGGTGTGACCGTGCTCACCGGCCGAAACGCGACCAACAGAACGTCGTTCCTCCAGGCGATTATGGCGGGTCTGGGTAGCGAGCGCGCCTCGCTGAAAGGCGACGCCGATGAGGGGGAAGTCGAACTGCAGGTTGGCGACGAAACCTACACCCGAACACTCACGCGAAGCGGCGATACCGTCGTCTATGGCGGCGACCCCTACCTTGACGACCCCCAGGTCGCCGACCAGTTCGCATTCCTCCTCGAAAACACCGAAGTCCGCCGCGCCGTCGCGCGCGGCGACGATCTCCGTGAGATCATCATGGACCCGGTGGACACCGAGGAAATCGAGTCCCAGATTCGCGAACTCGAAAACGAGAAACGCGACCTCGACAACCAGATCAAGGAGCTCGAGCGAATCGAGCACGAGCTCCCGGAACTGGAAGCCGAAAAACAGAGCCTCGAAGCGGATCTCGAAGAAGCGCGCGAGGAGCTCGCCGATGTCGAGGCCGAAATCGAGGAAAAAGACGTCAGTCTCGAACAGAGCCGCTCCCAGAAGGAAGCCATCGAGGAGGCCTTCGAGGCACTGCGGGACGCCCAATCCGACCTCGAAGATGTCGAGTTCGAACTCGAAACCGAACAGCAGACCCTCGAAGACCTCCGTGACGAGCGCGACCAGCTTGAAGCCGAACTTGACGACGTCGACGAGCACGACGAGAACCCCGACCGGCTCGCCGGTCGCATCGACGAACTCCGTGAGCGCAAGCGAGCGCTCGACGACACGATTAGCCAGCTCGGCAGCGTCATCAACTTCAACGAGGAGATGCTCGACGGCGAAGGCCTAGACCTCGACGAGTTCGGTGACGAGACCGACTCCGATGCCGACCCGACCCAACAGCTCCTCGGCGACGCCGAGGACGTCGTCTGCTGGACGTGTGGCTCCGAGGTCGAGCGCGACCACATTGAGGGGACTGTCGACCACCTCCGCGACCTCCGTGCGGAGAAACTCGACGAGCGTAGCGACCTCGACGCACAAATCGACGACCTCTCGTCGACTCGCTCGGAGATTCAGCGACAGCAGCGCGAACGCGAGCGCACCGAGCGACGCCTTTCGGAAGTCGAGAACGAAATCGAGGCCACCGAGAAGCGCATCGACTCCCTGGAGAACTCTCTGGAGGACCAGCGCGAGGAAGTCCAGCGCCTCGAAGCCGAGACCGAGGACGCCGGCACGGGCGGTGACTACGACGAAGTGCTGGAGCTCCACCGCAAGTCCAACGAAGTCGAACTCCGCGTCGACCGCCTGGAGAGCGACCTCGAGGACGTCGAATCCAGTATCGCCGACCACGAGGAGACGCTCGGCGAGCGCGACGAACTGGCCGAGCGCCGCGATGAAATCGATGACGAACTCACCGACCTCCGGACGAAAGTCGACCGTATTGAGGCCGAAGCCGTCGAGGAGTTCAATGACCACATGGAGTCCGTGCTCGCAGTGCTGGAGTACGACAACATTGAGCGCATCTGGGTCGAGCGACGCGAGCGCGAGGTTCGCGAGGGTCGCCGCAAGGTTGAGAAGACCACCTTCGACCTCCACATCATCCGCGCAACCGACGACGGCACCTCCTACCGGGACACCATCGACCACCTTTCGGAGAGTGAGCGCGAAGTGACCGGGCTCGTGTTCGCGCTAGCGGGCTACCTCGTCCATGAAGTGTACGAGGACGTCCCGTTCATGGTGCTGGACTCCCTAGAAGCCATCGACTCCGACCGCATCGCACGCGTCGTGGAATACTTCAGCGACTACGCCGACTACCTCACCGTCGCACTGCTCCCGGAGGACGCCCAGGCGCTCGACGACGACTACGCCTACGTCGAGCAGATCGACTAACGGTCGCATCCCCGTTCGACGGCTTTGTGATCGGGAAGGAAAATCCGCTGTCGCCACCTGTTCGAATGGCGCTATTGGAATTGGCTATTGAAATTATATGAGACTGGTAGTTCATCGTTTCTATACAGTTTATTATCTATCCGAGTTTGACGCCGTGTCGCGTATTCCGGACGAAGGTTCGAGACCGTGGTTCAAAGTTTTAGACAGGCCAGTTTCGTACGGAAGGAGTGATAAAAACTCGCTACAAGTGTATCTATGCGATTTCGCTTTGCCGGAAGTTCGTGGTAGTTTTCGATACCTCAGTACCGGTGTGATTTCCGTTATCAGCCAGAAGCCGAGTTGTTAGGCATTTAACTCCCTTATTCTAGCTACTCGCCGAGTGAATCGTCGCCACTGCCCGACAAATATTGGATACCAATTACGAACCGCGAAATTTCTTTCAGAATATCATAACAACCATAATTAGAGAATATATCTAACTCTGATATTTTCCCTTCATCAAGACTGCCCGCCGGGTCGTGCGAACAACGCAATCGCCATCAGCACGGACCCCGCGACGACGGTGGCGCTGGACCAGACGAGTAGTTGTCGCGTCGTGCCGGGAGCAGTGGCGGCGAGGTCGACGAACACTCGGACGTCGATCGCCACGACGAGCACTGCACCCACGACGTCGAAGACGAGGTCGTAGGCAGTATCTTGCCAGCCATAGTACACCAACACAGGTTCGACGTCGTAGCGGTCGCCAACGGCTCGCGCGACGAGCTCCCCGAGTTCCCAGCAGATGCCGGCGACGACAGTGTAGCCGACTGCTGCGACGGCGACGACAACGGTGGAAACAGCGTCATCGATAGTAACGAGCAGGCCGGCGTACACGAGCGCCGTCAAGAGCGCCGCTGAGAGGGCGTGTGTCAGGTGGTCCCACCACCAAACCGAGTCGTAGGGGCCGAGCATCCCGATAGAGTGGAGGAGCCCAGCAACTGCCGTCCAGAACGCGAGTTCCGGGGCAACGAAGCCACGCTGGCCGAACTCGAATCCGGCAGCAGCGGCGACCGCGACTCCGGCAACACCGAGCGAGACAGCGGCGTTGACGGCCGCTGCGACGTTTTTACGACGTACGGCAAGCGCGAGCACGAACGCAATCGCGCCGAGCAGCGCGGTCAAGAGTGTAATCTCAACGCTGTTCATGGAATCTGGGACACCGATGCGCGGAAGATGGCGACAAGCCGATAAGACTCTTTGGACCATATCCATCCACCCGCCGACGCCACGCGTATATGGGGCTGCGGCACCTATGATGCCGTATCTTGCACTCGGACTCCGCCAGTCTCTACAAGGCACCCCGAACGAACGTCTCCCAGAATCAGGGGAAGTTCCGCATCCACCTCAACTTCCCCGGGCGAAACCTTCCGGACCACGAAGACCACGGCTACGGCCCGCTCGCAACCGTCGTAGAGTCGTTCATGGACCCGGACACGCTGATCTCGATGCACCAGCACCGCAACGAGGAAATCATCTCGTGGGTGCCCGAGGGCGTAATGCGCCATGACGACGGCGAAGGAAACAAACTCGTCACCGACCCCGAACACCTGATGGTAATGGGGTCCGGCAGCGGCTTCTGGCACGAAGAGCGCACGCTCGCTGACGACCCGCCGCTGCGCATGCTCCAAATCTTCGTGCGGCCCCACAGCCTCGATCTCCCAGCAACCATCCAACACGAACCCATTCCCGACCCCGTGGCCAACGAGTGGCGTCACCTCTTCGGCCCCGATACGTCAGACGCGCCCCTCACAGTGCGTAATACGGTAGACTTCTACGACGTCCGCCTCGACGCGGAGAGTAGTGTCGACCTCCCTTCGAAGGCGGGGCGAGATGTCTACTTCTACGTCTTCGATGGCGAGGTCACGGCCGACAGCACCCACTTCGACACGACGGAAAGCGGCCTGCTCGTCGACGACGACACGGTTACAGTCACGGCAGAAACCGACGCAGTTCTCGTCGCATTCCTCGTTGACCCCGACGCCCCCGTCACGCGACAGGGAACAGTCGGTCGCTAGGAGCGGTCAAAACGACGCGATCGCTGACTCGTTTGGCGTTCAGTTGACGTCGACGATTTCGACGTCGAACTCCAGCGTCTTGCCGGCGAGTTCGTGGTTGAAGTCCACGCGAATCTCCTCCTCATCAGCGTGAACGATTTCGCCGACCTGGCCGTTCTGAGCTTCCAGGTACGCGCCCTCTTCGGGCGTCTGCCCGCCGAGCATCTCGCGGAGCTCGTCCGTCTCAAAGGACTGGACGTTCTCTTCGTCCCACTCGCCGTAGCCCTTCTCGGGCGGGATTTCGATGGTCGTGGAATCGCCCTGCTCGAGGCCCACGAGGCCTTCTTCCATGCCCTCGATGACTTGCTGTTCGCCGACGTCGAGCGTCAGCGGCGCGTACTCGCGCTCGCCCTCTGCCTCGGTCAGGCCCGCGTCCTCGGCGACGGCCTCACGCGAGGTGTCAAAGACGGTACCGTCGTCCATTCGACCAGTGTACTCCAGGGTCACAGAATCGCCGGTAGCGATTGTCATACCCGAATAAGTATCGACGCACCGATAATCCCTTTCATTGAGAGACGAGCGACTACCGTTCGAGAACCGCGTGGCGTTCGAGCGTCACCGAGGAGTCGACGGCCGAAACCGTCGTCATCGGCCAGTCGCCCGTGACAGTTAGCGGTTCTACCTCCTCGTCAGTCACGAGGAAGAGATCTTCGCTCTTCGCGCCCTGTACGGTTGGATTCCAGGCGTACGCCATCGGTAGTTCGACTGATTCGGTGCTCTCGGGCGTCGCAATCCACTCGCGGCCAGCGAACCCGGCAGCACCCCCCTGATGGTGGTGTTCCCACTCGCCGTCCCAGCCGAGCGCCGCATACGCGTCCTGAATTGCCTCGAAGACGTCGCCGGCCGTGCCGCCCGCGCGGCCCATTTCCTGGGTCGCGGCGAGCGCGCTAGCCTCGACGCGCATCGCGTCGCGAGTCCGTTCCGTGAGCCATGCTGGCGCGTCGTCGAACGCGACGGTTCGCGTGCAACTACTGAACAGACCGTCGCGGTGAGCAGTGACCGAGACGAGTGCGTAGCCGCCGAGTGGTTCGTCCTTCGGGGTGTAGTGCCGATACGCCTGCGCGCGCTCGCTGCCCCCGACGAGGACCACCGGAGCCGCGATACCTTGCGATTCGAGTCGAGTCCGCAGCGTCGTTGCCGCGCTGCGCTCGGTCGTCTCCGGCGAGAGGGAGCGAGCGACCGATTCCACTGCGTCCGCCACGTCGCGAGCGAGGGCGCGGTACGTCTCGATTTGGTCGGCCGTGAGTGGCTGGCGGAGCGGTGACGCGTCGACGGCTGCGAACCCTTCGACGGGAAAATCCGCGGCCGCCGGTGTTGGGCTGGCGGCGGCGACGGCGGCCGCGAGGTCGCGCTCGTACCACTGGTACGTCTGGATCGTGATGTCCTCGGGAAGTTCCTCGGCGCGAAGCCGAGGTGCTTCGATGTTATTCGTGACGACCGTCACCGTGTCGCCGTCGTAGCCTACTGCTGCCTCGCCGATATCGCCCGTTCGGTCGACGATGTTATCTCCGCCCTCGGTGAGCCACGCAAACGAGTTCGGTCGCGCGAACCATACCGCTTCGTAGTCGGTGGACGCCAGATACGCGTCGAGACGCTTCGTTACGGTCATATTATCCACTTATTGGTTGTCGGCGACGAATTTCTCGAAGCGGTTCAGGCCTTCTTCGAGGTTCTCAAGGCTGTTGGCGAACGAGAGCCGAAGGTTGCCCGCGCCGCCCGGGCCGAAGCCGCTGCCGGGCGTGAGGACGACGCCGTAGTCGTCGCAGAGTTCTTTGGCGATTTCGAAGTCATCGCCGAGCTCGGAGACGTCGATGAACGCGTAGAACGCGCCGTCAGGCGTGGGCGCGGTGACGCCGTCAATGTCGGCGATGCGGTCGGCAACGTAGTTGCGGCGTTCGAGGAACGCGTCGTACATCGCCTCGATTGGTTCTTGGTCACCCGTGAGCGCTTCCGTGGCGGCCGCCTGTCCCACGCTGGACGGAGAGGCAGTCGTCGCCTCGTGAATCTTCGTCGTCTCCGAAATCAGGTGTTCGGGGCCGGCGAGCCAGCCGACGCGCCACCCGGTCATCGCGTACTGCTTGGAGACGGAGTCGACGACGAGCACGTTGTCCGTCTCCGCATCAGCGGCGAGACTGCGTGTCGGGCCGTCGTACGTCAGTCCCATGTAGACCTCGTCGGAGATGACCCACGCGTCGTGCTCGGCGGCAGCCTCGACGACCTCGAGCGCGACGTCCCGCTCGAACACCTGGCTGGTCGGGTTCGCCGGCGAGTTCAGGACGACCGCCGCGGTGTCCTCGGTGATGGCGTCGCGAACGACGTCTACGTCGAGTGCGTACCCTTCGTCCTCGTCGAGCGGGACGTTGACCGGCGTCGCGTCCGCGAGCTTCGCTTGCGCCTCGTAGTTCGGGTAGACCGGTGACGGAATGACAACCTCCTCGCCGTCTTCGGCGGTTGCAAGCAGCGCGAGGTGCAGCGCCTCCATGCCACCGACAGTTGCCATAATTTCGGACTCGGGGTCGAAAGATACGCTCCGCTCGCGCTCGAACTTCTCCGCGACGGCTTCACGAAGTTCCAGCGTCCCGGCGTTCGGTGTGTAGTGGGTCTCGCCACGCCGGGCTGCCTCGGCCGCTGCATTGACGATGTGCTCGGGCGTGTCGAAGTCCGGCTCTCCAACCTCCAGTCGGACGAGGTCGCCGTCGTGTTGCTCCGCGCGGTCGAACATCATGCGGATGCGCGAGCGTTCGACGCCCCGCACCCGTTCCGTGACGTCGGGCATGCTCGCACCGACACCACCCGACGGCTTACGGCTGGCGGTTGCGGCGACCTGTGACCGACAGAGGCCCTGTGGCGGCAGACGAAGTGAATTGCGTCGGCTCTGCGTGCGACGAGCCGTAGCGAATCGCTGCACCGGAACGCCCTGCTGGAAGCGCAACCATCCTCCGGGAGCAGCGAGAAGACAAGGTATGCGTGATTCAAACCGCGAGTGGGTGTTCGCCGAACGGCCCGAGGGCGAGCCAGACATGGATAGCTTCGAACTCCGCGAAGGTGACGTGCCGAGTCCGAAGCACGGCGAGCTGCTCGTGCGCGTCCATTACCTCTCCGTGGACCCTTACATGCGAGGCCGGATGCGTGATGCCGAATCGTACGCAGAACCGTGGGACGTCGGCAATCCGATGGAGGGCGCTGTCGTCGGTGAGGTTGTCGAGAGCGAGAGCGACGCGTACGATGTCGGCGACCTCGTGACGGGTAACGGGACGTGGGCGGACTACACCGTTCTCGACGCCGACAGTGTCGCCCCAGTGGACCCCTCGATTGCGGACCTGCCGGCGTATCTCGGTGTGCTCGGGATGCCCGGCCGGACCGCGTACTTCGGACTGTTGGAAGTCGGCGACCCCAAGCCCGGCGACACGGTCGTCGTCTCCGGGGCAGCGGGCGCGGTCGGCTCCGTTGTCGGCCAAATCGCGAAGCTCAACGGCTGTCGCGTCGTCGGGTTCGCGGGCACCGACGAGAAAGTCGAGTGGCTCACCGACGACCTCGGCTTCGACGCCGCAATCAACTACAAGGACGTCGACGACTACCGCGGTGCGCTCGACGACGCCACACCCGGTGGTGTGGACGTCTACTTCGACAACGTCGGTGGCCCGATTACCGACGCTGTGTTCACGAAGCTAAACCTCGACGCCCGCGTCGCCGTCTGCGGTCAGATTGCCCACTACAACGACGAGAGCGTACCGACGGGCCCACGGAAGCTCCCGCAACTCATCGCGCCGCGCGCGAAAGTCCAGGGACTGCTCGTCGGGGACTACGCCACGCGATTCGGTGAGGCCAGCGAGCAACTCGGCGAGTGGATCGCGACCGGAGAGATCTCTCACCGGGAAACCGTCGTCGACGGCTTCGAAAACGCGCCCGACGCGTTCCTCGGCCTGTTCTCCGGGGACAACATCGGCAAACAAGTCGTCAGCGTGGCCGACTCGGAATCCGAGTAGCGCGGCACGCGGCCCGCGTCCCGATCAATCGATGAACTCTTCGATGCGTGCGAGCGCTTCCTTGAGGTCGCCCAGTCCCGTCGCGTACGTGACGCGCAGGTGGCTCTCACCACCGGTGCCGAAGACGTCGCCGGGGACGACTGCGACGCCCTGTTCCTCGATGAGCGCCTCGGCGAACTCGCCGCTGTCGTCCCACGGGCACTCGGGGAAGACGTAGAACGCGCCCGACGCGGAGAAGCAGTCGATGCCCATTTCCTCGAAGCGCGAGAGCACGAAGTTGCGGCGGCGGTTGTACTGCTCGCGCATCTCCGCGACCTCGTCCTCGCAGTTGCGCAGCGCCTCGATAGCGGCGTGCTGGGCGGTTGTGGGCGCGGACAGCATCGTGTACTGGTGGATGCGGTTCATCGACTCGATGGCTTCCGGCGGCGCGAGCGCGTAGCCCAGTCGCAGTCCCGTCATCGCGTACGCCTTCGAGAACCCGTTGAACACGACCGTTCGCTCGCGCATCCCGGGCAGCGTCGCGATGGACGTGTGGTCGTGCTCGTAGGACAGCGCGGCGTAGATTTCGTCGGCGAACACGCGCAGGTCGTGCTCGCGGACGAAGTCCGCGACCGGTTCGAGTTCCTCGCGGGTCATCGTCGCGCCGGTTGGATTGTTCGGGTAGCACAGCACCAGCGTGTCCGCGTCGGCGGCACCCGATGCTTCGAGGACGTCACGCGTGAGCTTGAACTCGTCCTCGCGGCGCGTCGGCACGTCGAGGACGTCAGCGCCTGCGAGCCGCGCCGCCGGCACGTAGGAGAGATACGACGGCTGTGCGACCGCGACCGTGTCGCCGGGGTCGTGGAACGCGCGGAACGCGAGGTCGACGGCTTCGCTCGCGCCGGCGGTGACCAGCACCTCCTCGTCGGCGTCGTAGTCGAGGTCGTAGTTGTCGTCGACGTGCGTGACGATTTCCTCGCGGAGTTCGCGCAGCCCGCGGTTCGGCGTGTACGAGGTTTGCCCGCGCTCCAGCGACGTGATGGCGGCGTCGCGGGCCGCCCACGGCGGTGCGAAGTCGGGTTCGCCGACACCCAGCGAGATGATGTCGTCCTGTTCCTCGGCGAGTTCGAAGTACCGCCGGATGCCGCTGGGCGGGACGGTTTCGAGGCGTCCGGACTCCTCGAAGCTCATGGCGAGACCGAGAGTCGGTCGTCGTCGTCGCCGTCCTCGAACTCCACGCCACCCTCCTTGTAGGTCTCCATGATGTAGTGGGTGACCGTCTGCGTAATCTCGGGGACGGGCGCGACCTGCTCGCTGATGAAGTTCGACACCTCGCTCATCGAGTCGCCCTCGACGTCCATCGCGAAGTCGTAGTCACCGCTGACCAACCGCAGCCCCTCCACTTCGGGGAACTTCGCGAGGCGCTCGGCGATGTCGTCGTAGCCCGTCTCGCGGTCGAGCGTGACGTTCAACTCGACGGACGCTCGCACGCGCTCGGGCTCGATTTGATTCCGGTCGACGATGGCACGATAGCCGCGCACGACGCCGTCGCTCTCTAACTCCCGGATGGTTGCTTCGACCTCCTCGACGTCGAGGCCGGTCTGCCGGGCCAGGTCTTCGTTAGAGTAGCGCGCGTTCTCGCGCAACAACGGGAGTATCTTCTCGCGACTGCTCATGCGTACTCTCCACGGCATCACGATAAAAGGATTTCTCACCCACGGCAGAAACTGACACGCCACCGGTTTGGAGGACGGCCAGCCGAGGAGAGAGACAGAGTCGACGACTAATCAGATACAATAGTTACCTATTTTACCTAACTCGACTATTGGAGTTCTTTACCGTTGCGAGTGCACGCTCGACCGTGTTCGAACGTAACTTATTGTGTCAGGACGACGTAGCAACTGGTATGGTATCTACTGGTGACTCCGCACCGCAGTTTGAGGCGACGTTCGGAACGAGCGACCACGAGGACTTCGCGCTTGAAGACCAGCTCGGTGACGGTCCGGTCGTGCTGGCGTTCTTCCCGGGCGCGTTTACGCCGCCGTGCACGAACGAGATGATCGCACTACAGGACCGCCTTGACGACTTCGAGGACGCGGGCGCGTCCGTCTTCGGCGTGAGCGCGGACTCGCCGTTCTCGCAGGGCGCGTTCCGTGAGGAGCACGGCATCGAGTTCGACCTCGTCAGCGACATGACCGGCGACGCCATCCGCGCGTACGACCTCGAAATCGACATCGAGGACCTCGGGCTGTACGGCATCGCCAACCGCGCGGTGTTCGTCCTCGACGACGACGGCGAGGTGACGTACGCGTGGGTCGCCGACGACCCCACCAACGAACCCGACTACGACGCCGTGCTGGACGCCGTTCGGTCGGCCTGACCGGCGCAGACACGCCGCGCTTTTTCGGTGCGCACGCACCCTGAAGGAGAACGAGGAGCGGCGGAACTACGACCGCGGGGCGGGCTACGAGCCCGCCTACGACGGCGCGGTCTCATTGGTCACCTCGACCGTAATCGTCCGCTCGTCCGGTATCGCGTACGGCGTGCCGTCCTCGTCTACGACCCAGTCGAGGCCGAACGTGACCGTCTGGGTCGCGTCGCCCTTGACGTCGACCGTGCGCTCGTCGGTACGCACGGCGAGTTCGCCGACGGTGACCGTCCCGTCGCGGGTGTTCCCGTCGAACGCGGCGGCGCTGGCGGTCGACCGCCGGTCGGACCACATCCCGTGGCCCTCGCCGCGACTGGCGTCGATGCCGACGTCGGCTCCGAGACTGACGGCGGGCTCGCCGCTGCGCCGCGCGCTCATCGACATCGCGCCGACGCCGTCGTCCAGCCCGGACACCGTGACGTTCGTCGCGGACTCGTTGCCGACCGACACGTTCAGCGAGTCGGTTTCGAGCGTGACGTTCAGCGGCTCGCCGGTCGACTTCCCGACGACGAGCCGCGTGGTCGCGGTCGCGCCGCCGTCGCGGGTGTCGACGCCCGTGACGCGAACGCGGTAGAGGCCGGCGTCCAGCGCGTCGGCCGACAGCGAGAACTCCTTGTTCCAGCGGGTGTAGCGGTCGTCCATCTCGACATCGTGGGACGGCCCGAGGTCGACGCGCGCGACCGGCCGGCCGTCCACGCGCTCGACGCCCGCGAACCCGGGCGTGTTCGCGAACGCGTCGCGGAGCGCGTCGGCGCCCGCTCGGTCGCCGCGGAAGCGATCCGCGCCGACGTACACCGAGAAGTTCGCGCGCTCCGAGAACAGCGAGACGGTGGTGTCCGCGTCCCCGGTCGTCGCGTCGACGTACGTCGAGTTCGTCTCGGCGTCGAGGTCGTGACTGGTCACCTCGAAGGCAGCGGTCTCGTTTTCGGTCGTGCGCGTCAGCGTGCCGTTCTCGACCGCGAGCGCGTCACCGCCCGGGGGTTCGAGGACGTACTCGCCGAGCGGGAGCGTCGCGGACTCGACGACCGCCTCGCCGTCCGCGTCGAGGGCGACGCGGCGCTCGACGTGCCGCTGGATGTCGTCGTGTTCGCCGGGCACCGCGACGAGGTCGAGCGCGTCGGCGCTCGCGTTCGGGTACGCAAAGCCGAGCGCCTGTCCGCGGTAGACCGACTCGTTGGACGTCGGCGCGGCCTCCGCGTCGAGCGTCGTCGGGGCGGTGGCGTCGGGGAACTCCACCGACCAGACGCTCGTCGAGACGTTCCGCGCGCGGAAGTTCATCGTCGCCGCGGTCGCCCCGTCGCCGTCGCCGACTGCGGCGACGACGCGGGCCGTGTCCGCGTGAGTCGTCTGAAACTGCTCGGTACCGTTCGCCGCGACGCCGACGAACCGCGTCGTGGTGTTGTCGCTCCACTCCGTGCGGTCCGACCCGACGAGGACAACGCCGTCCTCGGTGTCGAGGACGTCCCTGACGCGCGTCTCGCCCGCCGTCGGGTAGACGCGGTTCCACTCGGGGACGCCGTCCGGGCCGACGCGCGCGACCCACGGCGTGGACTGGCCGCCGATGAACCCCGGGCGCATCGAGCCGGCGACGATGAGGTCGCCGTCCCCGGTTGGCTTCACGCCGACGACGCGGCCGCCGGTGGCGTCGCTGTACGTCTCGTTCAGCACGAGCGCGCCGGTCTCGTTCGCGCGCGCCACCCACGGCGTGTCGAACGAGCCACTGCCCGCGAGGACGAAGCCGTCGCCGGTCGTCTGCAGCGCGGTCGGCGCGGCGTCGACGCCGTAGGTGCGTTCGAGCGTCGCGTTGCCCGCGTCGTCGTAGCGCGCGAGCCGCACGTTGCTGTCCGCGTGCGTGTACGCGACGGCCACGCCGTCGTCGGCCTGCGCGAGCGCGAGGCCGCGCGCGACGTAGCCGGTGGTGTTCAGCGAGTCCGCCCACTGTCGCTCGCCGTCGGGACCGAGCCGGGCGATCGAGACGCTGACGTTCCACTGCGAGGCGTTCTCGGACTGCCGTCGCTCGGTCCGAACGACGTACGCGCCGCCGTCGCCACTGGACGCGACGGCCGCGATGCTCGTCCGGTTCGCGGACGCGTACTCGCGGGTCCAGTTCGTCGTGCCGTTCGCGCCGATGCGGAGCACGGTCGCGTTGGACGCGGGCAGGCCGCTCGCCCCGCCGAAGAGCGTGCCGCCGTCGCCAGCGTCGGCGAGCGCGGTGACGGAGAAGGCGTCGGCGGTGGCGTTCTCGACGACGTCGCCCACGCCGGGCGCGTCGTCCGTGCTGTTCGACTCGGTCGGCGTGCTCGTCGTGCCGTCGACGGTGCCACTGGGCTGGCCAGTGGTCGCCGTCGGGGTCTGCTCGCCGCCGGTGAACGGACCGCCGGCACAGCCGGCGGTCAGGAGGACGACGGCGACGAGCACGCACGCGAGGACCAATCGTCGGTGCATGCGTCGGGAGCGTCGTCGCCGACCCCGTAATAGGTTTCGTTCGAACTCAGGGGGTGACGACGAGCTTCCCGAGGTAGCTCTCCGCGAGCACGTCGCGGTGAGCGGCGGCGGCCTCGTCGAGGTTGTACGTCTCTGCGAGCTCGATGGAGAGTTCGTCGGTTGCCATCAGGTGCGCAACGCCGCGTAGCGGTACGCGGAGGTCTGGCGTGTTGAACATGCTCATAAACTGGTAGGTGACGTCCTTCGAGCGCGCAGCGCCGTCGTCGGTAAAGCCCGGGTCAGGGCTGTTCTCGCCGATGCCGATGACGCGAGCGTCGTGCGCGGCGACGTTCGCGTCGAACTGGAGGTAATCGTCGAGACGGTGGTCGAGCACGACGTCCACACCGCCGTTGGAGGCCGAGACGACGGCGTCCTCCAGGTCGTGACGTGCGTAGTCAAGGACGGTGTCAGCACCGAGCGCGCTGACGTCGTCGTGGTACTCTGGTCGCGCAGTCGTGAGCACGCGCGCGCTCACCGCGTCAGCAATCTGGACCGCAGCGTGCCCGACGCCACCGGAGCCGCCGTGGACCAGTGCGTACTCCGCGGGGTCGAGAGCAGCGTGATCGACGAGCGCGCGCCACGCCGTGACAGCCGCGACACCTGCCGCGCCAGCTTCGACGGCGTCCGCGCCGTCTGGCAGCGCGACAGTGCGGTCAGTTGGAACGGTCGCGTACTCTGCGTACGCGCCCTGATGCGCTCCGTTCCCGATGCCCGTGCCGTAGACACGGTCACCGACCTCGAACGCGTCGACGCCCTCACCGACCTCGGCGACGGTGCCAGCGTAGTCAACGCCGGGCGTGAACGGAAGCCCAACGGGCTCGTACGACCCCTCACGGAAGTACGTGTCTACGGGGTTGACGCCCGCAGCCGCTACCTCAATGAGGAGTTCTCCCGCGTCGGGAGATGGCCGATCAACGTCTTCGACGTGCATGACATCCGGGTCGCCGTGTTCCTGTAAGCGGACTGCTCGCATACTGCATGGCCACGATACACGGGGGGATAAGACTACGGCCTCCGGCGGAACGGACGGCCGAGTGGAGCCTCTAGAAGAGTCCGACGCCGATGCTGAGCGTCCAGCCGCCGCTGGCGACCGCTGCGACGACGAGCGACCCGCCGGCGAGGGAGACGTTCTTCAGGAAACTGTTCACTTCGTCCTGTCGCTGGTCCTCGGGGACCGCCCAGAAGTCGTGCATGACGACTGCCGAGACGATGAGGAACGCTGCGAGCCCGATTGCGGCGACGACCGGGAAGATACCGACGATGACGCCCAAGCCGCCGAGGACGAGGAGTGCACCGGAGGTGAGGACGGAGAGCTTCGGTGCGGGGAGGCCCTTGTACTCGGCGTAGCTAGCCATCTGTTCGGTTTGCGTGAAGTGACTGAAGCCGGTGAATGCGAGGACGCCACCGAAGAGGATGCGACCGACGATGAGGAGGACTGCGTCGAGTGCGAGCGCCATCAGGCACTCACCCGTGTCGGCGTTCGGCGTACACTACTAGCGGAAGCGTGCGGAGGGTTCGTCATCATACTATACCGGGGTCGTGAGAGGGATACGTTCGTTGACCAGATGGTAAACGACGGGTTGAACCGTACTGAGAAAATCCGGTTCTGGGAGCCGTTCCCACCACGAGTATGCTCGTACCGGTTTTAGCTTCGGATACTTCCGGATGTGAATCGCGGCGACGACTACTGTTAAGTTCTGGACGCCGCGTACGAAGCGTATGCGCGCAGCAGTCCTACAGGAGTACGGTGAACCGTTGGTTGTCGAGGAGGTGCCGGACCCCGATTTGGACCCCCACGGGGTCGTCGTCTCGGTCGAAGCGTGTGGTATCTGTCGGAGCGATTGGCACGCATGGAAGGGGCACGGTGAGTGGGCCGACGACCAGGTTGACTTCGGACAGATTCTCGGCCACGAACCTGCGGGCACAGTCGTCGAAGTCGGCGACGACGTGGACAGCGTCGCCGTCGGCGATTGTGTTGCTGTTCCCTTCAATCTCGGCGAGGGAGCGTGTCCGCAGTGCCGGCGCGGCCACGGGAACGTCTGCGAGGACGGCTATGCCCTCGGGTTCGAACACGACGCGCAGGGCGCGTTCGCCGAGCGCGTTCACGTCCCACACGCCGACTTTAATGCGACCGTCGTCCCCGAGGACGTACCGATGGAGGCAGTGGCGGCGCTGGGCTGTCGGTACGCCACGGCGTTTCACGCGCTCGCCCACCGTGCGGACGTTGCGGGCGGCGACTGGGTCGCCATCCACGGCTGCGGCGGCCTCGGGCTCGCTGGGGTTCAGATTGCGACGGCCCTCGGGGCCGGCGTGGTCGCCGTCGACGTGCGCGAGGAACCACTCGCACTCGCCGAACAGGTCGGCGCTGTAGAAACCGTACGCTCGGATCTTGTCGAGTCGGTGCCCGAGCGCATCGCGGCGTTGACCGACGGCGGCGCGCACGTCTCGATGGACGCACTTGGACGCGCGGAGACCTGCCGAAACAGCGTCGACTGCCTCCGCACGCGCGGCACGCACGTCCAAGTCGGCCTGACGTCGGAAGCCGAGAAGGGCGAAGTTTCGCTCCCCGTCGACGAAATCACGCGCTGGGACATCTCCGTCCTCGGGTCACGCGGGATGCCGCCATCCAGGTACGACGAACTCCTGCGGATGATTGCCTCGGACCGGCTTCGCCCGAGTGAACTCGTCACCGAGCGTGTCCCCCTCGAAAACGTCTCCGACCGATTGGCAGCGATGACCGACTACGAGACTAGCGGCATCGAACTCGTCACGGAGTTCTAACGAGCGTGTCCACTCGGTTTCTTCGCTCAGAGCCGTCACGCCGGCGCGAGTAGCCTGTACAGGCCGACGAAAAAACTCGTCACTAGGAGGCCGCCCCCGGTGACGACGAGCAGTCGCGACAGGTCGAGTGTGGCGACGAAGAGAGATTCGGGGACCAACACGCCGAGCGCGACGATGAACAACCCAACCCAGAACACCTCGTTTCGCTGGTAGAGTCCCACAAGCGTCTCTCTCATATGGTTACTGACCGGAGATGGGGCATAAGCGTTCGTTCTGTGAGACACTCGTGCCAGCCCGAACCGAGTGGGCTTGCCGCTTGCCGCACGCTTTTTCGGGCGGTGGACGTATCGTACAACGAATATGAGTGACTCCGACGACGGGCTCGGATTCGTCCAGTTCGGCGACACCGGCCTCCAGACCAGCGAGTTGCAGTTCGGGACGTGGCGATTCGGCAAAGAAACCGAGGAGGGGAACGTCGAAATCGGCGAGAAGCGCGCGAAGAAACTGCTGGACGCGTACGCCGACGCGGGCGGGCGCTACATCGACACAGCCGACGTCTACGGTGGCGGGAAGAGCGAGGAGTGGATTGGCGACTGGCTCGCCGACCGCGACCGCGAGCGCTACACCATCGCCTCCAAGATTTACTGGCAGATTCGAGAGGGCGACCCGAACAGCCGCGGGAACAACCGAAAGAACATTCGTGACCGCGTGGACGCCATCCTCGACCGTCTCGGCACGGACTACATCGACGTCCTGTACATCCACCGCTGGGACGACCAAACGCCGACACGCGAGCTGATGCGGACACTGAACGGCCTCGTCGAGGCTGGGAAGGTCCACTACATTGGCGCGTCGACGCTGCGGCCGAACGCATGGAAGGTCGCGCAGGCGAACGAACTCGCGCGCAGCGAGGGCTGGGAGCCGTTCACGGTGCTCCAGCCGCGGTACAACCTCGTCGACCGCGAAATCGAGGGGGACTACCTCGAGATGGCGCGCAGCGAGGGGCTGGCGGTCTGCCCGTGGAGCCCGCTCGGCCAGGGCTTCCTCACCGGAAAGTACGACCGCGAAGACGGACTCACCGGAGAATCCCGTGCGAGCGAGTCCTCGCGCTTTGAGGAGAACTACCTTACCGAGGAGAACTTCGCAGTCCACGACGTGCTCGACGAGATCGGCGACGAGGTCGACGCGTCGCCCGCGCAGGTCGCGCTCGCGTGGCTGACTCATCGCGACGGCGTTACCGCACCTATCGTCGGCGCACGCACCGTCGACCAACTGGAGGAGAATCTCGCGGCCGCGGCCATCGACCTCTCCGACGAGCAGGTCGACCGACTCACCGAAGCCAAGGAAGGTCCGTACGCCGGCCTCTGAATTCGGCGACTCGCGGCTTCTGACGCGCTATTTTTCGAGACGGCAGCGCCTCACTAGATATGTTTGGTTAATCGTTGTGTAGTAAACACTATTACGCCCGCATATGTATTCTTCTTCATAGAATTAGACTCGGTTAAAGACAATTATGGAGTGTAATAGTTTACGTCCGTCGAGTAAAATACTGGGCGGCATTAGCGAAGGGGTCGTGCTGTGAAGCACTCGTTGGACACGCCGCTCCGGGCTGTCGTCCGCCGGCAACTCCTCCGTCAGCTGCTGCGCCCCGTCGCAGCGTTCGCCACGGTCGTCGCAATCGGTGTGGCCGGGTTCAGCTCACTGGGCGGAATCGGTGTCGTCGACGCGCTGTTCTGGCTGCTCGACCCCACCAGCATCGAACTCCACTTCGAGGCCCACGACGGCCCCGAGACGCTCGTGAAAGCATACGCCGTGGTCGTACTCTCCGGGCTCGTCGTCGCCGGGCTCTGGATCGGCGAGACCGTGCTGTCGGCGGCGTTCGGCGGCCAAATCCAAACGGAACTGAAACACATGCAAATCGAACAAGCAGTCGCGGACCTCCGCGGCCACGTCATCATCTGCGGATACGGCACGTTCGGGAAAACCATCGCGCGGGCGCTCCAGGAGACCGACCGGGACGTCGTCGTCATCGAGTCACAGGACGCCGAGTTCCAGCGCGCCCTCGACGACGACCTCCTCGCTATCCAGGGCGACGCCCGCCGCGAGGAGACGCTGACGGACGCAGGCGTCGAGCGAGCCGGCGTCGTCGTCGGTGCTATCGACGACTCGAACGCGAACATTCAGATTGCGATGAACGCCAGCCAAATCGCGCCGACTGTTCGACTCGTCGTGCGCGTCGGTGACGAGACCTACGAGCAACTCGCCCGCCGCGCGGGCGCTGACCGCGTCATCATCCCCGAGGTCGCCAGCGCCGAACAGGTCACGTCGACGCTCTAGTAGCCGGTGCCGAGGTAGGTGTGAATCGCCACGCCAGATTCGAGTTCGTCGACGAACGCCACCGCGAAGTCCTCCATCGAGATGTAGCTCTCGCCGTCCTCGTCGGCGACGAGTTCGCCTTCCGCTGTCCGGTACTCGCCCGTTCGTTCGCCAGGTTCGATGAGTGCCGCGGGGGCGACGTACGTCCAGTTGAGGTCGTCAGCAGCCTCGAATACCTGGTAGGCTTCGATGGCCGCACGCGCCACCGGCTCCCACTCCACGGGGAACTCCTCCGTCTCGATCAGGCGAGTGTCGGGAGCGACGTGGAGACCGCCCGCGCCGCCCGTCCACACGAGCCGGTCGACGCCCGCGTCTCGCATTCCCTCGACGACGGCTTCCGCCATCTCGACGAGCACCCTTGGGTCTTCGTCCTCGCTAGGTCCGAGTGCGGACGCGACTGCGTCGTGGCCCTCCGCGAGGTCAGCAATATCGATATGGTTGGTCGCGTCACCGGCGACCGCCTCGAAGTCGGGGTCGTCGATGCCGCCGACGTGACCGCTCCGTGAAACGCCGGTAACCCTGTGCCCGCGGTCGAGAAGTTCGTTCGCGATTCGCTGGCCGATTCGACCGCTCGCACCGAGGAGGAGTACGTCCATGTCAGTTCCAATATTGTACAGTGAGCGACATAGGGTTTTGTGAAGGGGCACTCCGCGGGATTGCGAAGCAACAAGTTGTGACCGCGAAAACGGACGACGCGGCTACTGTACGGCTTCGACGGCTGCCTCTATTGCCGCCTCCTCGTCCCCGAGGTCGTCGTAGGCGGTTTCGTAGCGGTTTGCGAATTCCAGTGCACGCTCGAACGCTGGCTCCCGTTCGTCGAACGTCTCGATTGGTTCTTCGCGATCGAACTCGTCGCGATTCCCACGAATCGCGCCAGCCCGATACTGGTCCTCGTCGTGGGGCGAGGACGTCGACACCGGGAGCACGTGCACGCCGACGTCCTGGTCCTCTCGCACGAACAGCGTCGGATTCGTCGCTCGATACTTCTCGGTGATGTAGTCGGGATTCTCTACCTCGTGCCACTCCGCCGGCAAGGACGGCGCCATACGTTCGCAACCGACGGCTGTGGCTTGTGTTTTCTGGCAGATTCAGTCCTCGCGGCGCGCTTCCTGCACTGCCTCGGCGATTTCGTCGGGATGGTCGGCAGCGACACGGAGCACGGCGTCGTGGAGTTCGCGCTTCTCCTCGTTACGGACGCCAGCCTCACGCAGCGTGCGCACGACGTCCAAGTCGAGGGTGTCTTCGAGCGCGGTCCACGCCTCCGGCCGCGCGTACATCGGGGCCTGCTTGACGTCGCCGTACTCGAACGCCGGCGTCTCGCTAGTCGTGTCCTCGGACGTCTCGCCGGATGTTCCGTCCTGGTCGGTCGAAGATTCGGATGCAGCGCCGCTAACGTCCACTCCCTCGTCGGCCTCGTTCTCGGCTGCTGCTGGCTCGTCGTCGTGCTCGCTCGCCGCGTCGTCCTGGTCCATGTGCTCCTGTTCGGCGGCTTCGAGGTCGTCGAATCCCATTAGCGAGTCACCTCCCCACGTTCGACGATGGCCGCAAGTTCATCGTACGCCCCGAGTTGGTCGCACCCGGGGTCGTAGTCGCGCAGCGGCACGCCCTCCTGGTGGGCGTCGTCGATGGCCGCACGATATCGAATACCCGGGAGGTCACCGTCGTAGTCGTCGGCGTCGATGGCCGCCCAGTCCTCTTCGGAGAGGTACGCGAAGTTCGGGACGAGGTGGTCGATGGCGTCCCGTGTCGTAATCTCGCGGAGGAGTTTGCGGTCTCGGGTCGACTGGTCGATGCGCTTGCGGAGGTCGGAGGGAACGACTGCGAGGATGTTCAAATTGAAGTACTCGCGGGCTTCTTGGACGAGTCGGTCGAGCGTGTTCGTCAGGCCGGTTTCGTAGCCGTTCTCGGGGCGAAGTGGGATGATGAGGTTTCCGGTGGCGTACATCGCGTTGTCGTTGAGTTTCCCGCGGTTGGCGGGACAGTCAATGACTATGTAGTCGTACTCCTCGCCGAGCAGCGGGTCGACGAGGTCTCGTTTCAGCCGCGTCGTCCCCATCGTCGCTTCCTTGAGGGCGGACTGCACGCTCTCCAAGTCTTCGTGCGCGGGGAAGAGATCCAAGCCCTCCGCGACGTTGACGACGTACTCGCGTGGGTCCTCACCCTCAAGCAGGACGGCTTCGGCGTGGTTCCCGCCGTCGCCATCGGTGCTGTTGTATCTATCCTCGAATCCGAGGTTGAGTGTCATGTGGCCGTTGTCGTCGAGGTCGACGACGAGCGCGCGCTCGTTGCGGTGCGCGAGTTCGCGCGCGAGGTTGAGCGCCGTGGTTGTTTTCGCGAATCCGCCCTTCAGGATGCCGACACTGACAGCGCGTGGTTCCGTTTGCATTATTTACCTCGTCAGGAATAGGCACCTATTGTAGATGTGGTGCCTACGCTGAATCAGGTGGGGATTCTGCGCCATCCGGCATAAAACACCGGGAATAGGTAGACCAGGTAGATGAGCAAGGTGCACAAGTTCCACTAACTAACTCAGATACAATAGGTGGCTAAGGCACCTTGGCTACCTTTGGTGGCTTTTCGGTGGTGACGCCCGTACAGATATTCCGCCCCCACTCGGCGTCGGCACCGGTGAAGCGGGCTCAAAGACAGGCCCGGAACTACTTACCCAACGTGGTGGTTTACTTGCCAGCAGTCCGAAGGCATGGACGATCACCAGGACTCGGAAACCAGTTCTATTGTCACTCATCAAAATTAGTCCCAGCGCGACCAGAGTAATTGCGTTAAGCTCTCTTCCGGGACGAACCCAGACTATCTCGACAGAACACCACCGCCGAGATTTTGAAGACCCAATTCTCGAACCCTTGATGCGAGGACGTACCTGAGGATGTGACCTCCTCCTCGTCGTAAACGACCGAGCTTCCCGCAAGCCAAAGCTCGCTGAGTTGGGAACTGACGTTTGCACACCGACGAGGTGCTAGCAGGGCCACGCCGCCGTTACTCCTATCCGGCAGTGGTCGAGGTTCTACCCAGCTGACTCGGAGTTATCTCAGTTGTTTGGCGTCGGTCACCACCTGTGCGGCTACCGAACACGTAAGTCCCTCATGCGGCAATTCACGCCCGCCGTGAACGACGGGATCCTCTCGACTAATCAAGACAGAGGCCGTTCAAGCAGTATACCGCCAGCGTCCATCGTGGACGAGTGATCCCACCCGAACTGGATTGTGTATCGTACTATGGGGTTTATCCGACGAGTAAGTTGGCAACTACAGCCTGAGAAGCGTCGGCAACCGATAGACTGAGTCGAAATATCGGGGGTGAGTGAGTACAAGAGGTGATTCAACCCCCCGATCTATCTTTCTGCAAAGAAAATTCTGTTGTATACCGCGTTCGCGAGACACTTCGTGTCTCGTTTGCACACCGGAACGCTCCGCGTTCTGGGGCCGGACGTGAATCCGACGACGCTGACACACTCGCCGTTCAGCAACAATACGGCTATTTACGTGGGATCGCTCTGTAGCATGACGTACTCCAAGGCGGCATGACCGCCCACGTAATCGGTCAATATCGGAACTCCGAGCCCGCTAGGAAGGGAGAAACGGCGATGTAGCCCCGCCAGTATCCCAGTCATACCGACTAGTCGCCAACAAACAAATATTCCAACTCAGCGATGCGGTACCGTCGGACGCCTCGCCGTTCACAGCGAGGAGGTTGTCACCCTTAGGGACATCTTGATGGTTTGAACCACCACCAATAGTTCACTTTGATGCCCTAAGCCGACGATAGCTTGCCATGTTAGCCTCAGCTGTCGTCCCCAGTTGGCATCGAGACACCAACTCGAACTACAAGAATTACGGGAGGCTCCAGTCGATTTTCAGAAGGATACGTGCTGTAGACGTGAGTTTCCTCAGTATAACGGTCGAAGTCGTCGGTTGAGCTGCCATCCGGGCTAGAATGAGGGTTGGCACCCGGCAGTGATCCGGGACAGTAGTACAGGTGTAGCGTCGAATTCGTCGACGGACCCGTGGTTCTCGGCACCATAGGTTAGTCTCGGCCTCAAGCACCTGGATATACCCGGATCTCCTTCACACGCACGCGCGTTGGTTAGCGCCAAAACAATCTGATAAACCGTATACTAGGATATAGAGTTGTTCTGGGTGACGTTGCGAATGGGTCGTGTTAACTTAGGCATGATTCCACCAGACGGCGTGGGCTTGCAACCACGTTTCAGCAGTTGCTGGATCGACATGGCGGAAACAGTTTGAGAACGAAGAGGTTCGTCGTTCTACCTCTCTAAAGACACGTTCGATTGAAGTTCTGAAGCCGTGTTGCTGGACGCGGTAGCTGTAGCCTTCTCGACGGAGTCCGCCGATTAAATCGTCCGCGTCATCGACGAGAAACACGGCCTCAGAGACGTCGTGTTTCTCGGATAACTCAGTGAGAAACTCTCGAGCAATCGGAATCGTATACGTCGGAAATAGCCGAGAATGGAGGAATCTGTTCGTTTCTGGATCGACAGCAGCGTACAGCCAATACTGTTCGTCGTTAATTCGGATCGCTTTCTGATCGACCGCAACGCGATCCGGGCTTTCACCGTCAGCTGGCTGTAGATCGGCCTTCTGTACCCAGTTATGAACGGCGACACGACTCCGCTCGACACCCAAATCCTCAAGAAGCGTAACTGTATTCGAAAGTGATAGTCCTGCAAGATGGTATCGAATACCCTTTTCAATAATCTCGCGGGTGTCCGTTCTCGCTCCACAAAATCCAAGTCAATCCACTCGGTAGACTCGCTGAGGCGGTCTAATTCGGCCATAGGAATCCGAACTAATGACCGCCTCATTCTCTAACTTAACGCGACCCCGGATCGTCGCAATAACTTTTTGCCAGCGACACCATC
Organism: Halobacterium sp. KA-6; assembly: GCF_021029015.1. Classification (NCBI taxonomy): domain Archaea; kingdom Methanobacteriati; phylum Methanobacteriota; class Halobacteria; order Halobacteriales; family Halobacteriaceae; genus Halobacterium; species Halobacterium sp. KA-6. The sequence continues at coordinate 89,263 of NZ_JAJJZH010000003.1, forward strand.
TCCACGGTGAAGCGGGTAGTGAGGTTCATCCAAACTACCACTCACCCGCTTCAACTCCTTTGATTTACCGACCTACACCGACGCCGTCTAGTGATTCAATAGAGCCGCTCGCCCAGACGGACTCGTTGGTTGAGGGTGGTGCTACGGAATTCCGCCACTGGTTATAAGCACCCAACATTCTCTGGGGCAAGTCCTTTCTAATCGCGCATTATAGTTCTCCACAGACCGATGACCACGAAGAAGCGAACTGGCCCTCTTGATGGCCTCCGCGTGATCGATTGTTCTGGGATGATAAGCGGTGGATTTGCGACGGCACAACTTGGTGACTTCGGTGCCGATGTAGTCATGGTTGAACATCCTGAACAGCCGGACCCGATTCGAGAGTGGCCGCCCTACGATGAAGAGCAATCAAAGACATCACTCTGGTGGAAATCGATTGGCCGGAATAAACGCTGTGTCACACTCAATCTGAGCACACCTGAAGGCGCCGCATTACTCACCGAGCTTGTAGAGGATGCTGACCTGCTGTTCGAGAATTTCAGGCCAGGTACCATGGAATCGTGGGGGCTAGGACCGGAGTCTCTCCGATCGGTTAATGAGGAACTCATCTATGTCCGCATCTCGGGCTACGGCCAGACTGGACCTCAGTCAGATAAACCCGGATTTGGAACGGTCGCAGAAGGACTCTCGGGTTGGGCTCATGTGAACGGATTTCCCGATAGAGAACCACTACTGCCGCCGATAAGTCTTGCTGATTTAACAGCTGCCCAGTTCGCGGTTCAGGCAGCGATGTTCGCAATCTTCGAACGCGACATTGGACGGGGCGGTAGCGGCGAAGGCCAAATGATCGATGTCACCCTCTATGAACCATTGTTCCGGCTTTTCCTCGGCGACGTTGAAGCATATGATCGCAACGGTCGGATTCCAGAGCGGACCGGGAATCAGCACCCGAGCGCTGCACCACGGAACATCTATGAAACTTCTGACGGGTACATCACTCTCTCAGCGTCTTCCCAGCAGATATTCGAGAACGTTATGCATGCAATTGAGCGGAGTGATCTAATCAACGATCCTCGATTCGCAGATAATGACAAACGCGTTGAAAACGCAGCAGAGTTAAACAATATTATTGAAACATGGACTCAGAAGCGCCCAACGGACGACGTTATCAAGGCGATGGAAGCGAACGACGCCATCGTCGGGCCTGTATATGATATTAGTGATATTTTCATGGATGAGCAATACCAGGCTCGCAACAACATCATCACAATTGAAGACGAAGACCTTGGTGAACTGAGGACAGCCGCGCCGGTCCCAACGTTTTCTAGGACCCCTGGAGATGTAGAACATGCTGGACCACGGCACGGCCAGCACAACCGCGAAGTATACGTTCGGGAAGTTGGCCTAGCCGAATCCAAATTCGAACAGCTTCGAGAGGATGGGGTTGTCTGAGATGCTGCTCAACGACGTCACTCTCAGGGAAGGCAATCAGATGCCCGGCAGGGAGTACAGTGTTGACCAAAAGGTCACAGCTGGCACCGCACTATCCCAGCTCGGAGTTCAGTTCATTCAGGCTGGTTTTCCTGCGACAGGGCAACCTGATCAGGAGGCAATCACCGCGCTTTCGAATCAAGTCGAGACACCGATTAGTGCGTTAGCCAGAGCACGCGAGGCGGATATTGACGCCGCGATTAACGCGGATGCCGACATCATTGATATCTTCCTCCCAATCTCGGATAACCACCTCAAGCACGTCCTCAACATGGATCGTGAGAAGGCCCTAGATATGCTTGCTGAGTCCGTCGGCCATGCCCGTGATCGCGGTGGGACAATTCATATCACTCTTGCTGATGCATTCCGGACCGATGTTGAAGACGTTCGAACTGTGTTTGAAGCCTTCCCGAGTGTGGACTATATTACGTTAGCGGACACAGTAGGGGCTCGGACTCCTTCGACAGTGCGATCATATCTTCAGGAACTACGAGATACGATCAATCTTAACCGCACGGGGGTTCACTTCCATGACGACTTGGGAGTGGCAACAGCAAATGTTCTGGCGGCCTATGATTTCGGTGTTGGAAAGGCTGACGTGAGTGTCGCTTCGCTGGGTGAACGCGCAGGTAATGCAGCATTAGAAGAGGTTGTCGTCAGCGGAGTAACCGACTATGATGACCCCCTCGGCGTTAACGAGTCTCAACTAGTGCCAGTCTGCCGTGATGTCCTTGAGACACTTGGTGAAGACGTTGAGGTTCGTAAGGCGATATTGGGAGAAGAGGTTACAAAGCATGAATCGGGGATACACACTGCGGCCATGCTTGATGAACCGACCATCTTCGAAGCATATGATCCCGAGCGCTTCGGTGGCGAACGTCGACTCTTTTTCGGAGCAGGAACCGGCTATACTGGTGCTCGAAAGTTACTCGAACGCGCAGATGTTGATCCGACAGAGGCCCAGGTTAAGGAGTTCGCTGAGCTTCTATCTGACCGTGGCTCACTTGATACAGATGCTGCCGTTTCGTTGGCTAAATCCAAATTTAAGGGTGACAATTGACAGCCCCCTCCACGTGTAAGGGGAAGAATCCCTATCAGTGAAAACATCAAGTATGAAACTATAATCGTCGCCACTTCACGGAAGCTCACATCCAACCAAGCTATTGTTGCCGGTGGTTGTCTAGCCGCACCAATTGGCTGTTCCCTATCCTCGATCCCGTTCGGACTCTCCGTGTCGTTATACCCAGGAAATCTGGCAGACTTCCATGGACTCTGTGGTATCGTCGCGCTTGCTCAGACTGACGGGCACAGGGGCGAATTCTTCGTGGAGTCGAGTTCACGTAATCTGAACAGTGCCCGTCTCGTCAACTGTGAGCCGCTTCAGTTGCCCCTCAGCCTGGGCACAGCTTCCTCCAGACATTATCTGTGTGTCTACTTCCAAACTAGTTTGTGAGGGCCTTCAATCCCTGATACAGCTAAAATTATTGTTGGTTCTCTGAGCGAACAACCGGTTGGATGGAAGCGGACAGCGACGTCCTGATGGGAGTTGTCGTCCGCTGATTCCTCTAAATTTCTTCTAAATTCGAATTATGGGCCTCTCCAAACTGATTTACAAGTATTTTGATCGATGAATCTCGATGGTTTGTTCACTTTCCAAATATCAGTTAGTCTGAACAATGCCGGACAGATTCTCAGTAAAGTTTTACTGATTCCAATGACATACGGAAGTATGCCTAGCGAGTCATTGGCAACAGTCGAGTGGGACTTAGACGAAGACACTGGAATCGCGACGATTATGTTAAACCGACCGGACGTCCTGAACGCCCTGTCGAGTCAGTTGCGTGAAGACGTCATCACCGCCTTCAAGACGCTCGAACGGTTGGATGACGAGTCGGACGGCGTTGCAGTCAGTGTCGTCGTGCTAGAGGGGGCTGGTGAGAAGGCGTTCTGTGCTGGTGCCGATATAACGGAGTTTTCGGAGGTCCAAACCGGCTCCTTCAATATGAGCCCAGTCACGAGTATCGCCGAGGAATTCGTAGCACCGGTGATTGCCAAGATCGATGGCTACTGTCTTGGTGGTGGCCTAGAGGTGGCGCTATCCTGTGACTTCCGATTTGCCAGCGAGGATGCCCTGTTCGGCTTTTCAGAGGTCAATCTTGGGCTGATTCCTGGAGGTGGCGGAACCCAACGACTGGCCGAACTGGTTGGACCCAGCCGAGCCAAGCGACTCTCCATGACCGGCGAGAAAATTGATGGGAACAAGGCCGCCGAAGACGGTATCGTCAACGAAGCCGTCCCGGAAGAAGAATTGGACGAGACCGTTCAGGAATTTGCCCAAGAACTGTCAGGCCAGCCCCCGCTATCGATTCGGTCGTTGAAGGACGTCGTCAATCGCTCACAGGAAGTCAGTTTAGCCGAGGGCCGACGGTACGAACGTCGGGTTTTCGACATCCTTCAAGAGACCGAAGACGCCGATGAGGGCACCACCGCCTTCGCTGAGGACCGTGAGCCGGAGTGGCAAGGAAAATAAGCTACTCTCTCTTGAAACGGCATTGTTCAAATTAATTGACTCCAGACGGATGCGAATGTTTGAAGCCATTTTTCAGCGGAGTCAGCAGTTGTGAGCGGGAGTTTGTAGCGTATTGCTCAATGCGCCGTTTAAATGGCTTAAACACACGTTGAGGGCGTCATAGAAAACGTCACACACGAGGACGCAGGGCGTGGTCACGTCACACCCCCACCTGTGTTATTCGCCTGTCGTGTTTGGCACAGCCGTGATATTCTTCGCAAGGCCTCATTCGGAGCAATACACTTTTCAGGCTCGTTTGAGACGGCATAAATATGGTTGTAGGAATCAGCGACATCGAGACCGTTGCAGTAATTGGTAGCGGAGAGATGGGGCGAGGAATTGCCGCTGTCGCCTCATTGGCTGGCTACGAGACATACATCAACGACATTGACGAGTCCCAGCTTGTTGAGGCAAAAGAGCAAATCCAGTGGTCCTACGGAAAATCTGTCGAGAACGGAGCCGCGACCGAGGCGGAGACAGACGCTGCAATTGAACGACTTACGTTCACCACCGATCTTGAGGAAGCAGTTGGTGATGCAGACTTCGTCACTGAAGCAGCGGTTGAGCAGCAATCGGTCAAGGAGGATATTTTCGAAAATTTAGACGAGATAGCCCCTGAGGACGCCCTTCTTACGACGAACACGTCCGGACTCAATATCACTCAACTTGCCGAAACGACTAGTCGGCCCGGACAGGTTATTGGGACGCACTGGTTCAACCCGCCGATGTTAATGGAATTAGTCGAGGTGATTATGACCGAACACACGGTAGATGGCGCGGCTGACACTGCTGAATCAATCATCAGATCATTCGATAAAACGCCCATTCGATGCAAGATAGATATCCCCTCGTTTATCGTAAATCGATTGATGAGACCGTACGGTGAGGAGCCCGCGTGGATGGTGTACCGAGGCGAACACTCCATCAAAGAGATTGACTCTGCAATGAAATTCAAAGCCGGGTTTCCAATGGGTCCTTTCGAATTGGCGGATTACACCGGTGGTCTCCAAGTTCGGGTAGAGGCCGAACAGGACCACCTCAAAGACGATCGCCCCATGTCCTATGACACGGAAGTATGTCCGATACTCCACCAACTCTACGACAAGGGACGGTATGGACGTAAGACCAACGCCGGATACTACGACTACACTGACAGCGATGAGCCAGATATTCCCGTTGATGCTGGCCAAGGCTTTGATTCGCTGCTCGTATGGGCGCCAATCATTAATGAGGCCGTAAAGATGGTTCAAAACGAGGTTGCTAGCGTTGAGGACATCGATACCGGTGCAGAACTCGGCGGGAATTGGCCGACTGGCCCTCTCAAAAAATGCGACGAGGTCGGTGCGGATGTCGTTTTGGAAAAGGTCACCGAAGTGGCTAACCGCCACACAGATACCGACAAAGTCGCTGAGACACTCCCTTGCGACTTGCTCGTGGAGAAGGCGAAGAACGGCGGAACGTTCTACTGATCGATGCTAAGTGTGGGGCGGGGGTGACTCGGCATTGTTCAGATTAGTTGATTCCAGGCAAACGCGAAGGTTTGCAACCATATGTTTCTGCCGAGTCAGCAGTTGCGTAGCGGAAGTGGTTGGCGAACTGCTCAGTGCGACGTTTCAGTTCCTTAAACACGCGTTCGACGGCATTCCGATTCCCATATGTGACGTGTTGGAATCGGAGCTCAAGCTCGAATAATGCGGCTTTGAGCCACGGTGCGCCATCAATCAGAAACACGGCATTTTCGACGCGATGTTTCTCGCGGAGCTCCGTCAGGAACTGTTTTGTCAAGACGATTGTTCTGGTTGGAAAGAGTCTGACGTGGGGGGGAATTCGTTGGTTTCAGTATCGACTGCGGCGTACAGCCAGTAGCGCTGGTCATTGAGTTGAATCACGGTTTCGTCGATCGCAACGTGATTCGGATTCTTCCCGGAGTTGGGCTGTAGGCCGGCTTTCTGTACCCAATTGTGAACAGTTGAACGAGCACGTTCGACACCGAAGGAAGCTAAGACCATTCATCTTTAGCTAAGACTCACACCTCGGTTGCGTAGCGGTAGCGAGCGTCTCCTGTAAGACTGGTCGTTGCTGGTGAATCTTCTGAGCATCCTCAATCAGCCGCTCCAGCAACGGCGGTGGCGAGTAACCGAGATACTCACCGAGTTTATGGAGGATGAGCTGGACGTGCGACCGGAAGGTCGCCGCCCAGCGTTCCGGCGGAAACACGATCTCATCATCAGCCTGCTCGGTTACCAGATCCAACAGCTCACGGCTCACCAGCAGTGACAACAACGCCGCGTACAGCAAAATCTCCACGACATCACGGTTGCTTGTGTCGAACTCGTCCAGTTCGTACTGTGTTTTTAGCTCACGGAACAACGTCTCTACCTCCCAGCGACACCGATACAGCGTCCCTAGATCCGCCGGGAGAAACTCTTCTCTCGGCAAACTCGTGATGTACAGATGGTAGTCGTCGGCGTCCGCGATTCGGACGCCGACGACGCAGAACCGCTTCGTATCCAACGAACGCGTTCCCTCGTACTGGCCTCGCTTGAACTGGGCTTCGACCTCCACGTCAATGTACTGTCGTGAGAGGTCATCGACCACATCCGGGATCTGCTCGCCTTCCAAGGGAATGGCGCGGCCGCGCCATTCCCGTAATTCCTCTGTTCTCACCGGATTCGCGTTATCCTTCAGCCGGCTCACAAAGTAGCCGTCGTTCTCGTCGATCAGCACAAACCGGCGGTACTTGAAGTACGCTAGGTCGAACAAAACCAGCCGTCCGTGCAGCCACGAGCCTGTCTTGAACAACGTGCTGTCGTGCGTTTTCTCATCCGTTAGGTCGATCCGTTCGATCGTCTTATCGGTGGCGTTGTGGAGCAGGTGGAGCTTCGCTCCAGCCTGCTCCTCGTGACGGGCTTGGAACTCATCAGAGAGGAACTCGTGCAACCGCAACACCGTTCCATCAGCGATCATCACGTCCCTGAATCGGTCGATATCAGCGTCAACAGCGTTGGGGACAGCGACCTCGTCGAGGCCGCGCTCGACGAGGTCGCGGAGATACTCTGCCAACGTCGGCGTCAACCGCTGATAGAATCCAACGGGAGAGAGCGGTTCATCAGCTGTGGAGTTGTAGCAGCGTCTGAACCCGGCGAGTGTTTGGCTCTCGCCGGCGGCGAAGCCGAACACGAGCGCCCACACGAGGACTGGAATCTGAAGTTTGCCGTCTCGCTCGACCACGCCGAGTTCCTCGGCGTGCTCTTCGAGGAACTCAGAGGGAAAGAGAGTAGTGAGCTGACGCATAATTCTCGATGAGGAGGCTTCGTTGTGCACACTCGTCGCCCCCTCACTCCTCACAAAAAGTAGCCTCGATAAGCCGCTGCTGTCACGCGGTTTCTGGCTTAGCTAAAGACGGATGGAAGCTAAGACTGAGACGGTATCCGAGAGTGATAAGCCGGCGGTATGGAGTCGGATACCCAATTTCATCGCAGGCTCCGGTGTCGCTTCTCGCTCCACAAATTCTAACTCGAAGCAGTCGCTACCTCCGTTGAGGCGGGCGATTTCTGGCATGGATCACTAGAATCTCGCTCCACCTCACCCTTCATCCTTATCTGAACACTGCCGGGTGACTCACTACCAATGCCGATCCTAGAGTTTTGTTCCATGATACGGAACAAATAGGAGCGGCAAAAGATTGGAAAATGATGACTAATTAAATAAAAGTACGATTGAGGCAAGAATCATGACGCTCAATACATGCCGAAACCAAGCTTCCTTGTGTGGAATCAAGAATTTATACTCCAACAAATATGGGGATGAATAACAAAAGTACTTTTGTTATTGTTGGAGCTTAATAGAAGCCCTTTCTCAAACACGGGGGACCGAACGTGGGACAACCGTACGAGGACGTCACTCTTGTTTGAGAGGCTGGCGACGCCACTTCGGATCCTTGTCGAGACGATATATCGCAGTTAAGGGACGCGCCGTCGCTGTTTTATCCAAAAAATGGCCACGAAACTCACGTTCATTCACATTTTAAGGAATCTTAGCACGGCAGTCGTTTTCAGGCGTGTGCGATGTTGAGTTCGAGTTCATTTGCGGTTCCAAGCAGTAGTGAAGGAAGGTCCACCTCGAAGCGTTCGCCGGTGAGCCGATGGCTAGGGCCCGAAACGCTGAGACCCCCAATTACACCCCCGTTGGGACCTTTAACTGGAACACCGATTGCATGAAGGCCGTCAAGATTTTCTTCTCGGTTGAAAGCATAACCCCGTTCACGAATTTGATCCAATTCGTCGTACAGGGTATCTGGATTTGTGATCGTCTCGTTTGTAATCTGCTTGAATTCTGCCTGTTCGATAATGCGGGACATTTTCTCTGGTGGCATCGCTGCGAGAATTCCCTTTCCCGACGCGGTCGCGTGCAGAGGTATCCGTTTGCCGATTCCGGGGTCCGTTCTAATAGCGCGGTCGCCTGCTGCACGGTGAATATAGACGGCTTCGCCGTGCTCCTCAACGAGAAATTGTGCTCGTTCGTCCGTCTCCTCCGCCAGCTCTTCTACCTTCTCTTTTGCCAGTTGATATGCCAGTTTTCGATTCCTAGCATCTTCACCAATCTCGAGAAACCGAAGGCCGACATAGTAGCCATCCTCATTGACTACATATCCTCGACGTTCGAGCGTCGAAAGGTGGCGGTGGATGGTACTCTTCGCATATTCAAGCTCCGAGGCGGCCTCCGAAATGGTAGCTCCATCTCTCCGATTAATAAACTCAATGACATCAAACACAGTTTCCACAGACTTGACGGAGTCAGCCTCGGAGTCTGATTCTATTTCGGTCATATATGACATATTCACCCCATCTATATTTAATGTTCCTTATCGTCGAAAATCTTCTTTATGACGAATATTTATGTGCGTTGCTCCCGAGGTTCTACCTATGACTTCGCCTGAGGCTGCACTCAGCGATTTTATCGCTACAGTAACGTACGAAGATATCCCGAAACCTGCTCGTGAAACAATCAAACGCGCTTTTGTTGATACAGTTGGCGTTACACTAGCGGGTGCGATTGATGATGCCGGCAGTGCGGTGTTCGAAATTGACGGTGTCGACACTAGCACCGCGGGCGTCCCAACCATATTGGGTATCAAATCGGATCGGTCGCCAACCGATCGAGCCCTCCATACCGGAACCGCGAGTCATGCGCTAGATTACGACGACCTCGCATGGTCGATGGATGGCCATCCCAGCGTTACGCTCGTCCCGCCACTTCTCGCACTCGCGGATGAGGCCAACGCAAGCGGCAAAGATCTCATTACGGCGTTCGCTGCCGGTTTTGAGGTCGAATGCGCGTTAGCCGACCCGATTAGTCCCGACCATTACGAGTCTGGATGGCACGCAACCGCCACATTTGGGACCTTCGGAGCGGCCGCCGCCGCGGCTTCATTGCTCGACCTTTCCGCGGCGGAAGCCCGCCATGTGTTGAACGTCGCAGCGTCGATGCCTGCCGGTCTTAAGCGCAACTTTGGATCGATGACCAAACCGCTCCATGCTGGATTAGCCGCGCGCTCCGGGGTTACTGCCGCACGTCTAGCAGGTGCGGGCTTTAGCGCTGACTCCGACGCGCTAAGTGGCGTTCGTGGATTTTGGGATTTATACGGTCCCAAGGAGCGTACCGAATTTACGTTCGACTCCGACGAATGGATTCTCGCCAATCGAGGTATCCATATCAAATATTATCCTTGCTGTTATTTCACTCATACAAGTATCGCCGGCACCCAGACTCTCGTCAACGAACATGATATTAGCCCGGAAAATATCGAGCTCATCCACGTTCGGGTTGCACAAGGTGCAGCCGATGCTCTCCACCACTCAGACCCTGAAACCGGCCTCGAAGCGAAATTCTCGCTAGAGTACACCGTCGCATGCGCTGCCGTTCGTGACCGCGTTGGGCTCGGTGTCTTCGACCAGTCAGCGATTCAAGAGACTGACGTTCAGCGCGTCAGAGAGAGGGTTGAATACGAGGTCGACGACAACCTCCACTACGACTCTCACGAGGCGGTTGTCCGTATCGAGACGAATGATGGTACCTATGAGCGACAGCAGGTAAATCCACCAGGAACCCATGACAACCCACTTACCGACGCAGAACTCCGAGAAAAATTCAATGAGTGTGCAGGCCGCGCCATTTCCAAGTCCGATGCGGACGCTCTCGTGGATGTTTTCACAACTCTAGAAGAGCATGAGGATGTGGTGGCTACAATTGGAAGCGTGACTGAACCATAGTTTTAAGCCGTTTCCCTTACGTGTAGCAAACGGTCAATGGTAGATAGAGACACGGTCCAGCTAACAGAACAGCAGCGACTGGTCAGAGACTCGATTCAAGATATATGCTCTGACTTTGACCAGTCTTACTGGCGTGAGAGGGACAAACAAGAGGAATATCCACACGAGTTCGCAGACGATCTCGCCGAAGGCGGGTGGTTTGGGGCGCTTCTTCCCGAAAAGTACGGTGGCGCTGGAATGGGTACACCAGAAGTAGTGGTAATGATGGAGGAAATTGCCGCCTCTGGCGGTGGGTTTAGCGCTGCACAAGCCGTCCATGGCGCTATCTATAACTCCGTTCCGTTGGTGGAGTATGGGAGCGAAGAAATGAAAGAAGAGCTCCTCCCAAAAATCGCAAGTGGTGAAGAGTCGATTCAGGCCTTCGGACTCACCGAACCGAATTCGGGCTCTGATTCGACATCTATTGAGACGCGCGCAGAGCGGGATGGCGACGGATACGTAATTAATGGCCAAAAAATCTGGATTTCCCGGGTTGACGCGAGTGACTATCTCGTCCTTATGGCGCGTACTACGCCAAAATCCGAGGTCGAAAAGAAAACTAAGGGGTTGACAATGTTCCTCGTTCCGCTTGAGGAGGCTTACGAGCAAAACGGACTCGAGATTGAGCAAATAGACAAGACAGCGAGTGGACCAGTTCATTCCTACGAGCTCTTCTTCCAGAACCTCCGAATCCCCGAAGAGAACGTAATTGGCGAGGTAGGAATGGGATTTTACCAAATGCTCGACGGCCTCAACGAGGAACGACTCGCCATTGCGGCCGAGTGTATCGGACTCGGAGAGGCAGCTATCGAAGCTGGCGTCGATTATGCGAACGAGCGAGAGGTGTTTGGAGCTGCAATCGGTTCCAACCAAGCGATACAGCATCCGCTTGCCGAAGCACATGCTCGCGTCCAGGCCGCTAAAGGGATGGTATATAATGCCGCAAACGAGGCCGGCGAAGCGACCCAGAAAGACGTCGGAGCACTCGCGAACATGTCGAAATTCCTCGCTTCTGACGCAGCGTTCCAAGCCGCTGACGCCGCTGTGCAAACCCACGGAGGGTTTGGCATCGCACGCGAATACGACGTCGAGCGATTCTTCCGCGAAGCACGCCTCACGCGACTAGTGCCAATTACACAGCAACTCGCGTTGAATTACATCGGTGAGAATGTTCTCGGACTTCCGCGATCCTACTGATGACAGAAAAATCACTTAAACCCGGCTGGCAGGGAAGGTTCTATGAAGATTTCGAGGTGGGTGACGTTTACAAACATCCATACGGGCGGACAGTCACCGAGACGGACGACGTCTGGTTTACGAATGTCACCATGAATACCAACCCGATGCACTTCAATGAGGCGTATGCGTCGGAGACGGAGTTCGGTGAACGTCTCGTCAACGGCACGTTCGTTATCTCGCTAGCGGTTGGGATGAGCGTCATTGATGTTTCAATGAACGCCACGGCGAACCTTGGATACGACAAGGTCCGCCACCACGGCCCCGTTTTCCACGGTGATACAATCTTCGCGGAATCCGAGGTCCTCTCCAAGCGTGAGTCCGAAAGCCGCGACCATGTGGGAATGGTTACGACGGAGCTACGCGCGTATAATGAAAATGACGACCTCGTTCTTTCGCTTGAACGGACGCCGATGGTGCTCAAACGTGAACACGCTGAGCCATCCGCAGCACGGCCCCCAGGATGGCCAGGGGGGGTCGGGACACAACCGGGTGAAGGTGAATGAACGATGGCGAGCGACTCGTCGGTAATCTGCCCCTGTGCGACGCCTCAGAGGTAGCCACCGACATAGCTGCCGACGAAACCCTACTCGTTAGCGGGTTCGGCAGTGTCGGCTACCCAAAGACGGTTCCGCTCGCACTCGCAGCCTCGAACCGCGACCTTTCTCTTACTGTGATAAGCGGCGGGAGTGTCGGAAACGAAATAGACAGCAAACTTGTTGAGGCCGACGCAATCGCTCGACGCTATCCATATCAGGCCCGCTCTCCTGCTCGGAAGGCCGTCAACGCGCAGGAAATTGCTTTCCAAGATCGGAACATCAGCACACTCGGTGACGAGGTTCAATACGGCGGGCTCGCAGATGGGGGTACTGCTGTCGTCGAAGCTCTTGCAGTGGGCACGAATTGGCTAATTCCCACGATGAGCATCGGCCAGACGCCCGCTTTCGTCGAAAGCGCGGATCGCCTCATCGTCGAACTCAATCGCTCAGTCCCAACAGCCGTCCGTAAATTTCACGACATCTATCGCCCCGAAAGACCTCCGAATCGGGCACCAAATCCGCTCACCAACCCTGGCGGACGGATTGGGGATGAAAGGATAGAGTTTGACGCTTCGAAACTCGTTGGCGTCGTCGAAACCGACCGCCGCGACCAGCCCTACGAATTCCGTGATCCGACCTCTGACGACCGCGCGATTGCGTCGAACCTCGGTACATTCCTCGAAGACGAGGTCCGGCGGTCACCCATTTTCGAAGAATCACTCCATATCCAGTTCGGCGTCGGAAGCCTTGGAAATGCGCTGATGAGCGCGCTTGGCGATGCAGACCTCGGTAGCCGCGACTTGATATATTTCGGTGAGGTCATCCAAGACGGTTTACTTGACCTCCTTGATGAGCAAAAATTGACCGCTGCGAGTGCGACATCGCTCGCGTTGTCCAGCGAAGGACAAAAGCGGTTGTTCGACAACCTCGACCGCTATGCCAAGGACGTAGTTCTTCGGCCAGGGGACCTCTCAAACAACCCAACGCTCATCGATCGATTCGGCGTCGTCGCCGTAAATAGTGCGCTCGAAGTCGATCTGTTCGGCCATGTAAACTCAACACACCTGAACGGCACGCGCGTGATGAACGGAATCGGGGGAAGCGGTGATTTCAACCGCCACTCCCCACTCGCCGTGCTCGCGCTTCCGTCAACAGCCGATGGTGGCGAAATTTCCCGAATCGTTCCTATGGTTCCTCACGTAGACCATACTGAACACGATATCGACGTAGTCGTTACCGAGCAAGGCGTCGCTGACCTCCGTGGTAAATCCCCAAAAGAAACCGCGACGGCCTTCATCGAGCAGTGCGCCCATCCGGACTACCGGGAAGGCCTCCGAGAGTATCTCGACCGCGGGCTCGCCTCCGGTGGGCACATTCCCCACGATATCGAAACGGCACTCGATTGGCACGTTAACCGAACATGATTGAATCAGAAACCACCACAAGCCGCATTACCTCCTGTATTGCCAGCACAACAATTTCACGATATACAGATACGGTAGAGGGGTGGTCTAATGCCTGAATCAGTGTATATCGCGGGGGCTTATGAGCACCCAACGCGGGAAGCTCCAGACAAATCGACGATGCAACTCCACGCAGACGTCGCCGTGGGCGCACTCAGGGACGCCGGAATTCCAAAAGACGACGTTGATGCCTACTTCACCGCCGGCGTGCCTGAAATGGAACACGGTCTGACGCCGTTGATGGCTGCCGATTACCTTGGCTTAGATGTCGCATATGCTGATTCGACAGATTACGGTGGGTCGTCCTATATCTCACACGTCGGCCACGCCGCAAGCGCCATTCGTGACGATAAGTGTGACGTCGCGTTGATTACGCTCGCTGGACGTCCACGTTCACGCGGACAGTCGACGGGTTCCGGAGCTCGGAAGCTCCGGACTGTTCAGGATAGCTACGAGCGCATTTATGGCACGACGAACGTGACAATGTACGGAATGGCCGCACGTCGTCATATGGAGGAGTACGGAACGACCAGTGAGCAGCTTGCAGAGATACGCGCTGCAGCGTCCCATCACGCCCAATATAACGAACACGCGATGTACCCCGATCCGGTCTCTGTTGACGATGTCCTTGAATCCCCCGTCGTTGCAGAACCACTACACTTACTCGATTGTTGTGTCATTTCGGACGGTGGGGGGGCTCTCCTCGTCGTCAGCGAGGATGTTCGTTCTCAAATTAATCGTGAGTGTGTTAAAGTGCTGGGCCATGGAGAAGCACCAAAGCATCACAATGCCGGCCGACTCGATATCACCACGACAGGAGCTGTTGAATCTGGTGAACGGGCTTTCACGGAGGCAGGTCTCGGCCCCGAACACGTTGACTACGCCTCCATCTATGACTCCTTCACAATCACCGTCCTCGAAGCCATCGAAGACCTCGGGTTTTGCAAAAAAGGCGATGGCGGCACGTTTGTCGCGGATGGGGCCCTACGCGCGGATGGCGAACTCCCATTCAACACCAACGGCGGTGGCCTCTGTTCGAATCACCCAGGGAATCGTGGCGGGATGACAAAAGTCATCGAGGCTGTGCGACAGCTCCGTGGCGAGGCAAATCCCGAGGTACAGGTTGATGCCGACATCGCGCTCGCACACGGCACCGGCGGCAGTATTGCGACCCGACACGGTGCGGCGACGGTTATCCTCGGGGAGGAGGGTACTTCATGATGGATACGTGGGAGCCGCGTCCCTTGCCAACAGTTACACCCGAGAACGAGCGCTACTGGAACGGTGCGAGCAACGAACGACTATTACTTTCTAAGTGCCCCGACTGTGGCCTCGCCATCCACTATCCCCGAGCACGCTGCCCCGACTGTTTCACAGAGACAGAGTGGATGGAGGCCAGCGGCGGTGCCACAGTCTACTCGTACTCCGTCGCCGAACGTATGGAGGGTTGGCCCGAGACGGACCTTCCACTGGTTGTTGCCTACGTTGAGCTGGCTGAAGGACCAAGGATTATGACGAACCTTGTCGACTGTGATCCCGGCGATGTCTCCGTCGGCGACCCGGTCTCCGTCGCGTTCATCTTAACCGAGGAGGAAGGCGTCGGAATACCCGTCTTCCGTCTCGATTGAGCTCCGTTTCTTTCGCCAACAGAAGGACGTGCTGGAGTGTGCCAAACCCGGGTTTTTTGCTGCTCCGTGATATTCTTCTACTGTATGCTCAATTGGCCCAATGCTACCATTTATCAAGGGATCGACGCCGTTGCATCCGAAAATCCAGATACAGTCGCGATGCGGTTCGAGGGAGAGGCAACGACCTATAACGACTTAATCGCCGAGAGCAAGGCACTCGCACACGGCCTTGCCGACCTCGGGATTGGGGCAAAGGATAGGATAGCTGTGTGGCTGAGCAACCGGCCCGAATGGATCAAAGCCCAACTCGCTGCCTCTTACCTTGGTGCGACCATTGTTGCGGTGAATACGCGTTACCGAACTCATGAGCTCGAGTATATGATGTCGGATTCGTCGTGTTCCGTCCTGCTTACCGAGGAAGCTTTCCTCGGAAACCAGTACCTCGAGATGGTTGCGGATGCCATCCCTGAGATTGAAACCACAACGCCAGAGGAGTTCAATCCAGATTCCGTCCCATCGCTCGAACACGTCATTGCTCTCGACTCCCACGACGACTTCCCAGCAGTGAGAGCGTATGCGGATGTTGAGGATAGTGGGCGTGAGCAGGATGATATTTCGGCGGCGACAGAGGCTGAGGTTCCTGCTTGCGTCTTTTATACAAGCGGCACAACTAGCGACCCAAAAGGTGTTCTGCAGTCCAACCGTTCGCTGCTCAACCATTCCTATCAAGTAGGTGAACACCTCGGGCTTGGTGAGGACGATGTTGGCCTCGGAATCCTCCCGTTTTGTGGTATTTGGGGCTATAACATGTTCATGAGTGTTCTTACGCATGGCATTCCACAAATTGTGCAGACTCACTTTGACGCCGAACAAACGATTAGGAATGTTGAGGACCACGGCGTCACATATATGTCTGGACTCGCTACAATGTATCAGCGACTTATTGAGGATGATGCGTTTACGGAGGACCGCGTCGCCTCGCTCACAAAAGGTGTTATCGGATTCGTCAGCATGGGCTATGACGAGTCCGTTTTCGAGGCCATCGAAGACCGCACCGGGATTCCGATTTGCCAGCCCTATGGACTCTCGGAGGGGAACAGTCAGATATTCGTAGGCGATCCAAACGATTCCCAAGAGAGCCGAAAGCGTGTTGGCGGGCCGATGATTTTCCCGGAAGAGGAGCAGGTGCGTATTGCTGACCCCGAATCCGGCGATGCTCTCCCAGACGGTGAATCAGGTGAGATATGCCTTAAAGGATTCAACGTGATGAACGAGTATCTCGGGAAGCCGGATAAGACGAACGAAGCCATCGACAACGACGGATGGTTTCATACGGGGGATCTTGGCGTCCGTGACCCTGAAAATGGTCATCTCTATTATCAATCTCGGATGGACGATGCACTCCGTATCCGTGGATTTCTCGTCGCACCACGTGATATTGAAACCGTCATAAATGAACACGAAGGCGTTTCGCTTTCCCAAGTCGTCGGTGCACCACATCCCCGACACGGACAGGTCGCCGTTGCCTTCGTCCAACGAAGCGACGAAACCCTTACCGCCGACGAGATTTATGAATTTCTGGATGACTACGTTGCGGACTACAAAGAACCGGAAGCTATTGAGTTCGTAGATGAATTTCCGCGATCGGCCGGCCCACACGGAGAGAAGATACAAAAGGTCGAACTTCGTGATCGGGTCGCGGACCGCTATGTCGAATAGCGGCCACAGTGGACACAACGCCGACAGAACAGATTGATCTTTGCGAAAATATGGTGCCCTAAATTGTGACCTCCTCGCCGTGAACGGCGAGGCGTCCCACCGCACCGCTGGTTTGGGCTATTTGCTGGTTTTCGACCGGTTGGCATGACGGGCCGATGGCGGGGCCACACCGCCGTCACTCCTATCCCAGCATGGGACTCGGAATTATCTTGGTTGAGACACCACAGCCCTTCGAGAGAGTGTCTCGAACATCCTGGGTCTCGGAATTTCCGATATTGTGCATTTAGGTGGCGGTCATGCCGCCTCGGAGTGCGTCATACTAGGAAGTGACCTCACGTAGATACCCGTATTGGTGCTGAGCAGTGATTGTGTCGGCGTTGGTGGATTCACGCCCGTCGTGAACGACGGGATTCTCTCCTTGCAGAAGATAGGTGCTGGCAGTTACACTATGTGGCCAAGTCCGTTCTCCTTTATCGCATCCGCAATCTGATTCTTCTGAATTTCGTCGGTTCCCGCACCGATGCGCCACCCACGAACATCCCGATAGAGGAATTCCAATGGATGGCCTCGCTGGTAGGCGTTCGCGCCATGAATCTGGAGGCACTCGCTCACAACGCGTTCCGCAACCTCCGACGCATAGAGGGTTGCGACTGATGCGTCAAGCCGATTCAGTGTCCGGTCGGCCGAAACGGCATTACGGGCCGCTTGGTGGGTTAGTCCCTGTGCGGCTTTGTACTGTTTGACGAGATCGGCAAGTTTCCATTCGATGCCCTGAAAATCGCCGATGGGCTGTCCAAATTGTTCTCTCTCTGTCGCGTACTCGATTGCCATGTCGAGGGCAAATGCCATTCGTCCGGTTATCATCGCTGCGTTTCCGAGTCGCTCCCAGTTCAGGGAAACAAGTTGTTCCTTGAATGCGGATCGCCCATGTGTGAGAACATTCTCCTTGGGGACATAGACATCCTCCATATAGAACTGTGTCTGTTTGTGACCGGCCATATTCGTGAAATGATTGGCGATGTCGACGCCCTCTGCGTCGAAATCCACAATAAGGGAGCCAAGCCCTTCATTGGGGTACCGGACCCAAACGACGGCAGAACTGGAGTGCGGAACGTCGCTCACCCATGTCTTCTCACCGGTCACGCGGAAACCGTCGCCGTCTTCTACCGCAGTTGTGTTCATCGCACTGACGTCAGACCCGGCATCGGGTTCAGAGATAGCGAGTGCCATCGCGTCTTCACCGTTCATAATGGGTGGAAGATAGGCCTTTTTCGCAGATTCAGTCCCGAACTCATTGACGGCACGCGGGGCGAGCATCTGTTGAGAGTTGAGGAATAGTCCTGTGTCAGGACAGACCCGGGAGACGATTTCAATCATCAGCACAGCTTCGATTTCTGTCATCCCGCCACCGCCGTACTTCTCGTCAAAATTGAGGCCGAGAAACCCGTGCTCAGCGAGAAGTTGGATGTTCTCCCACGGTGCTTGGTCGTTCCAAGTACACGCCTTCTCGGCAAAATTCTGCTCGGCGAGTTCCCGAACGGTCTTGAGAACCATCCGCTGCTCATCGGTAAGAGCTTCCATATGGGGGTTTCGAAGGGAGTACCTGATAAGTGTAATGGTGACACACAACACGGATAGACCGAAATTGCGTCAGTAATCGGTCCTTCGCGTAAGCGAGAGTTGGTTTATACCCGTAAAATACGGCCCGCCGAGTCGGCCGACTGCGTCGACTTTTCGAGCGTCGATTGCTTCGTCCGTCAGCAAATCCTCATCGACATGGACGTGTCTGACGTCACCGAAAATTAACGTGCTTCCGTGGATTTTCTTTGTATCCCGCAGTTCGCATTCGAGATGTGCCGCAGACGCAGCAACCCGCGGGGCGTCAACCACAACTGAGGGTGCTTCCTCAAGCCCTGCAGACTTGAACTCACTTTCAGCAGCTGAAGCAGGATGAGCCGTGTGTTCCATCGCCTCCGCAAGCGCCTCTGTAACTAGATTTATAACAAATTCTCCGGTTTCGATTGCGTTCGCGGGTGTGTGCTTCAAACCGTCGTCGCCGTCCTCTGCTGAGAACATCACAACCGGCGGGTCAGTATGGACGAGGTTGAAATAGCTGTATGGCGCAAGGTTCGACACGCCGCTCGTGTCTATGGTACTTATCCATCCGATAGGGCGTGGTGCGACGAGACTTGTGAGCAGCCGGTGAACACCAGGCGTGTCCCCACGTAAATCTGTCTCCATACTCAATGTATGTAGGTCATTACCATATGTTCATTGGTGGTACTCAACGTTCCGTCTCGTCGACGAGGTCTTCACGGAGCTCGACCTTCCGAATTTTTCCAGTATCTGTCCGTGGAAATTCACCCTTACGGATGTCAACCGCAGCCGGGACCTTGTAACCCGCCATCTGCTCTGCACAGAATGAAATAATTTCGTTTTCGGTGAGCGGGCGATTCGACACGGGCCTCACCACTGCACCAACGACTTCATTCTTTTCGTCATCAGGCAGGCTTACTACGGATACTTCATCGACATCTGGATGCTGGCTAATGACGCGCTCGACCTCTTGTGGCGAGACATTAATACCGCCGGTTTTAATCATATCTTTGATACGGCCTTCGAAGACCAGTCGGCCGTCCGCATCAAGCCATCCGAGATCACCGGTTCGAAGGTATCCTTCATCGTCAATGGCTTTTCGAGTCCTATTTGGTCGCTTGAGATATTTTCTGAACATCGCTCGACTTCGAACACATATTTCACCTTCCTTGCCGGGAGCAACCTCGACGCCTGTTTCCGGGTTCTTAATCCGAATGTCGACGTTGGCAAGCGGGTGTCCGACGGTGTTTAGCCGTTGCTTTTTCGGGGATTTATGGTGCGTAATGGCGCAGATAGCAGAAACTTCGGTGAGGCCGTAACCGTGTAACACTTGCTCAATACCGTGCTCTTCTTCAAAACGTCGACGGACAGGGCGTGGTCCGACAACAAAGGCAACTCGTACTGAGTCAAGTGCTTCTTGGAGATCAATTCCAGAATCTTCCATCTGTTTGAACATATTCCCCATTCCATACAAGACAGAACAGGCTTCTTCTTGGATGAGGGCGACTGCCTCGTCGGCGTCAAAGTGCTCTTGAACGACGAGGGTAGAACCATGTGCAAATGCCGTTATCGACTCATTACAGGCCGCAAAGCTGAAAAATAGGGGCAACCCGAGCCAAAAGCGGTCGCCGTCTTTGATTCCGAGTCGTGATCCAATACTTCTCGGGTTCGTCACCAACCCATCGTGTTCGAGAACAATCGGTTTTGGACGGCTCGTTGTCCCAGATGAAAATAGGATAAAAGCCTCGTCAGTTGGGGAAACGGACTCGGCAATTGTTTCTAACCGCTCCAGAGACACATCCTCCGCCCTTGTAATAAGCCTCGTCCACTCGTGTGCCCAAGGCGGTGCATCACCGATTACAACGATATTTTGGAGGGTTGGTAACTCAACGGAATTTATGTTGCTGGAATCACCCGACGCGATGGCAGGGTCAATATCGGTGAGCATCTCCGTATAGTCGTTTCCGAGGAAGCTATCGAGAGTGATAAGTGTCGAAACATCCGCCTGTCGGAGTGCGTATTGGAGTTCATCAGCCTTGTACCACGTATTCAGACCAACCATAGTTGCGCCCACACGTTCGACAGCGTAGGTGGCAATAAACCACTCCACACGATTACTGATGAGTACGCCGACCCGATCGCCCGGACGAACTCCGATTGTGAGTAGGGAGCGCGCGAATTCACGAACGCGTTCGTGCAATTCAGTGTACGTTAAGTGTTCACGCGATGTGACGAGTGCATCTGTTTCTCCGTAGTCTCTCTTGGCTGCATCTAACAACTCGTTGAGGGTGTCGCCACGCCAAGTCATATCTTTGCTATCGTGTGACTACAGCAAATAGCTTGGTGTCCACAAACAGGTATTGTTCAAATTGGGTGGTCCCAGACAACCGCGAAGGTTTGTGGTCATATTTCAGCAAAGTCTGTAGTTACTTGACGAAAAGTTGTGGCAAACATCTCAGGGCGGCATTCCACATTCAAAAACACCCGTTCGGCGGTATTCCGATTACGTCAGCGACCCGCCGCTGAAGTGGTGGGCTTGCCAGTGGACTCCCGTTCTGCCAACACAGGAGTGTCGGACGCCACTTCAGTAGCGCTCACGGTGATAACCTGAAAGCATGGAATCGAGCACCAAAATTTATCGCGTGCTTCGGTATTGATTCCGTCGATAGGGCTGTAAGGTAGGAAAATTCTAAAAGTATAGGAATGATTTTTGTATATTCGAATGCTTTTGGTCCAATTATATTTGGAAATGCCCACCTCATTTAATCAGAATCGCTAGTCACCCTTCCTTGTTTGTTCGCACTGGTCAACCTCTTTCGACCAATAGCACCACTGCTATCTAGCTTGGAGTTAATGGAGCGCCAATTTTATTGTTCAAAGCAAAACAAGTCTATTTGCGATGAACGGTGACTACAAGACCCGACTTTCGACACACGACGAGGAATCAGTGACTATCCGTGGGAAGAACCTCACAGAAGAGGTGATGGGCAAGATGGACTTCGGGAGTGCATTCATCCATCTACTTATTGGAGAGTCGCTGACAGCCGAGGAGCAGCGCCTCGTGAATGCGATGCTCTCCTCATTGATGGTACACGGAACGACACCCCATGCAATCGCAACGCGTTTGACACTCCTTTCAGAACCTAACTCGACTCAAGGAGCTGTGGCAAGCGGTCTGCTCGGCGTCGGATCCCGCTTCGCAGGAGCGATGGAACAGTGCGCCACCGACCTCCAGTCGATTGCTTCGGCCGACGACCGAGAAGCGTCAGTGGCAGAGCTCGTTGCGGCCTACCAAGAGAGTGGGAGTCGTTTTTCAGGAATAGGCCACCCCGAATTTGACCCGGTTGATCCTCGCGCTCAGCGTCTCTTCGAGCTTGCCGAAGATGCCAACGTTGCTGGCGAACATGTGGCCATCCTCCGGGACCTACAGAGCGAATTTGAGGGGGCTACAGGAAGAGATCTCCCGATCAATGTTACTGGAGCTATCGGAGCTCTTGCGTCAGACCTTGGCTTAGAACCGGAAGCTGCTCGTGGGTTTGCCATCGTTAGCCGTGCAGCTGGACTCATTGCAGAAATCATCGAGGAAAAGGATTCTCCCATCGCGATGGACGTCTGGCAGTCGGTTGACGACGAAATGACGTACGTCGAGGACCGTTGACATCCTCCTCGGCGTAAACGCGGAGGAATCCTGAGCGTTGGAGATTTCAGGTTTGCAGTCCCACCGAACCCCGACGCGGTAAGAATCCGCGCGGGGTTCACGGACTGGGACGGGTGAGACTGCTGGGAGTGCCAAGCCCCCGAGGATTCCTCTCCTCGGTCATAGAGGGACTCCCGGAGTTGGTTTTGCCTCGGGAAATCCCCCAGACTTCGACGGACTCGAAGTTACGTTCTGTGGTGCTTGCAAGCAGTCGGGCACGGAATCGGTTCATTCTAGGAACCGACCGTTCACCAGACTGGTTCCGATTACTGTCTGATTGTGTGGGGTAGATAGGCCGCCATCGTCGGACTGGCGGGAATTACTCCATCCCACCCGATTCCTGCCTCTAAGTATGGTTGCCTGTCAGTTCAACACACGGATGAAGAACTCTGGGATTGGCTATCGAACCGTGCACTGGGTCCGAGTTACCGGATTCATCCTGCGGCTGAACCCACAGGTATTCTCCTCGATTCTGTATAATTCCTGAGCAATTCAATTTTCGGATGACAGATAGATTCAGACAAGAGTCGTGTTTAGATGGATTTCGCTGTGTTCGTTTCGAGGTTTGATTCGGATTAGAACAAACCACCGCCTAGTTTTGGGTTGAAATCGCCATAAATTGGGGAAGAAGATAAAATACCAGTAACATTCAAGCATTTATCTGAACGCACTATCTCATGAAAAAGTTTTATATACCATCATTGAGATGTGGCACTTGGAGACACATGGCAGAGTACAATAGACGGTCGTTTTTGGCCAAGAGTGGCGCGGTAACTGGAATCGCTGTCAGTCTAGCTGGGTGCATGGGCGGTGGCGGCGGTGGAAACCAAATTCAGTTGGGCGCAATCAATCCGCTGTCAGGATCCGCTGCTGCCTTCGGTGAACTGGCGACAGAAGCGCAGAGCGCCTGGGTCGAGAACGTTAACAGCGACGGCGGTCTTGATGTGGGCGGCGAGTCGCGCGAGGTTAGTATCGTTGAGTATGACGACGAATCCTCCAATGACCAAGCACGGTCGGCAGCACAGCGACTCGCCACATCAGACGACGTTTCGATGATTCTCTCTTCGTGGCGCTCGAACGGTGCCATTGCGATTAATGAGGTCATCAATAATAACCAGATTCCGACGTTCACACATGGCTTTACTCCTCAGGTAAACACCGAGGGGACGTACATGATGCGACTAACGGTCTCGACAGTGATGGACGCCTATCCAGCACTCCAATTCGTCAGCGACAGCGACGACATCGACAGAATTGGTGTCATCGCTGAAGAAGGCGACTGGGGCGGCGACACGCTTGACCTGATGGACTGGTGGTTCAACGAAGCCGGCAACGACGGTGAATATGAAAATCTCGGTCGGTTCTCGTTCAGCCAACAAGACTTCTCGTCGTACATTACTAGCGCTCGCAACGCCGATATTGATGCGCTCTACGTGCAAACATGGGCAGCGGCGATGCAGCGATTCATTGCACAACAGGACCGAGCCGGTCTCAACGACGAAATGCCAATCCTAACCGGTCTCGGAGGTGCCGACTACAATTCACTAGACCAAGTCGGTGGCTCGATGACCAACGTATACGCCCTTGGCGTCTATACCCGGCTCTCCTACGCCGATAACGATCAAATTGCCGAAACCATCAGTGATGAGGCTCTCTCCCAGTTCGAGGCATACCAATCAATAGAGGGAACACCGGACCATCCGACCGCTTATAACGTCTATGCCGACGCACAAGCTGCCGAGTACGCACTTACACAGGCTGGATCAACGAACGGACAAGACCTGCGAGAGGCGTTAGTCGGGAACGAATTCACGACCATCCTCGGCGACGCGACCATCAATAATCGAGGTCAGCCGTCCATTCCCGGTGCACTAATCAAGTTCGACGGCTCAAGTGGTGAGGCAGAAATTGACACTGTTGCATGGGACGGTCAACTCCCGCCGATTACAAGCATCCCGCCGGAGACGGAACTCTGAGACAGAGATGGTCCTAATTGAATCACTCATTAATGGCCTCATTCAAGGAAGCATTTTCGCCGTATTCGCGGCGAGTTTTACCATCATTTTCGGGGTGATGGATATTCCCAACATGGGACACGCCGCGCTGTTTGCGGGCGGTGCATACGCTTTTTATCAGTTGGTGAATCTCACTGGTCTCCCGTGGGTTGTCGGCCTGATCGGGGCTGTTCTCATAATCGCTTTACTTGGCGCCGCTATCGAAAAAGCAATTATTTCACCTCTCTATGACCGGAAAGAATCGGAGTACGTCTTCGGGGTCATCCTCGTGACTATCGGGTTATCTAGAATTCTTGAGCGGGGTTACGCCCAAATTTGGGGCCATTCGCCGAAATACATTGAGTTGGGCCAACTTCAAGAGGGTAGCATCCAGGTCGTAGACACATCCGTTTCCCATCTTGAATTGGTTGTAATCGCATTCGCCATAGCGAATTTCGTGTTCCTCTATTGGCTCATAAACTACACAGAGATCGGCCTCAGCCTTCAGGCAATCGTCCAGGATCGAGAACTCGCAATCATGCGTGGCATCAACGTCAATCGGGTGTTCCTTGTAGCGTTCACGCTGGGCGCGGCGATGATTTCCGCCGCTGGCATACTTAATGCAGCAATGTTCACCCTTGAACCGACGCTCGGGTTTTCGTTGCTCATCAAGGCCTTCATCATTGTGATTCTCGGTGGCATCGGCCGTGTCATGGGGGCGATGGTTGCCGGCTACGCTCTCGGTCTCTACGAAACCTTCGCGGTACTGTACCTCTCGTCGTACTATATTTATGCCTCGGAATTCGCCGTGCTCATCGCCTTCTTCTTATTGAAGGCTATTATCCTTAATGAGGGCGAAGAATCGCTTATCACCGGACTCCGGAAACGGGCAAAGTCTCTTCGACAGGGGGTAATCAGATGAGTAATCCCGAGTCGACGGCCACACCTGAGGATGAACTTGACGTCGATCTACGAAACCTAAAGTGGACAGAACCGATTCGTACCGCCGTATTCGTTCTGTTCGCCGGGCTTATCGCGGTTCCGCTCGTAATCTCGTCAAGTTATGTCGGCTACGTCTCGCTCTTAGTACTCATGTTTGGCATTATGGCGTCAGGCTACAACATCATGCTTGGATGGCCAAACCTGCTTGTCTTTTGTCCGGCTGCGCTTGCGGTCATCGGTGGGGTTGTCTCGTCATTGCTGGCGATTCAGATGGGACTCCCCTTCGTGGTGACACTGCTAATCGGCGGCGTCACAGCCGCCATCGTTGGTAGTGCCGTCGCGATGTCGGCGATCATCATCGGCTCGACCTTCGAAATTGTCATCGCCACGCTCGCCTTCGAGCAAATCGTCTACTACGTCTTCACCAACTGGGGCGAAGTGGGCCCGACCGGTATTTCCGGGATGCCCAGTCCCTCGTTGGGTCCACTTGTCTTCACGAGTCAGATTGAACAATACGTATTCTTGCTTGCGGTTTTGGTTCTCGTAATCTTCATCGTGACCGCGTTCGACCGCTCGCTGTTCGGCACGCTTGCAATCGCGACTGGTGAAGACGAGGAGCTACTGCGTTCGATTGGGTACAATCCGTCTCGATATAAACTCATTTCCGTCGTGTTAGGCTCGTTTGTACTCGGCATCGGCGGTGCGCTCTACGCGCACGTTAACGGCCTCATCACGCCAGGTGCGTTTACACTTGACCAGACAGTGCTTCTGTTGGTAATCGCCGTTCTTGGCGGTCTCAGGACCATCTATGGCCCGATTGTTGGCGCCATTCTTATGATCGGTCTACCAGAAATCATTCGATCGATGGGCTTCGGTGACTACCGTCCGTATGTCATTGGAGTCACTCTCATCCTCGTGATTTTGTTCCTTCCAAGTGGTATTGTTGGTGGGTTCAACGACTACTTCGACGGATTCGGCAAAAAAGGTGATAGCTCATGGGCATTTTGGAAGTAACAGACGTACAGCGGACATTCGGTGGTATCGTCGCCCTTGATAGCGTCTCGCTTTCGATTACGCAAGGCGAGACAACAGTAATCATCGGCGCGAACGGCGCTGGAAAAACGACGTTGTTCAACTGCATTACCGGCTACCACACGCCGGATGAAGGAAGCGTCGTTTTCGACGGTGCAGACATCACCCAAACGCCAGACTATAAGGTTGCTCGCATGGGTATTCGCCGTACCTTCCAAGAGGTCGATGTCTTCGATGAGCTGACCGTAGCCGAAAACATCAGCCTCGGAGTTTTCCGATCTGACCCTCGTGAATTGATGGAGGCCTTGGATTTGATGGAAATCAACGACAAGCTTGGTGAGGAGCTGACACTGTTCGAGCGCAAACGCGTCGCCTTGGCACTGGCTGCAGATGGTAAACTACTCTTACTCGACGAGGTGTTCTCGGGGCTTGATCCGGCCGAAAAACCGGCAATGCTTGATCACCTCAATATACTTGCTGAAGAAAAAACCCTCATGCTTATTGAACACGACATCGAGACTGCCTTTGATTTGGCAGACAACGTAATCGTCCTCTCTCAAGGAAGGGTCCTTGGTCAAGGAACACCAGAGGAGGTCAAAAACGATGAAGAAGTTCAAGAACAGTACTTAGGGGAGATGGCACTATGACCGGAGAATTTTTGTCCGTTTCGGACTTGCAAGTGTCCTATGGCGATATGACGGTCCTTCGAGATGTTGATCTATCGGTTCCCGAAGGCGGTGTCGTCTCTGTCGTCGGAGCGAACGGTGCCGGGAAGACAACGCTGATGAAAACAATTGCAGGGGTAAAGGCCCCTGATTCAGGTTCCATTACCTTCCGTGGTGAAAGCGCCGTAGGGCTTGCTCCCCACGAACTTATCCAGCAAGGCCTGACGTACGTGCCTGAGCGACATACCGTATTTCCGGAAATGACCGTCCTTGAAAACCTCCAAACTGCGATGGTTCCGGTCACGGATTCGAGCCCAGATGTCCTCGAGAGGGTTTTTGACTTATTTCCCATTCTCGATGAACGCCGCCAGCAAGATGCCGGCACGATGAGTGGTGGCCAACAACAAATGCTTGCTATCGCTCAGGGATTGGTGGTCGAGCCAGATCTTATTCTGCTCGACGAACCGACGCTAGGACTCGCACCTAAAATTGTTGAAGACGTTCGCGACACAATTTTAGAGATTAGTGACGAGGGCGTCACCGTACTATTGGTTGATGAGAAAATCCAACTGTCAAAGGAAGTCGCCGATGAGCTATACCTGATGCGAAAGAGTACTCTTCAGTACCTTGGCGAACGAGGAAAATTCGAAGCAGAATACGAGCGTATCCTTCAAGAAACAATCAATTAAAACCCGTAATTACTTTTAGGATTCCCTGCGACCAGAAGATATGGAAATTCCAGACACGAAGTATCTCCAAGTCACGACTCGATCACTTGATTCCGCGTCCGAAGTGGCGATCCATGAGGTACAGCTGGCGCGGCCTGAGAAGCGAAATGCGCTTCCAATGGAGACGATTTGTGTGCTGTCAGAATTATTTGAATCAGTAAAACCAGACGACGGCAGCGCAATCGTGATCACTGCCTTCGGCGAGGATTTTTCGTTAGGTGCCGACATATCTGATCTTAACCCTGCTGAGTTGTCCGATCCGGCGACTCTTGCCGAACAGGCCCAATCCCTCGTTGCATCATTGCGAGACTGTCCCCTCCCGGTCGTCGTCGGCGTACAGGGGCGAGCCTACGGTGCAGGGTTTTTGATTTGTCTTGGGGCCGATTTGGTCGTCGCCAGTAATGACGCCACGTTCGCTATTCCAGAAGCTAGCCTCGGTATTCCAGTTGCCGGGTTCACGACCACGCTGTTGCCACAGTTGGTCGGCGAACGACGGGCCCGGGAGTGGCTGTTTACTGGTGCAGATATCGGGGCCAAAGAAGCGGCGGCAGCGGGCTTCGTCACGGAGACAGCGCCACCAGACAATCTCGATGCGTCTCTAAATAGTCTCCTCAAAAATATCGGTGAAAGCAGCAGCACGGCCATTACTGCACTCAAAGCACAGTTGGCGCCGGTTGGTACGCCGACTCGTGAACAAATCCAGGCCGACGAGCAGGCGGCGATGCGGTTGGCCTACGAGGACGGTGATGCATCCAAGCGAATTCAACAGCTATTGTGAGGTAGGGAAGCGGCCGATTCCGGAGATAGATTTAGGTGGCTCCCGACACCAGAGATAGTTGATGTTCGGAAACGACACGTGGTTAACTGATACCGTCGCGTCCGCTAACAACGACGGTGAATTTAGCGAAGCAGCTGAGCACTTTGATGGTTCGATAGCGCTTGAAATAGGCAATCAAACAGTTTGGCTGAAAATTTATCGTGGGGAAATTATCGATACGGAGCCCTTCGTACCGCAATTTGGCGCGACATTCCGGTTAGTCGGCGACGAATCAGCTTGGCAGCAACTCGCTGCTGACGACATTTCGTTTTCGCAGGCCCTGTATGAAACCGCTATTCGGAGCAAAGGAAACAAACTGGAAGCTAACCGATTACGGGACGCGGTCGAGTTGTTAGTGCGCCATCTTCAGAACAATACTCTTGGCGATACGGCGGAAATGGCGGTGGCAGAATGAGTGATCTCACCGGCAAATATATCGATATAGATGGAACACGAACATATTATGAAACCACGGGTGATCCAGACAAACAGTCAATTATACTAATTCATACGGCAGGTGCAGACGGTCGGCAGTGGCGGTACGTGGCACCGGAGCTCGCTGATCTGGGATATCACGTGGTCATCCCCGACCTTCCCGGGCATGGTAAGTCATACCCGGCCGACGGAGAGCCCAATACGACGATTATACAACATGCCGATGCAGTGTGGCAGTTGATTGAAGTGCTAGATATCGATCAGCCTGTCGTCAGTGGCTGTTCTGTCGGCGGTGATGCTGCACTGTCGTTAGCCATTGACCATGCTGACGACCTCGCAGGTGCTGTTGTAATGGAGGGTGCTGGTCGCACGCGTGGCGCTCAACTGGGCCGGCTCTCTCATCCTCATGCGCTCCCCGGCTGGCAGGACATCCTAGAGTACTCTGTTATTGATGCTGTCGGCCCGACCTGTCCGGAGGCACACCGAGAGGAATTGGCGTGGCAACATCGCAGTGCCCACGAAATTGCAACTAATGACCTACAGGCGTGGGCGGATTTCAACCGCGTTGGTGAACTTGATAAGGCTAACTGCCCGGTCATGCTCGTACGCGGTGCCGATGATTACTTTATTCAAGATGATGTTTTCAAGGAGACCGTAGAACAATTGCCGGATGTTGAACCAGTGGTGCTCTCCGAGATAGGTCACTACCCGATGATGGAGGATCCTGATCAAATAACAACTCTAATTGACGATTTCTCTAGGTGAAATACCGCGCCCTACTCAGCGACTACCGTCGCTTCCTTGAGGGCGTTCCTTGAGGATGGAGCCTTAGAACCAACAACGGCTAAATACAGCACCCCTTCTTCGTTAAACACTGCCAACTTGAATGTTTTCCAAGAATACTGGGTCGCGTTAAGTTAGAGAATGAGGCGGTCATTAGTTCGGATTCCTATGGCCGAATTAGACCGCCTCAGCGAGTCTATCGAGTGGATTGACTTAGATTTTATGGAGCGAGAACGGACACCCGCGAGATTATTGAAAAGGATATTCGATACCATCTTGCAGGACTATCACTTTCGAATACAGTTACGCTTCTTGAGGATTTGGGTGTCAAGCGGAGTCGTGTCGCCGTTCATAACTGGGTACAGAAGGCCGATCTACAGCCAGCTGACGGTGAAAGCCCGGATCGCGTTGCGGTCGATCAGAAAGCGATCCGAATTAACGACGAACAGTATTGGCTGTACGCTGCTGTCGATCCAGAAACGAACAGATTCCTCCATTCTCGGCTATTTCCGACGTATACGATTCCGATTGCTCGAGAGTTTCTCACTGAGTTATCCGAGAAACACGACGTCTCTGAGGCCGTGTTTCTCGTCGATGACGCGGACGATTTAATCGGCGGACTCCGTCGAGAAGGCTACAGCTACCGCGTCCAGCAACACGGCTTCAGAACTTCAATCGAACGTGTCTTTAGAGAGGTAGAACGACGAACCTCTTCGTTCTCAAACTGTTTCCGCCATGTCGATCCAGCAACTGCTGAAACGTGGTTGCAAGCCCACGCCGTCTGGTGGAATCATGCCTAAGTTAACACGACCGAAATCGGCGGCCCTGTGGTTCTCCGATAGGTACCTGAGTAGCAATTATATACCGGGAGGCGAACACTGGAGTATGGTTGGAGTTATCAACGAGCACAGCAACGAGCACCTCCACCATCGCTGGAGCACGTTCTCGACCTCGACATCGAGGTCGCCGAGCCCATCGATATCGGGGAGACCGGGGATGGCGAGCGGCGCATCATCCAGATTACCGATGGGACGGTGTCGGGTCACATCGACGGGCACGTACTCCCCGGCGGCGCGGACTACCAACTCTATCGTACCGAGCGCCCCACGGAACTGGTGGCGAAGTACGCTTTCGAGACGGACGGTGGCTCGCGCGTCTACGTGGAGAACCGCGGCATCCGGTACGCGTCCCCCGAGGACAGCCGCCGACTGCGCGACGGGGAGGAAGTCGACCCCGAAGACGTCTACTTCCGCTCGGTACCGGAGTTCGAGACTGCCGACCCGGAGCCCGACTGGCTGACCCAGAACGTATTCGTTGCGACCGGCGTTCGCCAGCCGTACGGCGTGAAACTGGCAGTGTACCGCGTCGCCTGACCAGTCGGGCGTGCAGAGAGACAGTCGTGTGGCGTAGATCACTCGCTTTTTTGAGTGTATTCGAGAATAATACGAAAGTTGAAACGGAGAGTGTGGCTGCCAGCCCATCGTCGGGGACTTGGTTCCGGACCACAGGATATGGCATCCGACATCGACAAAATTATGCATAATTGTTCGATTATTATCTAGTTATAGAACAAATATACAATAATAACCCAATATTTCAGGTAAACAGCCATGTTTGTCGAACACCCCGAGTTGGCGGTGTGGCGTCAGATACAGGGTATCATGGCTTTCATGTACGACTAACAAGTCTCAATGAGCACTGTCCCGACCCGAATTTTCAATCATAATGGTAGTCTGTACTTCCGAGGGGATTGGATGCAGCGCCGAGGTGAGGAAGCGGTCATGGTGTAGAATTCGTGGGTGAACGAGCGACGAAAACAACGGCACCCACAGGATGGCATATACTGGTAAGCCATGGGCCCTAGTTCCCTCACAGCCAATCCAATTCTAACGGAAACATTTAACATAATGATTGTCGAGTAGAGTGTATGGGCACGTTTGACAAAGGCCAGACGCGGCGGTCGTACCTGAAGTCGGCCGGCGCAGCCGGTGCGCTCGGCATCACTGGACTGGCAGGTTGTACAGCCTTCGGTGGCGGCGGTGGAAGCAATGATACGATTACTGTCGCGGCCGCAGTCCCGGAAACGGGGCGGCTCTCCTCGGTCGGTACCGAGATGCTGCGCGGCTACGAACTCGGTGTCGACGTCATCAACGAGAACGGCGGAATCGACGGCCAGGAAGTCGAACTCATCGTGAAAGACGACGAGAGCGACCCCGCGACGCTGCGCCAGGTCATGCAGGAGACCCTCAGCAACAACGACGTCGACATGATCTGGGGGAGCTTCTCCAGCCCGCTCGTGATGGCGGGCAGCGCGCTCGCCGAGAACGAGGGACTTCCGTTCCTCGCGGTCGCCACGTGCTACGAAGCGCCGCTAACCGACGAAGGCAAAGAATGGACATACACGCCGTTCCCGAAGACGCGGGACGTGACGCGCGCAACCACCGGCCTGCTGGAGTTGGTACCGGAAGCCGACCGCCCCGAACGCGTCGGCATCTGGGAGGAGAACTCCGGCTGGGGCCAGGAGATGGCCGAAGCCTGGGAGACGAAGCTCTCGGAAGCCGGCTACGAAATCGCGATGCGGGAGACGTACAACACGGGCAACCAGGACTTCTCGACGCTCATCTCCCAGTCCGAGAGCGCGAACGTCGAGGCACTAGTCGCATGTCCGCAGCCCCCGGACGGCATCACGGCGATGACCCAGATCAACAACAGCGGCTACACGCCCGAGTTCATCGAGTTCGTGCGGGCGGCAGACCCGCAGGCGTGGTGGTCGGCGCTCGGCGAATCGGGCAACTACGTGACGATGTGTCCCGGCTGGGCCCCCGGAATGACCGGGAACGGCAACCAGACGCTGCTGGACACCTACCGTGCGAACACCGAGGACGCGGGCGAGAACGCCGTGCCACGCGTGATGGTCGGCGTCGGCTACAATCTCGTACAGACCGCCCAGCAAGCGCTCTCCGGAGCCGAATCCACAGAACCGGACGCAGTCCGGTCGACACTCAACGAGGCGGAGTTCCAGACCGTCATCGGCGAGTTCAGCTTCGACGAGTACGGCATGCCCGAGCCGGGCCAGCTGTCGGCCGCGAGCGCGCAGTGGTGGAATGGCGACCAGCAACTCGTCTACCCGCAGACGGAGAACGCCGCGGACCTGCGCTTCCCCATCGAGTGACATCCTCCCCGTCGTAAACGACGGGGCTTCCCGTACCTCAGGTGGGATATTTACTGGTCTACGACACGACCTGTTCTCTTGGTTTGAACGTCCCGCTCCCGCGGTCGAACAACTGTGTCGAGGGCTGTGCCACACAGCCGTTACTCCTATCCTCGCCGTGAGGACTCGGAGTTATCTTCTGACGCATATTCTCCGCCCCATTACAATCCGCGTTGGCTACCAACTCACACGACTGGCAGACGTACAACCCACGTTCGACACGGTTTGATTTCGTGTCGTCACCACACCGCGAACACGTCTTCGAGGTGTCCCACTCGTTCTCCTTCAGCACCTCAACACCACGCATCTCACCTTTGTATTCGAGGTACTGGTAGATGCGATCGAACGCCCACGAGTGTAACTTCTTGTTCCCAGTTTTCCCCCAGTCGGATTCTCGCACGTCTTCAGGCCAACTCACCGCGAGCGTCCCAACACCGCGCTCAACACACTCCGTGATAATGGTGTCCGTTAGCGTATGGTAGAAGTGTGTCTCTCGTTCTGTGAGTTTCTGTCGTGCCCACATCGACTGCTCTGAGGGGCCGTTGTCACCCTCGGTGTCATATTCTGCTTGGGTGAAGTAGTGCTGGTCTTCTTTGAGCGAGTTGCCGGGGTACAGAACGTATTCGTCGGGGAAGGCGACCGTGGCGATGTTCGCGATCCCGAGGTCGATACCTGCCACTCCATCGCCTGCGGACTCGGTGGTTTCGAGTTCGACTTTGCAGACGAAGTGCAGTTCCCAGTCGTCGCCGTTCCAGACCGCACGAACGTTCTGCACCCGATTGACTTCTGAGAGGTCAACGTCTGGGCGTGTCTGGTACTCGCAGAGCAGGAAGTCCGAGAAATGCTCTTTGAGGTTTGACCCCTTACTGAGTCGAACGCGATTATTTTCGGGGTCGTGTTTGAACCCGTCTTCTTTGAACGTTACTGTACTCTTGGGCCGGGTGTCGCCGTGTTTGCGGTAGCCGGGTGGATTCGCCTCGTCGAACTTGTGTCGCAGATCGAACCAGGAGTGGAAAGCGTCAGAAAGTTCTTCGATGACGTTCTGACTGGATTGCGCGTTCAAATCTTTCCAACACGACTGGTTTTTCATATACGCTTTCAGCACGCCTTCATCTGGGATTTCGCCAGTCTCATCCCAGATGCGGTCGGCTGTCCAGCGGGCGACATTCCAAATCTTTGAGGCGGAGTCTCCGAGCGAGTCGAGGCCATCGCAGACCTGTTGGTGGTTCTGGATGGACCCAACGTAGGTGCGAGTGACCTCAATCGCCATACATAGCCTATGTCTACGAACAGACTTAAACGGATGGATTCGCCTGGAATATCCAGCTGGCTATCGACCGTTGGTAGTGCAGTCGTTGTCGGATTCACGCCCGTCGTGAACGACGGGGTTCTCTCCCCGAAAAAGACAGCCAGTGGGATGCGGTAGTCGACGCCCGCGCGCGTACTTTTATCTAATTCGGCCCGCAATCGGTAGATGATGACGCTCGAACTCTCGATAGACGCGGACTGGAACGAGCAGTACATCGGCGGCGAGTGGGTTGCCGCCGAGAGCGGGGAAACCATCGCTGTCGAAGATCCCTCGACGCGCGAGACGGTCGCACACGTCCCCGAGGGGACAGAAGAAGACGTGAACGCTGCCTACGAGGCCGCCGCCGACGCGCAGACGGAGTGGGCCGAGGCGCCGCCCGCGCAACGACAGGAAGTACTGGAGAACGTCCTCCACCTCCTCGAAGAGCACGAGGAGGACATCGTTGGCCTGCTCGGCCGCGAAGCAGGTGGCTCCGCCATCATGGGCGGGACGTCCGTCCACCTCGCCAGCGACCAGACGAGCGAGGCCGCGACGCTGCCGCGGCGGACGAAAGGCGAACACGCCGACTCGAACATCCCGGGCAAGGAGAACATCGTCGAACGCCAGCCGAAAGGCGTCGTCACGGTCATCTCGCCGTGGAACTTCCCACTGAACCTCTCGATGCGCGCTGTCGCGCCCGCCATCGCCGCGGGGAACAGCGTCGTCCTCAAGCCCTCGACGAACACCCCCATCGTGGGCGGCCTCCTTATCGCGAAGCTCTTCGAGGAAGCCGGCCTTCCCGAGGGCGTGCTGAACGTCGTTACCGGCCGCGGCTCCGAAATCGGTGACCGTGTCGCCAGCCACCCCGAGAGCGACGTCGTCGCGTTCACCGGTTCGACGCCTGTCGGTCGCCACGTCGCGGGGCTCGCCGGCGAGAATCTCGCCGTCCCCGCGATGGAACTCGGCGGCAACAACGCCCACATCGTGACCGCGGACGCAGACCTCGACCAGGCGCTCGATGCCGCGGTCTTCGGGTCGTTCGTCCACCAGGGCCAGGTCTGTATCTCCATCAATCGTCACCTCGTCCACGAGGACGTCTACGACGAGTACGTCGAACGCCTCACCGAACGCGCGGAGTCGCTGCCCGTCGGGAGTGCCCACGACCCCGAGACGGTCGTCGGGCCAATCATCGACGAGTCCCAGCGCGACGAGATGCTCGAATACGTCGAGGAGACCGTCGACGCTGGCGCGACGCTGGAGACGGGTGGCGAAACCTTCGACGTCGAGGGTGTCTCCGACTCGCTAGTCGTGAAGCCGACCGTGCTCTCTGACGTGACCAACGACATGTCCGCGGCGTGCTTCGAGCACTTCGGTCCCATCGCGCCGGTCATCCCGTTCTCGGACGTCGACGAGGCGGTCGAACTCGCCAACGACACGGAGTACGGTCTCTCCGGGAGCGTGCACGCCGGCGACCTCGGAACGGGCCGCGAAATTGCCGACCGGATGGACACCGGGATGGTGCACGTCAACGACCAGCCCATCAACGACGAGGCCCACGTGCCGTTCAGCGGGACGAACGCGTCCGGCGTCGGCGGCTACAACACCACGGACTTCCTCGAGGAGGTCACCGAGCAGAAGTGGATTAGCGTTCAGCACGAACCCCGCGAGTACCCCTTCTAGTTGGGTCGGGGCCGCCAACCAGTAGGAATTTGACGGCCCCCGTCCGACTCACGGGCATGCCAGCGAACGGGCCAGACGACTCAGTCTCTCCTCGAAACATCGTCATTCTGAAGGTGCGCGTCGCGAACCCGACTGCGTCGACGCGCGAACTCAGCCAGATTCTCGCCGACGAGTACGGCATCGAACTCTCTCACAACCGCATCAGTGAGATTCTCCGCGAGATGGCCGAAGACGGCCTCTACCGGGAGACGGTCATTCCCGACCAGAGCATCTTCAACCACTACCTGTTCCGGTTGTCGTTCCACTATCCGAACTTCGCCGACCAGTGGGAGGACTGCTACTGGGCGCTTCGTGACGACCCGCACGTCTTGATGTTCTTCAACGCGGACTCGGAGTACCACTGGCAGTTCATCACGCAGTTCCGCGACAACGACCACATGCAGCGCTGGATTCACGAGTTCTTCAAAGAGTTCGGCGAGTTCATCTCGGGGTTCCACAACACCGTCCTCCACCAGGTCCACAAATTCCAGACGGACGCCGCGGTGTTCGACGAGATGCTCCGCGAGACCGAAGAAGGCCGGCAGTATCTCGCGGAGAACGAGAACGCTTAGTTCTGGACGGCGGCGGCGAGCAGTTCGACAGGCGTCGGCGGACTCTCGCGGTCCTCGGGAACGAGGTCCGCGGCGTCGCGGGCGTCCTCGTCGAGCATGTCGCCGAGTTGCGTCCGACAGGACGCGCCAGGTGCGACCGCGAGTTCCCCGTCGCTGTCGTCGAGTTGGTCGATGAGGATGTCGCCGATGGCTTCACTCATGGCGTGGTGCTCGGCTTCGTAGCCGAACGTCCCGGCCATCCCACAGCACGTCGAGTCCACGGGGTCGGTCGCGTAGCCCGCGCGGCGCAGCACGCCGACCGCGTGGTGGTCTTTCTTCGTCGCCTTCTGGTGGCAGTGACCGTGGTAGGAAAGCGATGCGTCGGGCGCGCTCCAGTCAGCTTCCTCGTCCAGCCGGAACACGTCCAGATACTCGCAGATTCCGTACGTGTTCGCAGCGAGCGTCTCGACCGCATCGCCCGAGAGCAAGTCCAGATAGTCCGACTGGAACATCACGGCGTCGGAAGGCTCGACGAGCACGACGTCCCATCCCTCGGCGACCCGCGGTTCGAGCGCCGCGACGTTCTTTCGAGCAGTTTCGCGGGACTTGTCGAGGAAGCCCTTCGAGTGGGCGGGTCGGCCGCTGTCGGTGCGGTCGGCGAGGTCGACGTGGACGCCCGCGGCTTCCAGCACCCGAACGGCCGCCTTCCCGATTTCGGGGTGCGCGTAGTTCGTGTACGTGTCCGGGAACAACACGGCCTTCCGGTCAGCGTCGCTCGCGGGGACGGTCGTGCCGCCGCGCGCGTCGAACCAGTCCTTGAGCGTCTTGCGCTCGAAGGTCGGGAGCGTGCGCTCGCTGGCGATGCCGACGGTCTTCTCCATCACCGTGCGAGCGCCCGGGAACTTCGAGACGAGGTTCGAGACCGGCGCGGTCGCGCTGCCGAGTGCGGCGAGCGTGTCGACGTTCGCGAACAGTTTGTCGCGGACGCTGGCCCCTTCGCGCTGGTGGCGCTCGTGAGTGACCTCGGCTTTCATCTTTGCCATGTCGACCTCGCTGGGACAGTCTTTCGCACAGCCCTTGCAACCAACACAGAGGTCCAGTACTTCCTCGGCGAACTCGTCTCCGGTCGGGTCGTCGGGGAGGTCGCCGCTCATCGCCTGCCGGAGCATGTTCGCACGACCCCGTGTCGACGTAATCTCCTCGTCGGCAGCGCGGTAGGTCGGGCACATCACGCCGCCCGTGGTGTCCTGCCCGGTGCGGCAGCCGCCACAGCCGTGGCAGAGTTCGACCATGCCGCGGAGGCCGTTCTCGTTGTCCCAGTTGAGTTCCGCGTCGAAGCCCGCGTCGAATTCGTACTCCGGACTGAAGCGGAGGTTCTCGGTCATCGAGACGTCCCCGCAGACCTGGCCGGGATTGAGCAGCCAGTCCGGGTCGAAGGCGGTCTTGAGGTCGCGGAACGCACCCCAGAGCTGGTCGCCGTACAGTTTGCGGTTCCACTGGGTGCGCGCGCGGCCGTCGCCGTGCTCGCCGGAGACGCTCCCCCCGAACTCGACGACCATGTCGGTGACGCGGTCAGCGATGTCCTCCATCGCCGCGAGGTCGGTCTCGGATTTGGTGTTGATGAGCGGGCGGACGTGGAGGACGCCCGGGCCGGCGTGCGCGTAGAAGGACGCGAATGTGTCGTTGTCTTCGAGAATTTCCTGGAAGCGCGTGACGAACTCCGGAAGGTGTTCGGGCGGAATCGCGCAGTCCTCGATGAACGAGATGTGTTTCCCGTCGCTCGTGCGGCCCAGCAGAATCGGCATCCCGGCCTTGCGGAGTTTCCAGTAGGTCGCGCGCTCCTCGTCGTCGTGGGCGACCAGGGAGTCGAAGGCGTACCTGTCGCCACCGCCAGCGACGTCGGGTTCGCCACCGTCGTGGCCGCCCTCTACGCGGTCCGCGACGAGACCGGCGGTCTTCTTCCGGCCGTCCTCGTCGTCCTCGGCGTAGAATTCCACGAGCAGTGCGGCGCGCGTCCCTTCGGGGAGCAACGCGGTGACGTCCTCGAATTCCGCGGTGTTGCTGGCGAGGTCGATGAGCGTGTCGTCGATGAGTTCGACCGCCGCGGGGTCGTGGTCGAGGACGTGCTGGACGTCGGTGACGGCGTCGACGACACTCTCGTAGGTCAACAGCGTGACCGACTTCGTCTCCGGAACCGTCTCGAGGGAGACGGTCGCCTCGGTGACGATGGCCAGCGTCCCTTCGCTGCCGGCGAGCAGGCGTGCGAGGTTCACAGTGCCGTCGTTGGCTTCGTCGACGAGCCGGTCGAGGTTGTAGCCGGAGACGTTGCGCTTCATGTCGGGGAAGCGCGCTTCGACCTCGTCGGCGTGGTCGTCGAGGATGGCGACGACGCCCGCGTAGACACGCGGCAGGAGGTCGTCGGCGTCCGCGTCGGCGCGCTCGCGGAGTTCCGCGACGTCCATCTCGCCGAGCGTCGCGGTCGACCCGTCCGCAAGCACGACTTCGCACTCCTCGACGTAGGCGTCGGTCTTCCCGTACTTCAGGGAGTGCGCGCCCGTCGAGTTATTCCCGATGGCGCCGCCGACGGCGCTCCGATTGCCGGCTGCGGGGTCGGGCGCGAACTTCAGGTCGTGGGGCGCGAGTCGCTGGTTCAGGTCTTCGAGGACGGCGCCAGCCTGTACGTGGGCCTCTCGGCTGCCAGGGTCGACGTCGATGATGCCGTCCATGTACCGCGTGAAGTCGAGAACGATAGCCTCGTTGACCGCCTGGCCCGCGAGGCTCGTACCGCCGCCGCGTGGAAGCACGGGAATCTCGCGCGTGGCACAGTAGTCGACGACCGCCGCGACATCCTCAGTGCCGGTGGGGAAGACGACGCCGACCGGCGTCATCTCGTAGGCGGACGCGTCGGTCGCGTACAGTTGGCGCGTGTACGTGTCGAAACGTACGTCGCCGGCGACGCGCTCCTCCAGGTCGTCCACGAGTCCGGGTCGCTCGACGTCGTCGCTGACGTAGTCGTACTCCGACCGGTCGTCCGCCGCAGGGGGCGTCGCGTCGCTCCCCGGGACTCCGTGTTCGTTGGAAGCCATCTGGTTGCAAACGACTACGGCAGACACCCTCCTTGTGTTTTCGGATGCGTCGAACCTTCCCGTGGGCGCGCTCGTGAAACAGTTTAGTGGCTCCGCGCGAAGGGAAACGTATGCCAAGCGGGCCCACGACGCGAACGGGGGTGAAGTCCGACGAGACGCTGTTCGCGGTGTTAGCGGCGCTGCGGGAGGCCGACGGCGCAGGTGTCACTGAACTCGCCGACCGCCTCGACGTCGCGAAGAGCACCGTCCACAACCACCTTGCGACGATGCGCGAGCACGGGTTCGTCGTCAAGCGCGACGGAAAGTACCACCTCGGGCTGGAGCTGTTCAACTACGGGCAGGCGGTCCGCAACGGCCGCGACGTCTACCGGGCGGCGCGTCCCGTCGTCGACGACCTCGTCGAGACGACCGGCGAGATGGTGTGGCTGTTCACCCCCGAGAACGGGCGCGTGATGTATCTCTACGGCGGCGCCGGCGAGACGGGTATCGACGTGGACACGATACTCGGCTCGTGGGACTACATGCACTGCACATCCGGCGGGAAGGCGATTCTGGCGTACTACTCCGAGGAAGAAGTCGACGCAGTCGTCGAGCGCCACGGGCTGCCCGCGCGAACCCCAAACACGGTCACGGACCGTGAGGAACTGGAGGCGGAACTGGAGACGGTCCGCGAGCAGGGGTACGCGTTGAACCTCGGCGAGGACCTCGAAGGAATCCACGCACTTGCCGTGCCGCTGCGCTACGAGGACGAACTCGTAGGGTCACTGGCGGTCGCGGGGCCGGCTCACCGCGTGAGCCGCGAGCGCTGCGAGACCGAACTCCTCGACCAACTCCGCGCGTCCTCGAACGACATCGAACTCAACCTCGCGTACTCGTAGTCAGCCCGCAATTCCCACGATTTCTACGGCTACACAGCCCGTTGTCGCGCACTGCGCCGCGAGCAGCGCTGCCGTATACGGGTACGCCAGCGCCATCTGCGCGCGGACCGACCAACGCGGCGCGACGGCAACCGCGAGCACCGCGTCAGCGATGGCGACCGCAGCAGCGCCCAGTGCGAGCGTGGGAAGGACGGAAGCCGCGACGAAGCCAGCGACGAGTACTGATGCAAGCACGTGGACGGCAACGGCGACGCGTGTACTGGCGCGGTCCCCCAGCAGGACGGGAAGCGTGTGCTTGTCGATGGTGCGGTCGAACGCTTGGTCCAAACGGTCGATGGAGACTTTCAGTCCAGAGAGCGAGACAACGAGGACAACGGCAACAGCGGCGACGCCGGGCGCGAGGTGGCCCGTCTGGGCGAGGTAGCCGCCGACGAACGCGAGCGCTACGCCGACCGGGTAGTCGGCTGTGACGGTCACCGGATGTTTGTCGAGCACTGGTGCATGGAGGACGGCCAGCACCCACAGCGGGAGCGTCGCGAGCACGGCAGCGCGGGCGCCATTGGCCCATAGGAATGCAGCGAGCACCGCGAATGCGAGCGAGGATGCAACCGTGGCGGACGTGGCGGCGGTCGCCGAAAGCACCGGGTCGTGCTCACCGCGCACGTGGGCGTCAACGTACTCGTCGACGACGTGCGCCGTGTAGAGTGCGGCGCTGACGGCTGCCGCGTGAGCGACGGCCAGCGGCAGCGAGATGTCGGGCGCAAGTGCGCTGCCGGCGAGCGCGAGCGCAACCGCGGGGAGCATGAACGTCGGCTTGACGCCAGCGATGAACCCGCGGCGGACCGGGGTCGAGTCGGCGACCATGTCGACCGTTTGTTGACCTCCCGGAAAAAGTAGTCGTTGACTGGAAAACTCCGCCGACGGCGTTCCGAACGATTAACCGACACTGTTATTACCGGGTGTGGGCTTGGCTCACACAGCACAGTAACGCATGCATTACTTGGAAGCATTCGAGCGGAGTGTCCGCGTCCACGGCGACGACACCGCAATCGTCACCGACGACGGTCGGTCGTTCACGTACGACGAGTTCGACCGCCGGAGCACCGAACTCACGAACGCAGTCACCGACACGGTTGGTGACTCCCCACTCGCGGTTCTCGCGCTGAACGGACCGGCTGCTGCCGAAGCGATGATTACCGGCCACAAGCGCGGCTCGCCGACCGTCCAGTTGTCGTTCCGCGGGACGGCCGGCGAACTCGTCGACATGGTCGAGACCGCGGGTGCCGACGCCCTCCTCTTCGACGACGCCAACGCCGACACCGCCGTCGACGTCATCGACGGC
Organism: Halobacterium sp. KA-6; assembly: GCF_021029015.1. Taxonomy (NCBI): domain Archaea; kingdom Methanobacteriati; phylum Methanobacteriota; class Halobacteria; order Halobacteriales; family Halobacteriaceae; genus Halobacterium; species Halobacterium sp. KA-6. The sequence continues at coordinate 130,983 of NZ_JAJJZH010000003.1, forward strand.
GCGGACCTCTCGGTCGGGTTCCACGCCGGGTCGAAGGACGTCGACCACCCCGACGTTCTCGACTACGAGGAGACGCTGGACGGCGCCGCGTCTACGCTCCCCGACCACCTCCCGGCGGACGGCAAGACGAACGTCTTCTACACGAGCGGCACCACCTCCACGCCGAAGGCCGTCGCGTTCGACGGCGAGCAGATGTGGACCGGCGCGTACCAGGGCGTCATGGAGCACGGCATCGACCAGACCGACCTCGCCATCGTGACGACGCCGTGGTACCACATGGTCACCTCGGACGCGTGGCTGTACCCCCACTGGCTGGCTGGCGCGACCGTCCTCCTGCACGCCGAGTTCGACCCCGTCGAAGTGCTCGAACTCGTCGAGGACAACGCTGCCACCGGCCTACTAGCAGTGCCCACGCAGCTCTCACTGCTCAACGACGTTCAGGAGAACGAGGCCGACCCCTACGACACGAGCACGCTGTCGTACATCCGGACCGGTGGGTCGGTCGTCACCGCGGAACTCGTCAAGCGCACCTCCGAGTTCCTCTCGGAGAACCTCTACAACACGTACGGGATGACCGAGGGCGGCCCGAACTTCACGTTCGCACACCCCTCAGTGCAGGACGAACACCCGGGAACCATCGGCAAGGAGTCGTTCTCGTGGGAACTGCGCGTCGTCGAGACCGCACCCATCACCGAACACCCCGACCCCAAGGCGGAAGTCGAACCCGGCGAGCAGGGCGAAATCATCGCTCGCGGGCCGGGCGTCCCGGACGGCTACATCGACAACCCCGAGGCCGAGGAGAAGTCGTTCTTCGACGAGTGGCTACGCACCCGCGACGTCGCCGAAGTCGACGAGGACGGCTTCCTCTACATCACGGACCGCGTGGACAACATGTTCATCAGCGGCGGCGAGAACATCTACCCCGCGGAGGTCGAGCGCGCCATCGACGGCCACCCCGCAGTCGCGGAGACGCTCGTGTTCGGCCGCGACGACGAGGAGTGGGGACAGAAGGTCACCGCCATCGTCGTCGCCGAAGGCGAGGTCGATGCCGAGGAACTCGACACGTTCTGCCAAAAGCACGACTCGCTGGCGAACTACAAGCGCCCCCGCGAGTACGTCATCCGCGAGGAGCCGCTGCCGCGCACGGACACCGGCACGGTCCAGCGCCAGCAGGCAATCGATCAGCACTTCGACTGACGCGGCTGTCTCTCTTCTCGAAAATTCCGCGGTTCAGAAGGCGAGCGCGAAGATACCGATTTGAATCGGAAGCAGGACGAGCAGCGTCGCCAACGAGCACAGCGCCGCCATCTTGATGAGTTCCATCGAGTCCACGACGTCGAGACCGAGAATCGCGACGAGGACCGCCGACTGGTAGGGGAAGAAGTACGTGTTGAGCGCGACCGCTTCGGTCATCGCGACGGGGACCAGCGGGAGGCCCGCACCCTCGGCGAACGCCACGAGCACGGGCGTCAGCACGCTCGCGACTGCCAATCCTTCCATGAGGAAAGTCAACGCAATCGACGCGACGGCGAGGAATCCGAGCGCGACTGCCAGCGACGCGTCCTGCGGGAACGTTGCGAGGATGGCGTCGGCGGCGACGTCCGTGAACCCGGTCTGCTGGAGGCCTGCGGCGATGGCGAAGATGGCGCCGAGGAAGAACACGATGGAGAAGTTGGCTTTCTCGACGGCGTCAGCGCCGACGACGCCGATGCGCGGCGTGAACGCGAGGATGGCGACGACGAGCGCGCCGTACAGTGGGTGGAGGCCGTGGATGGAGTCGGTCGCCCAGATGGCGACCCCGACGAGCAGGAACGCCATCATGCGCCGCGCCTCCGGCGGCGTCGCGGTGACATCCTCGGTGCGGTCAGTCCCGCCGATGGCGTCCGGGTCTGTCGGTCGGTAGAGGAAGTACGCGATGGCGGTAATCGTAGCAGCGCGGCCGACCGCCATCACGGGGCCGAGCCAGACCGCCCACTCCACCCAGCCGATAGAAACGCCGGCGTTCGTCTCAACCAGTCCCGTGATGATGATGTTCGCCAGCGACCCGGTGAGAATGCCGGTGCCGGCGTAGTAGGTGACGAACAGCGGCCCGAGAAACAGCCCGACCCGGGTGCGGCGCTTGGTGAAGCGTTTGCCGACGGAGATGAGGATGGGGCCGAGGATGAGCACGCGCACGAGCGACGAGGGGACGAGCACGACGAACCCGAGCGCGGCGGCACAGAGCACGACCAGCAGATTCCGGTACGTCGTCGTCGCGTTCGTGGTGGCGTCCCCGGGTATTACCCTGAGTGCGGCGCGTTCGACCGCGGCGGCGAGCCCACTCTGTCGAGTGGCTTCCCCGAGCAGGATGCCGAGGACGACCAGCCACGTGGCGGCCGACTCGAACCCGGTGAGCGCGAGGTCCGTCGAGAACGCGACGCCGACCAGCCCGATTGCGAGCAAGCCGGTGAGCCACGGGTCCACGGGCGCACCGACCCAGAGGCTGATGGAGAAGACGGTGATGGCGAGCATCGTCGCCATGTTCGGGGCGACGGGGGCGTACAGGAAGACGGCGGCGGCAGCTGCGCCGCCGACCGGCAGCGAGAGCCACGCGGGGTCGAACTCCCCACGGAGCACGTCGGACCACGTCGATTCAGTCGTCACGTTGGAACACCGTTTGCTCGGACGCAGGGAAACCGGCCTAATCTGTCTTCCGGAACGGGTGAGGACGGCGGAAGATGTTTGGTTCTCCCACACCCACCGTCGAAGCGATGATTACGGAGCCAGCCACCGACGTCTACGACATCACACTCGCGGAGTTGAACGGCGGCCGCTACCGGGTGTTCGTCTTCGACGGCGACATCCCGACGCTCGTGGACGCCGGCCTCGAAGGCACCACAGACGTGGTCGCGGACGCCCTCACGGACCTTGATATCGAACCCGAGCGCCTCGTCGTCACACACGGCGACGGCGACCACGTCGGCGGCCTCCCCGGTCTCGTCGAACGCTACGACCTCGAAACGTGGCTCCCCGAAGGACTCGACGTCGAGGGTCACGACCCCGACCACCGCTTCGGCGACGGTGACGAGGTCGGCCAATTCACGGCCATCCACACACCCGGCCACACGCCCGAACACCACTCACTCGTCGACGAGGACAGCGACGTCGCGGTCATGGGTGACGCGGTGTTCGGAGCGGACGCCCGCGGCCTCCCGGAAGGGTACTTCGTGCTTCCGACGGGGTACTACTCGGCGGACCTCCACGCCGCCGACGAGTCACTCGCGAAGCTGTTGGCGTACGACTTCGACGTCGGCCTCGTCTACCACGGGGAGAGCGTCACGGAGGACGCGAGTAAGAAACTAGAGCGGTTCGTGAACTTCGCTGGGAAACCGGAGTGATCAGTCTGCGCCGGCGCCCGCAGTGTCGCCGATGGCCTCGCCGGCGTTCTCGCCGAGGTAGGCTTCGATGACCCGGCGGTCGTTCTGAATCTCGTCGGGCGTGCCGGTCGCGATGAGGTTGGCGTTGTCGAGGACGAACACGCGCTCGCTGACGGACATCAGCGCGCGCATCACGTGGTCGATGAGGAAGACGGTCTTCCCGCGGTCGGCGATGTCACGGATGAGGTCGACGATAGCCTCCGTCTCGTCGGTGTCGAGGCCGCCCGCGACCTCGTCGAACAGCAGGACTTCCGGGTCTGTTGCGAGTGCGCGAGCAATTTCGAGGCGTTTGAGTGCGCCGACGCTGAGTTCGTCGGGCGTGGTGTGTGCCATGTCGTCGAGCCCGACGAATTCGAGCGCTTCGTATGCGCGCTCTTTCGGCTCGCCGGTGTTCCGGCCACCGAACTCCGCGCCGACGGCGGCATTCTCCACGAGCGTGAGATTCTCGAACGGGTGGACAATTTGGTGCGTGCGGACGAGTCCACGGTGACAGATTTCGTGCGGCGTCAGTCCCGTGATGTCCTCGCCGTCGAGGTAAACGGTCCCCTCAGTCGGCTCTTGGACGCCGGAGATGAGCCGGAAGAGTGTCGACTTCCCGGCACCGTTCGGTCCGATGAGTCCCACGGTCTCCCCCTTGTCGATGGAGAAGGAGACGTCGTCGACGGCGACGATACCGCCGAAGTTCTTCGTGAGGTGCTCGCCTTCGAGTACGGTCATCTTGATAGCCGTTACCTACCCACCCGCATAAATGTAGCTCTCACCGCCGAGCGTCCCAAAAGCATGTAACCGACGGCGTCGACTACGGAGACGATGCTTCGAGCATACGACGGCGTAACACCAACGGTCGCGGAGTCGGCGTACGTCGACGAGCGCGCGACCGTCATCGGAAACGTCGAAATCGGGCCGGAAGCGAGCGTGTGGCCGGGCGCGGTGTTGCGCGGCGATCACGGCCGCATCGTGCTCGGTGAGCGCGCGAACGTCCAGGACAACGCGACGCTACACGAGCACGCAGTGCTGGAAGCCGGCGCGACCGTCGGTCACAACGCAGTCGTTCACGACGCGACTGTCGGCGAGCGCAGCGTCGTCGGTATCGGCGCGGTCATCCTCGACGACGCCGAAATCGGGCCGGAGAGCGTCATCGGGGCGAACAGCACAGTCACCGAGGAGACCGAGATTCCCGGTGGTGTGCTCGCGGTTGGGACGCCCGCTGAAGTCCGCCAAGAGTTGGAGGGCGACTTCTGGGCGGGTGCCGGCGACCGGTACGCGGAACTCGCAAAGGAGTACGCCGGGACGACGCGCGTCGTCGAGGACGGACCCGTGCTCCCGGAGTGAGTCCGAGAGGCGAGTGCAGCGAGAGCGACACGATCGCCGTCGCTTGTCGGAGGGAAAACCGTTTTAGTGGCATTCAGTGTACTGTGGAACGTGAACTTACAGCGCCTGTTCCGTCCCGAGCGTATCGCAGTCGTCGGTGCTTCCGCTACGGAGGGGAAGCTCGGCTACGAGGCGATGGCGAACGCCGTCGAGTTCGACGGCACGGTGTACCCAGTGAACCCGTCCGGCGAGGGCGAAGTGTTCGGCGAGCCGTTCGTGGAGTCCGTCACTGACATCGAGGAGACAGTCGACCTCGCACTGCTGGCAGTCCCCGCACACGTCGTCCCGGACGTCGTCGAGGAGTGCGGCGAGGCCGGCGTTGGCGGCGCGGTCATCTACGCCGGCGGCTTCGCGGAAGCCGGCGGCGAGGGCGAGGAACTCCAGGACGCCGTCGTCGCGGCGGCTGACGAGCACGACGTGGCGCTCCTCGGGCCGAACACGAGCGGGTTCGTGGCGCCCGCGAGTAATCTACTGGCGTCGTTCGCAGGCGGCGTCGAGCGCCTCCGCCCGGGCGGCGTGACGATTCTCGCCCAGAGCGGCGGGGTCGCCCACCAGTTGGCGTTCAGCGCGCACCGCGAGGGGCGCGGCATCGCGACGATGGTCGGCCTCGGGAACCGCGCGAACGTCGGCTTCGAGGAAGCGATTCCGTACTTCGACTCGGACCCGAACACGGACGCCATCGTACTCCACGTGGAGGGGACCGACGACGGCCGCGCGCTCCTCGAAGCGTGCCGCGAATCCGACACGCCGGTCGTCGCGTACAAGGTTGGGCAGGCTGACGTCGGCGACTTCGCGGAGTCCCACACGGGCGCACTCACTGGCGACCACGCGCTCTACACCGCCGGCTTCTCGCAGTACGGCGTTCCCACAGTTGAATCCACCACCGAGCTATTCGATAGCGGGCAGGCGCTCGCAAACTCCCCCGAACCCGACGGCGCAAACGTCGGTGTCGTCACCGCACAGGCCGGCCCGGGCATCATCATCGCAGACCGCCTGCAGCGAGCGGGCGCGACCCTCCCGGACCTCGCGAAGGACACCCAAGACGAGGTCGGCGAAATTCTCCCCGGCATCACGTACGCGGAGAATCCCGTCGACACCGGCCGACCGATGCCGGAATTCGGTGACATCGTGGAAGCCGTTGCGGAGGACGAGCAGGTCGACGTGGTGCTCGTCTACGAACTGTTCGAGGAGGCGCTGGGCTTCCCGCAGGAGACGCTGGACGGCCTCGCCGAGCGCGTGGACAAGCCCGTGCTGTTCGCAACCGAAGGGCCGGCAGAGTCGATGGCCGACGACCTCGACGCGCTCCGGGACGCTGACGTGCCGGTGTTCACGTCTCCCGAGCGCGGCGCGGACGCGGCTGCAGTGCTCGCTCGGTACGCGACACTGGACGACGCTGCTGCCGACGAGGAGGTGAGCGCCGATGTCTGAGGACCCCATCGCTGCCGCGCAGGCGGACGGCCGCACCACGCTCACGGAAGCGGAGGCGAAGTCGCTGCTCGCGGACGCGGGCATCGAGACGCCCGCGTTCTCGGTCGCCGCAGATTCGGACGCGGCCGTCGAGGCCGCCGCGGACATCGGCTTCCCGGTCGTCGTGAAGGTGTCCTCGCCGTCGGTCACGCACAAGAGCGAGTGGGCCGACGGCGCGGGTGTCGCGGTCGGGCTGGACTCGGCGGAGGCAGTCCGGGCCGCCGCGGACGCCATCTTCGCGGCGGCGGACGCACGCGATATCGACGCCGACGTGCTCGTGGAGGAGGCGCGGGACGTGGACGCCGGCACGGAAGTCATCGTCGGTGGGCTCCGCGACCCATCGTTCGGCCCGGTGGTGCTGACGGGCCTCGGTGGCATCTTCACGGAGGTCTACGAGGACACTAGCCACCGCATCGCGCCCATCGACGCGGCGGAGGCCCGGGAAGCCATCGAGGAGTTGACTGCCATCGAGCTGCTGGAAGGGTACCGTGGCCGCGACCCCGCGGACGTCGATGCGCTCGCCGAGGTCGTAGCGGCGGTCGGTGACCTCGTCGATGAGCACGAGGCGATTTCGGAAGTGGACGTGAACCCGGTGCTGGCGACCGAAGAGGGCGCTGTGGCGCTCGATGCGCTCGTCGTACTGGAGGAAAAGTGAGATGTCGGGCTACGAACGCGAATGGACCGTGCGGTTCTCGGACACGGATCCGTTCGGCATCGCGCACTACCCGCGCATCGTGGACGCGCTCCACGAGACTTCGGACATGTTCATGCAGGAACTCGGGTTCCCGTTCTGGGAGATATCCCAAGAGCACGGGTTCGGGCTGCCGCTCGTGGAGATGAACTTCGAATTCGAGAACCCGGTCGAAGCCGGCGACGAAGTGACTATCGAACTCACGCCGGACCCGGGTGGACGGAGTGTGCGCTTCGAGTACGTCGCGCGTTGTGACGGCGAGGTGGCGTTCTCGGGGTACGAGCAGCGCGTCTGCGCGCACCACGGCGGTGGCGGGTCGATGGAACTTCCCGACGACCTCCGCGCAGCGTTCGAGGCGTACGTCGAGGACTGAGCAGACGGTTCCGTTGACGGTACGTTTTTGCTGTTCGGTGCGCGAGGTACTGGCATGGCCGAATTCACGAACCCGTACGCGGAGGCCGACCCGTTCGTGGAAGCGCACTTCGACTGCCTGAATTGCGGCGGGAAACTCTGGGAGTACGCCATCCAGGGAGCGATGGTCTGTGAAGACTGCCGTGCGATGTTCCGGTCGAAGGACGTCTTCGCCGAGCAGGTCGCCGAGGGAGCCTAACACGTTCGTCTCCGCTGGACGCCGGGTCCAGTACACTTATGAGATTTCTGTGCTAATGTAGCACTATGGCAACGCAAGACACAGAGGACCTCCTAGAGATGAGTGCGGACACGAGGGGGCTTCTCGACGAACACGACCTCGTCCCGCTGTGGGAGGTTGAGAACGATATGGGCGACCTCCTCGACGACATCGGGGCGAACATCTGGAAGTGGGACGACATCCAGGCCGCTATCGACGGCATCGAGGAAGACGTGCCGATCGAGGACCTGCCGCCGGGGTTCCAGCGCCGGGTTGCGGTCCCGATCAACGCGCCTCACGCGATTTCGAACACCATCTACGTGGGCGTTCAGACGGTCTCGCCTGGTGAGACTGCGCCCGCGCACCGCCATGCGTCGAGCGCGCTCCGGTTCACCATCGACGGCCACGAGGAGATGAAGACTGTCGTCGCGGGCGAGGAGTTCCCGATGCACGACCACGACCTCATCACCACCCCGCAGTGGGAGTGGCACGACCACGTCAACGACTCCGACGAGACGGCGGCGTGGCTGGACATCCTCGACCTGCCGCTGTTCCTGGACACGCTGAACAACTCCCACGTCTTCGAGAACCACGAACTCGAACGCCAGCCGGTGACGAAGACGCAGGGGTACTGGGACTCCCAGTACGGCCGCGGCCGCCCGACCAACGAGGACGACGACGATTCCATCCCGGGGCCCTTCGAGGGTGACCGCGCGGCGACGCCGCCGTACCGCTTCGGCTGGGACGAGATGGTGGAGGCGCTGCGCCAGCACGCGGACAACGACGACCCGGACCCCTACGACGGTCACAGTCTCGCGTACGTCAACCCGGCGACGGGCGAGCCGCCGGTGACGCCGACGATGTCGTTCCGCGCGCAACTCCTGCAGGAAGCCACCGACCGTCACTTCCACAACTCCACGGAGGTGTACTTCGTCATCGAGGGTGAGGGCGTCACCCACGTCGGCGATGAGGCTCTGGAGTGGGGCGAGAAGGACATCTTCGTCGTGCCGCCGGACGAGATCCACCACCACGAGCCGGACAGCGAGGAAGCTATCCTACTGGGCATCACGGACGAGCCGGTGCTGCGCGCGCTCAACTTCTACGCCGAAGCCGAGCCGTCCTCGTAACCGGCATCTCGACTTGCGTTCGTTTTCTTTCACTCTCTGCGAGGAGGAAGGAGCCGTGAGCATGTCCAGTAATATCAGTATTTAGGGGTTTACCGCATGTTTTATGATGTAAGTGATATAGGTGTGGGTATAGCATGGTGGACAGTAACAGGTCCCAGAGCAGGCGCACGTATCTCAAAACACTCGGCGCAGCCGGAACCGTCGGCATGTCCGGACTCGCTGGCTGTACCCTCCTCGGTGGTGGCGGTGGAGGCGGCGAGACCATCACGATAGCAGCGACGATTCCCGAATCCGGCCAATTCTCCTCGCTGGGCGCGGCGGTCAAGCGCGGGTACGAACTCGGCGTCGCCATGATGGACGAAGCGCTCGACCAGGACGTCGAGCTCATCATGCAGGACGACGAGAGCGACCCCGAAGTGGTCCGGCAGAACCTCACCCAGATTACGAGCAACAACGAAGTCGACATGATCTGGGGGAGTTTCTCCAGTCTCCTCGTGACCGCCGGCTCCGCGTTCGCAGAGGGGCAGGGAATCCCGTTCATCGGCGCGTTCTTCGCCTACGAGGCGCCGCACCGCAACGAAGGGTACGAGTGGACGTACTCGCCGTTCCCGAAGTCTCGCGACGTCGCGCGCTCGACGGCGGGCCTGCTCGACCTCATCCCCGAGGGCGAGCGCCCGAGCAACGTCGGCCTCTGGGAGCCCAACAGCGGCTGGGGTGAAGAGCAGGCTGACTACTGGGAGCAGACGCTCACTGACGCCGGCTACGACGTCGTGCTCCGGGAGACGTTCTCGCTGGGCAACCAGGACTTCTCGACGCTCATCTCCCAGTCCGAGAGCGCGAACGTCGAGGCGCTGCTGTCGACGCCGACGCCGCCCGGTGGCATCACCGCCGTCAACCAGATGCAGGAGAACAACTGGTCGCCGGACGTGCTGAAGTTCGTCCGTGCCGCGGACCCGACGGCTTGGTGGTCCGCGCTCGGCGAGTCGGGTGCGTACGCTTGCATGTGTCCCGGCTGGGTGCCCGGCCTCACCGGCGGCGGCAACGAGGCGATGTGGTCGGCCTACGAGGAAGAGTACGGCCTCGAGGACGGCGAGCTCATCCGGACGCCGGTCGGCGGCGCGTACAACGTCGCCCAGACCGCCCTCCAGGCAATCGAGGGCTCGGATTCCACGGACGCGGGCGCGCTCCAGGAGACGTTGCGCTCCACGGAGTTCGAGACGGTCATCGGCTCGTTCGGCTTCGAGGACAACGGCCTGCCTTCCGAAGGCGACCTCACGGCACCGACCGGTCAGTGGTGGGAAGGCAACCAGCACACGGTCTACCCGGACGTCGACGGCCGTGGAGCCATTGACTTCCAGTACCCGATTCCGCCGTGGAGCGAACGGTAATCTCTTAGCCCCCCACTCTCTCGGTACACATATCCACACATGGTAGCAACCGACCTACTTGTTCAGTCGCTGCTCAACGGCCTCCTACTCGGCGGGATTTACGCCGTCGCCGCACTCGGGCTCTCGCTCGTGTTCGGCATCATGGACATCGTCAATCTCGCTCACGGCCACATGCTGATGGTCGGCGCGTACGTCGCCATCGTCCTGTTCACGGCGCTCGGCCTCACGCCCATCGTCGGGATGGTCGTCGCGTTCGCCGTGCTGTTCGTGCTCGGGATGGCGCTCCAGCGTTTCGTCCTCGAACGCGTCGTCGGCGAAGGCATGGAACAACCGATTATCGTCCTGTTCGGGCTGGCGCTGATGCTCCAGAGTATCGGCCGTATCGTCGTCGGGAGCGACGCCCAGGCCACGGACATCGGAATTCCCGGGGACGCGATTGCCATCGGCGCGGCGACGCTCTCGTTCCCTCGCGTCGTGACGTTCGTGCTCTCGATCGTCCTCATCCTCGGGACGTGGGCGTTCCTGAAGTACACGACCACGGGACTGGCTATCCGGGCGACCGCCCAGAACAGCTCCGCCGCCCAGTACATGGGCATCGACACGGACAACATCTACGTGCTCACGCTCGGCATCGGTACCGGGCTCGCCGGCGCGGCGGGTGCGCTCCTCTCGATGCTGTTCCCGATCACGCCGTTCGTCGGCTGGTCGTACCTCCTGAAGGCGTTCGCCGTGGTCGTCCTCGGCGGCGTCGGCAGCGTCGCCGGCACGCTCGTCGGCGGGCTCATCCTCGGCGTCTCCGAGAACGTCGGCGTGCTCTACCTCGGCGGCGGCTTCCGTGACATCATCAGCTTCAGCATCTTCGTGCTGGTGTTGCTCGTGCGGCCACACGGCCTGTTCGGTAGCTCCGGAGGTGGTGAGTGATGGTGTCGCTCACTGAACCCTTCGAGGGCCTGTTCGGGGACCGGCGACGCCTCGCCATCGCCATCGTCGGCTTGCTCGCGCTCGCCGTCATCCCGTTCTCGACGACGGCGTACATCACAGACCTCGTGTTCACTGGGCTCGTCTTCGTCGTGCTCGGTGTGTCGTGGAATCTGGTCGCGGGCTACGCCGGCCAGGTCTCGCTCGGGCACCACGCGTTCTTCGGGCTCGGCGCGTTCGTCTCCGCGTGGCTGACCACGCCAGCGCGAGCAGGGCTCCCGGAAGCAATCCAGTCGCCCGCGCTGGTCGCCGTCGCCGGCGGGACGGTCGCCGCGGGACTGCTCGCGCTCCTCCTCGGGCCGATTCTGTTCCGCCTGACCGGCCACTACTTCGCCATCGGGACGCTGGCAGTCGCAGCAATCATCCAGCTCGTGTTGCTCGACCAACGCCAGTTCTCCGGCGGTTCGACGGGCTACTACGTCCAGAACAACCTCAGCGAGCCGGTAGTGTACCTGCTAATGCTGGCTGCGACCGTCGGCGTCGTGCTCGTCACGTACGCCATCGTGAACAGCCGCTCCGGCCTCGGCATGCGTGCCATTCACGACGACGAGGACGCGGCTAGCAGCCTCGGCGTCAACCCACTGCGGTACAAGCTACTCGCGTTCTCCGTCGCCTCCGCGATGGCGGGACTGGCTGGCGGCTTCTACGCGCAGTTCTCGCTGTACGTCAACCCCGACTCGACGCTCGGCGTCACGTGGATGGTCGACACGCTCGTCGTGGTCGTCCTCGGCGGCATGGGGACGATGGCCGGACCGCTGCTCGGCGCGGGTCTGTTCCTGACGCTGGACACGGTCCTGCGCGAGACGGCCGGCGAGTTCGCCACCACCATCGAGGGCGCACTCATCATCATCTTCGTCATCTTCGTGCCGGGCGGCCTCTATAAGCTCCTCACCGACCGCTCGGGCGGCGACGAATCCACGGAGACTGAGGAAGAAGCCGCAGCCGAACAAGCCGAGTAACACCGGCGAACCGCTTCGCATACCGACTTTTCTATCGACGCTACGCCTTCCCGAGAAGTGAGTCGTCGGTCCGCGTTTAGCCGCCGAGGTACGACGCCGCGACGCGGTCGTCGGTTGCGAGCTCTTCGGCGTCGCCCGAGAGCGTCATCCGGCCGGATTCGAGAACGTAGCCGCGGTCGGCGATGCGGAGCGCGTTGTTGACGTCCTGCTCGACGAGCAACACCGTCGTCCCTTCCTCGTTGATACGCTCGATAGCGTCGAAGACGTCCTCCACGAGCACGGGTGCGAGCCCGAGACTAGCCTCGTCGAGCAGGATGAGGTCCGGGTCGCTCATCAGCCCGCGACCGATAGCGAGCATCTGCTGTTCGCCGCCGGACAGCGTCCCCGCCTTCTGGCCTTTTCGCTCCTCGAGGCGCGGGAAGATTTCGTACACTCGTTCGAGGCGCTCGCTCATGCCGTCGCGGTTCGTGTACGCGCCCAGTCGGAGATTCTCGCGGACGGTGCTGTCCGAGAAAATCTCCCGGCCCTCGGGAATGTGCGTGACGCCCTTGGGGACGACCTCGTCCTGCTGGAGGTGGCCAATAGACTCGCCACGGAACGTGATTTCGCCATCGGTGGGCGTGAGCGGGCCACAGATTGTCTTCAGCACGGTCGTCTTCCCGGCACCGTTCGCGCCCAGCAGCGCAACGGTCTCGCCTTCCGTCACCGAGAAACTGACGTCCCAGACGACCTGCACGTCACCGTACGCGACGTCGATACCGTCTACTTCGAGCAGGGTCATTGCGCCACCGTACACAGGTCCTCCATAAAAGAGTACCTCCGTCCACAAACGACAGCGGTCCAACCGTCGAGGAGGCTACCGCAACACGTGCGCGTCGTCGTAGTGGGTTCGAAACGCGAACCAGAGGCCGTGGCGGCCGGGGATCCGTTCGAGCGTCGCTACGTCGGCGCGGAGTTCGTTTCGCGTAACCGTCCACGCCGTGCCGTCGGCATCGACGAGCATGTCGCCGTCGCGTTCGACCGGCGTCGGCGGCGCCTCGTAGGCGGCGACGTCACCGGTCGCGTCCCGAATGACGACGACCTCGCGGCCATCGACCTCGCCGACGAGCGGGTCGTCGAACTCCTCGACGGGAATTACCCAGACCTCGCTGGCGTCCTCGGAGACGAGGCCGTAGACGTCGGCTTTCTCGGGGAGTTCGCCCTCGGCTTTCTGGACGCCAGGCTGGACGACGTCCTCGTTGTTCCAGTAGTGCCGGAAGAACCCGATGTGGTCGTCGTAGTGGCTGTAGTCGTAGTCGTAGCCCGTTTCGGGGTCGAGCACGTGCGTCTCCGGGTACTCGTCGCGCCACTCGCCGTACGTCGTCTGCGTGACGGCGAACTGGTCAAGCACGAGGTCCGGGCGCTCCTTCAGGTAGTGACCCGCGGTCGGCACGCCGGCGTGTTGGTCCCACAGCGTCTCGGTTTCCTCGTCGTACATCACCTTGTTCCCGGACGCGAGCATTCCCGTACTCCCGAACGTGAGCACGTCGTGGTCGTCGACCTCGACTCTCCTATCGTAGAGGATGGGAGCGTTACAGAGCGTGCAGTACGTCAGGCTCACAGGGACGCCGTCAAGAGTGACGTTCAGCAGTTCGTGTGGGAACAGCACCTCTCGAGGGACAGCGTACTGAGTTCCCTCGATTTCGAAGCCGAAGACGGTGTCCTCGTCGTCGAGGTAGCTGCCCTCGGCGGCGGGCAGGAAGTCCGGGGAGTTCAGTGCCGCGAGGAACGAGCGGTCGCAGTTCCCCCATCGAATCGCCTGGAGGTCGAAGTTCCGTGGTTCGGCGTCGAGCAAAGCGCCAACCGGCGGCAGGTAGGACTTGTAGAGGCGGAGCTTCCACTCGTCGAAACCCGCTAATGGTTCGATGTCCTGCTGGGAGTACCACGACTCCCACTCGACCCACGCGTGGTCGGAGTCGAAGCTCGGCTCCGCGAGTTCGGCGAGCGCGTCACGGACGCCCGGCCACCGGACTTCGGGGAGGTCAAGGTAGCGTGGCGGGTCGCGGCTCCGGAGGACTTCCGGGAAGCCGAACTGCTTCCAGTCGTTGCCGATGGCGTCGATGACGAGCACTTCCAGTAGGTGTGGGACGACGCGCTCGTCGCCGTGCTCGGCGAGCGCGTCGACGGCGTCGGCGTGTGCGTCGGCGTCCCGGACGAGCAACTGCTCGACGTACTCCTGCAGGTCTGGCGAATCAGTCGGCATGCTCGGGACTGTGCGAGCGACTGCCAAAAATGTGTGTGTCGGGGAACTGCGACTACTCCTGGCCGCCCTTCGTCACGTGAACGTCCTCGAAGCGCATGTCGCGCTCGGTGACGTCGACAAGCATCCGCCCGACGTCCTCGATTTCGGCGTCGATAGTGTCGCCGTCAGAGAGCTCGCTGACGCCTTCCGGCGTGCCGGTGGTGATGACGTCGCCGGCTTCGATGGTCGCGCCCAGCGAGGCGTATTCGACGATGTCCGCGCACGTGTACACCATGTCCCCGGTGTTCTCGTACTGCTTGCGGTCGCCGTTCAGTTCGAGCTCCATCTGGAGGTCCTGCGGGTCCTCAATCTCGTCGGCCGTGACGACCGCCGGCCCGATGACCGTGAACGTGTCGTAGGACTTCCGGTTCGAGCGGTCCTGGTCGCCGCGCACGGAGATGTCCAGCAGAATCGTGTACCCGAAGATGTGGTCCCAGGCGTCCTCGGCGTCGACGTCTTTGACGTCCTCGCCCATGACGAACGCCAGTTCGATTTCGTGGTCGACGCGGCGGTCCGAGAACGGCAGTTCGACACCGTGGTCGGGGCCGACGACGCTGGAGGGTGCTTTCAGGAAGTAGCCCTTGTCCTCGATGCTGAACCACTCCTCGGTGGTGATGTCGCGGTCCGCGAGCGCCTCCTCGATGTGGTTCTCGTAGTTCAGCGGCGCTGCGATGACCTTCCCGGGGCGCTCGACGGGGGAGCCGAGTTCGACCTCGCTTCGGTCGTAGTCGGGGTCGGCATCGGCGTACTCGCTGGCGTCGTAGTCGCCGTTGATGTACTCGACGAGCGGGTCCTCAGCGTCGATACTGAGACGGTCAGTGAGGTCGACGACGCCGTCGTCGTCAGTGAGCAAGCCCAGTCGGTCCTCGTTGAAGCGAACGAATCGCATGTGTCGTTGTGGGGCGAGCACCCTCATAAATCATCTCGTTCGCCCACAGACTAGCCGGGGGTCCCCGGCACTCCAAGTTTCGTTGTCGATAATCGCGGTGAACGCTTATTACACATACTCACGGAGAAAGGACCATCATGGCCTCACGACACCGCGAGCACGACACGGCGGCCGCATCGCTGTACGACCCACCGGACGACGCCAGCGAGGTCGAGCAACTGCGCCACGAGCGGGACTTCTGGAAACACCTTTTCGAGGACCTGACAGAGCGGTTCCCCGAGCCGGCGCTAGTGGTCGACGACGACGGCCGGGTCGCTCACTGGAACCGAGAGCAGGAGGACATCCAGAACACGCCCGCCGAGGACGTACTTGGAGAGGTCGCCCACGACGTCATCGGCACCGAGGACGTCACCGACACGCTCGCCGAGGAGGTCGTGCGCACCGAGGAAATCGTCAACGAGGACCGGGTGCGTTCCGGGACGAACGACGACGGCAGTCAGTGGCACGTCAGCGCCGCCGCGCTGCCGCTATACGACCCCGACGGCGACGTCGTCGGCTCGTTCGAGATGGTGTCGCGGGTGACCGACCTCGTGGAGCAGCGCCGCGCTGTCAAGGACGCACAGGAGCAGATTACCTCGGAGGTCGATTCGACTGTCAAGGAACTGTTGGAGTCCTCGGAGACCGTCGCGGAGAACAGTCAGTTCATCGAGGAGACCGCCCGCGAGCAGGTGGAGTCACTGGCGGAGGTGCGCAACGAGGTGGAGTCGCTGTCGGCGACCGTCGAGGAAATTGCCTCCCAGACTGACGAGGTCGACAGTCGCGCTCGGGATGTCGCGGAGAACGCGGCGGCCTCCGTCAACGCGACCGACGAGGCGCAAGCGCTCTTGGACGATGTCGAGGACGCCGCGACCGACCTCGATACGACTGCCGTCGAGTTGGACTCACAGGTCGAGGAAATTGAGTCCGTCGTGGACGTCATCAGTGACATCGTCTCCCAGATTAATCTGCTCGCGCTGAACGCGAACATCGAAGCCGCGCGCACGGACGGGAACAACGACGGGTTCGCGGTCGTCGCGGATGAAATCAAGGAGCTTGCCGACCAGTCGAAAGACGAAGTGGACGCCATCGAGTCCACCATCGAGCGGGTGACTGACATCGTCGACGAGACCACGGAGGGCGTCGAGCGCACGACCGACGGCATCGAGCAGACCGTCGAACGCGTGGAGACGATTCGGGAGCGTCAGAGCGAGATTCACTCCGCCGCCGAGGAGACCTCGACGGGGATGGCCGAAATTGCGGAAGCGACCGACGAGCAGGCGGTCAGCGCCGAGGAGGTTACGACGATGCTCAACGACGCGCTGGAGAGCCTCGAAGACGTGGTCGAAGAAATCGGGGAGCTCGCCGACGAGAACGACGAACAGACCGCGTCCGCGCGCAGCGTCCGCGAACGCATCCATGACGTGGAAGCCGAATTGGAAGCGACCATCGACGACTAGAAGAAACTCTCTGTTCTCGTGAGGTCGACGTCGCCGGCGATGTCTTCTTCGAAGTGTTCGGCGAGGGCTTCGACGCTCCAGCCGCCAGGCTGGATGCCGACGCAGTCCAGCGTGGGCTCGGAGAAGACGCCGACGCGGTCGCCGCCTGCGTAGAGCGCGCAGCCGGTGACGTCGGTCGCGTGGTCGCTCGCGAGGAATGCGGCGAACGCAGCGACGCGCTCGGGCGGCATCTCCTCGCGTGTGTACGGGCGATGTTCTTCTGGGACGGTCTCGGTCATCCGCGTGTAGGCGTTCGGGACGAGTGCGTTCACGCGGACGCCGTGACGGTGCATCTCCGAGGAGACAGTGCGCATCATCCCCAGGATGCCGGCTTTCGCGGCGGCGTAGTTTACTTGGCCGACGTTGCCGCGCGCGGAATGCGCACTGGCCGCGAGGTACGACCGCTGGCTGTCGAAGCCGTCGCCGCCTGCGGCGTCCCGCCAGTGCTTGCAGGCTGCCTGCAGGAGCGTGAATTGGCCGGTGAGATTCGTCTCGACGACGGCCTGCCAGTCTTCGGCGTCGAGCTTGTAACTGAGGTCGTCGCGGAGGATGCCCGCGAAGTTGAGCACGGCGTCCACGCGCCCGTGGTCGGCGACGGTGTCGGCGACGAGGTCGTCGGCGTACGCGAATTCCGTGAGATCGCCGGCGTGCGCGGTTGCGTCGCCGCCATCCTCGCGGATGGACTTGGCGACGCGCTCGGCGACTGCTGGGTCACTGCCTTCACCGTGGACCGAAGTTCCGAGGTCGTTGACGACGACGGTCGCGCCGTGGTCGGCGAGCGCTCTCGCGGTTGCTTCGCCGAGGCCGTTGCCGGCGCCACCGACGATGCAGACCTTCCCGTCGAGGCTCGTCATCGCTGTCCCTCCGTCCGAGCGGGAGCGCGCTCGTTGGTCGATTCGTGATCGGTGGGCGTACGGCTGTGAACGTGTCGAGAGCGCATGTCGCGGAGTTCGACGAGCCAGCATGCAAATCTTTGGGAGCGCGCGTATCGCATCAGTAGTTAACTAAAACAGGAATATAAGGACACAGAGTAACCGATACTTTAAATACCGAGGTTAACTTGTACTCGAACGATGGGAGAAAGTGACATACAGCGCGTGACCGTGCTCGGCGCGGGGAGCATGGGCCACGGAATCGCGGAAATCGCAGCCATCGCGGGCTACGACGTCGTACTCCGCGACATCGAACGCGAGTACGTCGACGACGGCCTCGAACAGATCGAGTGGAGTCTCGGCAAACTCGAGGAGAAGGGCCGCATCGACGAGTCGGCCGACGACGTGCGCGCCCGCATCGAGGGCGCAGTCGACCTCGAAACCGCAACCGAGTCGGCGGACCTCGTCGTCGAGGCGATTCCCGAAGACCTCGACCTCAAGAAGGACACCTTCTCCGAGGTCGACGACTACGCCCCCGAACACGCGATTCTCGCGTCGAACACCTCCGGACTCAGCATCACCGCAATCGGCGCGGCGACCGACCGACCCGAACAGGTCGTGGGCGCACACTTCTTCAACCCGCCCGTGAAGATGGACCTCGTCGAAGTCGTCCACGGCGAGGAGACCAGCGAGGAAACCCTCGAGGCCATCCACGCGTTCGTCGACGACCTCGACAAGCGCGCCATCGACGTCAAGCGTGACGTCCACGGCTTCATCGTGAACAACGTCATGCTGCCGTTCATCGAGGAGGCCGCGTGGATGCTCGGCGACGACGAGACGACGATTCAGCAGGCTGACGCCGCGATGGTCTACCAGCGCGGTTACCCGATGGGCCCGTTCGAACTCGCTGACTACACGGGCATCGACATCGCCTACCACTTCCGCGAGGGTACGGACCTCGACTCCCCGCCGGCAATCGCGGAGAAGGTCGAGAACGAGAACCTCGGGAAGAAGACGGGGCAGGGCTTCTACGACTGGGAAGCCGAGGGTCCGAACTACGAGCCCGGCGATGGCGAGAACTTCGACTGGCTGCGCGTGGAAGCACGGATGGTCAACGAGGCCGCCAAGCTCGTCGGCGGCGACGTCGCCACGCCCGACGACGTGGACCTCGGGAGCCGCCTCGGCGCGCGCTTCCCAGAGGGTGTCTGCCGGCTCGGCGACCAAATTGGCCTCGACAAGGTTCTGGACAAACTCCAGACGCTCCACGAGGAAACGGGCTCGGAACGCTTCGCGCCCGCGGACTATCTCGTCGAACTCGTGAACGCTGGCCACACGGGCGTGGACGCCGGTCGCGGGTTCCACGATTACGCCGGCGACGGTCCCTACCAGTACATCAACAAGGAACTCACCGAACGCGGCGTCCTCGAAGTCGAGTTCGACCGCCCGGAGCGCCTGAACGCGTTCTCCGAGACGATGTTCGGCGAGGTCAAGGAGGCGCTCGACAACGCCGACACCGACGAGGTGTCCTGCGTGGTCTTCTCTGGCGCGGGGCAGGCGTTCAGCTCCGGCGCGGACATCACGGGCTTCATGGCCTCTGAACCGACGGAACTGATGGACGTCGACGAGACGATTCAGGCTATCGACCAGTTCGAGCGCCCGACGCTCGCGCGCATCGACGGCTTCTGTCTGGGCGCGGGCTTCGAAATTGCGCTCGCCTGCGACCTCCGCATCGCCACCGAGGACTCCTCGCTGGGCGCGCCCGAAATCAACCTTGGGCTCATCCCCGGCGGCGGGGGGACGCAGCGGCTCACGCGTATCGTCGGCGAGGGCCGTGCGAAAGAGTTGGTCTTCCGTGGCGAGCAGATTTCCGCCGAGCGCGCCGCCGACTGGGGGCTGCTCAACCGCGCAGTTCCGGCGGACGAGTTCGACGACGTCGTCGGCGACTTCGTCGACGACCTCGCGGACGGGCCGAAGACGGCGCTGAAGGTCGCCAAGCGCGTCATCGACGACGGACAGGACGCCAGCCTGCAGGCCGGCCTCGACTCCGAGAGCCAGGCGTTCGGGCTGCTGACGACGACTGATGACATGGTCGAGGGCGTCACGGCGTTCCGTGACGACCGCGAACCGGAGTTCGAGTGATGCCTCGGAACGCTGCAATCGTCGGCGGCGGGCACGCGGACTGGGGCAAGCGCGAAGCGACGTGGAAAGACCTCGCCCAGGAGGCCGGGAAGGCCACCTTCGACGACGTGGACGGCCTCGGGCCGGACGACGTCGAAGGCCTGTTCGTGGGCGCGGTCCAGCCCGAGCGGTTCGCATTCCAGAGCCACGTCGCGCCGCTGGCGGCGGAGCTGCTGGGCGTGAACGCCTCGAAAATGATTGCCCGGACAGAGTTGGCGTGCGCGAGCGGGCAGGCCGCGCTGCGGTACGCGTGGCTCGCCATCGCTGCCGGCCAACTCGACGTCGCGCTCGTGCTGGGCGTCGAGAAGATGAACCTCGGCGACGAGTACATGGGGGAGATGCAGGCGAGCATGACGAACGTGCTCGACCGCGAATTCGATGGCGTCAACGGCCTGAACGCGCCGTCGTTCTTCTCGATGTACGCCCAGCGGCACATGCACGAGTACGACACCACGCGCGAACAGCTCGCGAAGGTGAGCGTGAAGAACAAGCGCCACGCCGCGAACAACCCGTACGCCCAGTTCCAGCAGGACGTCGACGTCGACGACGTGCTGGACTCGTACCCGGTCGCGCCACCGCTGTGCTTGCTGGACTGCAGCGGCATCACGGACGGGGCCGCCGGCCTCCTGCTCGTTAGTGAGGAGAAGGCCCGCGAACTCACGGACACCGCGGCGTACGTCACGGGCAGCGGACAGTCCTGCATGGCGAGCAACTCCATCAACAACCTCCCCTCGATGTCCGCGTGGCCGCAGGCCACGCAGGCCGCAGAAGAGGCCTACGAACAGGCGGGCATCGACGACCCCGTCGAGGAGTTGGACGTCGCTGAAGTCCACGACTGCTTCTCCATCAGCGAGATTATCGAGTACGAGGACCTCGGCTGGGTAGAGAAGGGTGAGGGCGGCCAGTTCATCGAGGACGGCCGCAGCGAACTCGACGGGGACATCGCCGTGAATCCCAGAGGCGGCCTGCTCGGCTGTGGACACCCTCTCGGCGCGACGGGTGTCTCGCAGGCGCTTGAGGTGTACAAGCAGTTCACCGGCGAGGTGGAGTCCGCCCGCCAGGTGCCGGACAGCCCCGAGACCGGGCTCATCCACAACCTCAGCGGCAGCGGCTCCGTACACAGCGTGATGACCCTCGGGAGGGACCCACAATGACAGACACCGACGACGAGGTGCCCCGGCGCACCGTCACGATTCCGGAACGCATCGAACTGCCGCGCCTGCTGGACTTCTACGACCTGCAGGACGCCGAACACACGCGCATCCACGAGTTCTACGACCGACTCCGCGAGGGGTCGCTGTCCACGACGCAGTGCACCGACTGCGGAGAACTGCACTTCCCGCCCCGGGTGGTCTGCCCGGAGTGCACGAGTGACGACCTCGAATACGTCTCGCTGCCCCACGAGGGGACGCTGCACGCGTTCTCGACGGTCCGCGGGAGTCCCATCGGGATGGACACGCCGTTCGTCACGGGCGTCGTGGACCTCGACGGCGTAGACGTGCAGTTGTCCGCGCGCATCGACGGCGCGGAGTACGACGACCTCGACATCGGCGACCCGGTGTCGCTGGTGGTCACGGAAATAGACGGCCCAACGGACCAGCAACGGGTATTTTACCGCTTCGAACCACGGGGTGACACGTAATGACGATGGACTACGACCTGACGATAACGACGTTCCTGGAGCGCGCCCGCGACCTCTTCTCCCACAAGGAGATCGTAACCGCGCTCCCGGACGGCAGCACGCACCGCTACACGTACGGCGACGCCTACGAGCGCATCAGCCAGCTCGCGCACGCCCTGGACGACTACGGGATGACACCCGGGGAACGCTCGGGCGTGATGGCGCTCAACCACTTCCGGCACTACGAACTGTACTTCGGGCCGTCCTGCAGCGAGCGCTCCATCCACATGGTGAACCACCGGCTGCCCGAGCACCACCTCGTGAAGATCATCAACGAGGCCGAGGACCGATTGCTGTTCCTCGACCCGCAGTTCGTCGACACTATCGAACCCATCGCGGACGAACTCGACACCGTCGAGAAATACGTCATACTCGGCGACGAGGACGACATCCCTGAGACGAGCCTCGAACCCGTAACGGACTACGAGTCGTTCATCGCAGGCTACGAGACGGACTACGACTGGCCGGACATCGACGAGGAGACCGAGAGCGCGCTCTGTTACACGTCCGGAACGACGGGCCTCCCGGAGGGCGTCCAGTACACCCACCGCGGCCAGTTCCTCCACACGATGATGCACAGCCACGTGGACGTCTTCGGCGTCAGCGAGTCCGACGTGGTGATGCCGGTCGTGCCGATGTTCCACGTCAACGGCTGGGGGTTCCCATACACGACGACGTTCACGGGCGCGAAAATCGTATTGCCGAACCAGCACACCGACCCGGACGACCTCCTCCCGATGATAGAGGACGAGGACGTCACGATTGCGGCCGCGGTCCCGACGGTCTGGATGGAGGTCGACCGCATCATCGAGGAGTCCGACGACCTCGGGCCCGAAGTCTTGGAGACGCTCCAGGACGTGCTCATCGGCGGGAGTTCGCCGCCGGAGTCGCTCATTCGGAAGTTCGACGAGGTGTATGAAGCCCCCATCGGGCAGGGCTACGGGATGACCGAAGCCTCCCCGCACCTCGCGAACACGCTGATGACGACCGAAGTCAAGCAGCTCCCGGAGGAAGAACAGGACCGCCTCCGCATGAAGGCAGGGGTGCCCGCGCCGGGCGTGAAGATTCGCCTGCGTGACGAAGATGAGAACCCGGTACCGCACGACGGCGAGACGCCGGGTGAGGTACAGGCACGAGCGCCGTGGCTCGCGGACGAGTATTACGAGCGCCCCGAAGCCTCGGAGGCGTCTTGGACCGAGGACGGCTACTTCCGGAGCGGCGACGTCGCCACCATCGACGAGTACGGCTACATCGACGTGGTCGACCGCCTCGACGACGTCATCAAGAGCGGCGGCGAGTGGATTTCCTCCATCGAGTTGGAGAACGCGCTCATCGGTCACGAGGGCGTCGAGGAAGCATCCGTCATCGGCGTTTCCCACGAGAAGTGGCAGGAGCGGCCGGTCGCGTACGTCGTGACGAACGGGGACGTGACCGTCGACGACCTCCGCGAGCACTTGCTCGACCAGTTCCCGAAGTGGTGGCTGCCAGACCGCTTCGAGTTCGTCAAGGAAGTGCCGAAAACGTCCACCGGGAAGTTCGACAAGCTCGCACTCACTGAGGAGTTCGAGGAGCGGTACGGTTCGCTGCCAATCGACGAGTAGCTCCCGCTACAGCGTCTTCCCGTTCTCGGGGTCAAGGTTGTCGAAGAGGTCGGGGCTGGCGCCGAACTCCAGGACGTTCGTCATCACCGACGTGCGGACGTTCAGCACGGTCTTGCCGTGGTTCTTGTAGAACTCGTGGAGCCAGCGCTCGCCGACCTCGCGCGTGGGGAACAGCATGATGGACTTCCACTGGTACTCGCCGTCCGAGAGGAAGTACATCAGCGTGTGCTCGGAGTCGCGGATGTGTTCCATCGTCTCGCGCCACTCGTCGGCGAAGTACTCGGGGTTGAACTTGAACTCGAACAGTTCGAAGACGAAGTACTCCTCGTTGGGGACGATGGCTTCGCGGAACACGCCGGCTTCGCGCATGTTGCGGATGGACTCGTTGACGGTGACGTAGGAGACGTCGATGCCGTACTCGTCTTCGAGGATGTCCGCGAGGTCCCGCGAGGAGACCCCGGGGTCTTTGGCAAGCTCTCGGAGGATGACCACGTCGCGGTCCTTGAAGTCGTACGCCGGTGTGTCGTTGGCCATACCGGGTTGTCACCCTAAACGATGTTAAGATTCGTGATTGCCGCGCGACGCACGAACCCGGAAAATCGATTCGCGAGTTACGTGTCGTGGCCCTGGCCCTTCTGGCCAGTCAGTTCTTCGGGGACGAGCCGGTAGCGGGGCTGGTCGGTTATGGGTTCGCCGTGGGGGAATAGGCTCGCGAATTGCGCGTTCTCGAACATCGTCTCGGTGACGTCGTCGGTATCGTCGGCTGAGACCTCCTCGATGGGGCCGCGTGCGACGACGCTGCGCAAGTGGTGCTCGTCTTCGAAGTTGTACGTCGAGAACGTCGCTCGTTCCGTGGTGGCGGCGTAGTCGAGTTTCTCGCTGCCTTCGCCGAATTGGAGGAGGATGAAGTAGAGGTGTTCGCCGTCCCACCCGAACGAAATCGGGAACCCGTAGGCGACGTCCTCACTGGCCAGCGAGAGCACGCCGATACCGCGCTCGTGGAGGAACTCGTCGCGTTCGGTCTCGTCCATGGCGACGCCACGCAGGGGTCGGTCGCTGGTCTCTGGTGCTTCCATACGAACACGTTAGGGTACGGGTACGAAGAAATTCGGTGCGAACATATTCGTCCCGCCCCGTTCATCGTGTACTGTTCACTATTGCTGTGTGTTATCGAGCAGGGAAACATCTATACCCCCGTTCCACGTTGGTTGTAATACGATGAGCGGCTCAGAAGTTCAAGTAGACGCGCCCGTCGTCGTCGCCGGAGCGGGGCCGACCGGTATGACGACTGCGCTCGCGTTGAACGCCAGAGGCGTCGACGTCACAATCCTCGAAGCCGATCCCGAAGACCGAGAGCGGCCCGGAAGCCGGGCTATCTACGTCCACAAGGACACGCTCCGCACGCTGGAGAACGCGTCGCCCGGCCTCGGCCACCGGCTGGTCGACAATGGTATGATTTGGTCGACGCGACGGACGCTGTTCCGCGGAACGGAAGTGTTCGAACGGACCTACCCCGACCCCGGCGGCGACGGCGACCTCCCGCACTTCACCAGCATTCCTCAGGTCTGGACGGAGAAGTACATGCTCGACGCCGTCGCGGACGCGGGCATCGACGTCCACTGGGACGACGGCGTGGAGACGGTCGAATCCGGCGAGGACATCGTGCGCGTCGAGACCGAGAGCGGTGAAGAGTACCACGCCGAGTACGTCGTCGGCGCGGACGGCGCCGGTTCGACGGTCCGCAAGGAAATCGGCGGCGAGTTCGACGGCACCGAGTCTGCGAACTCCTTCATCATCGCGGACGTCGACGAGTTCGACGACGAGGACGAACAGCTGTTCCAGGAACGCGTGTTCCATTACGACCACCCGCGCGTGGACGGTCGTAACGTTCTGCTCGTGCCGTTTCAGGGCGGCTGGCGCGTCGACATCCAGTGCAAGGAGGACGACAACCCCCAGCAGATGACCGAGGACGAGGAGATTAGCGAGCTCGTCGCGAAGACGCTTGGCGAGCGCTACCGGGACCGCGTCGAGTGGGTCTCCCAGTACAAATTCAAGCAGGTCATCGCCGACCGGATGGTCGACGACGAGAACCGCGTGCTGCTCGCCGGGGAGTCCGGTCACCTGTTCGCGCCGTTCGGCGCGCGCGGGATGAACTCCGGCGTCGCTGACGCAGAGGCCGCTGCCAGCGCCATCACGGTTGCGCTGAACGCGGACGTTGAGGAGGCCCGGGCTGCCGAAATCACGGAGTACGGAATCACGCGCCTGAAGGCCGCCGAGTACAACAAAAACGCCGCCGGGCAGGCCCTCGAATACCTGCAGGGCGACAGCTACGTCACGCGAGCGAAGAAGTGGCTCGCGGCGAAGGCTGCGCCGTACTACGAGCCCGCTGGCGAGTGGCTCGACGACGCACCGTACGGTCCGCACGGCGGGCCACCGGTGACCATCGGACAGTACTAAGCGGTCCACACGGACCGAAACGAGGCACAGCCGATTTTCGATTCTCCGCTTCTCTCCGCTCTCGGCGCGAATAGCGTCACGCTTGTCGGCCGTAGACGCCGGTTTGAACGCTGCTATTCTGATATTCGGTCTAGACGAACATTCCTGGTGGTTAGGAACGAATGGCTTCGGTTACAGCGCTCTTTTACGTGTGTCAGTCCGAGATGCACGAATCCCCCTGTTTTGGCTCGAATGACGTGCGGCCGTACGTGTTCAGTCCAGCGGGGGAACGGTGACCATTTATTAGTGTCTAGAAGGTTGTTCGGTGACACGAAACAGAACTTTGGTACATTAGTATAGGTGTATGTAATGGGATTAGAGGTATTATAACGGCTCCTAAACTCGTTTCCCGCATGGGTTCGAATACTGGCAACAAATGCTCACGCGGCGCGCTCGTTCGCAGTAGCGTCGGCTTTCCTCACTCGGACCGATCTTCAGTTCGGGAACGACCCACGAGACCAGTGGTTCCAGCGCCAATCCTAGATGTAGTCTATAAGTACGTGTATTTATTTTATCTTTATAGATATGAATAGAAGGCGATGGCGTAATTCGAATCCGTTCGATGAGAGAGAACGTTATAAGGTGTAATATGAATCGTGCATTAAGTCACACAGTCACTACTGAACCGACCTATTGAGCAAAGAGTGTAATCCGATTTACGGCGACAGGTACATGAGTGAGAGAATCACCCAACCACATATCGTGATCGATGGGTGACTGAGATTCCAGCGCCTCGTACAGCGATTCGGCGAGTCGGTCGCGGGTCGCGTCGTCGAGTTGCACAGCGGGAACAGCCACCCGCACCGACAAATAGGTTCGTCCGCGCGCTGGGCCGTACTGCGGACCAGGCGTTTTCTCAATGAAAACAAGGTTGGTTCAGAAACCAGCGCTACACCGCCCGAATAACAGCGTTACCTCTGTTATCCAGTTACGCCTCGTCGCAGTCGCAACCACCCGCGGTGAGTAACTCGGAGACACCGTACTGGGAGTCACACTCCGTGCAAAAGATGCGCACATCGACCATCACGCGGAACTCTCCGAGCGTCAGATGGGACGTGTTCCGGAGCTGGTCAAATTTCGTCTCGGTGACCGAGACCAGCCGCCCGCGGAGCTTCTGGACGGCGTTGGAGACAGTGTCAAGGCGATCGCTAGTTTCACGTTCGTACTCCGCGCCGCGATAGTCCTGGAGGTAACTCCGCACGGCCTGATACGTCACCACGTCACCGGCCAGGTCGTCAATATCGACGCCCTCTCGTTCAAGGCGGCGGCGAAGCTGGGTCTGTTCGGCAGCACCCGTGCCGTCGCCGGTCAGCGAGCGAACGACGTTCTCGACTTCGGCCTCGGAGGGGTGCATCCCAGCATCGTAGAGGCGTTCGCGAACGACTTCGTGATTGAAGTGCGTCGCGAGGTCCCGCAAGCTCCAGTGGTCGTCGCCCGTCGCCGTCCAGCGCGCCTCCAATTCCGCGCCAACCCCGTCGAGGTCGTACTCGTCGACGAGCCGCGCGACCTTACTTCGGCGGCCACCAGTATCGTGCTCTGCATCGCCCATACGTGCTGTACGCAATTGCGGACAGTTATACTTACTCCTGCACCTCGACCACACGACGGTTCGAGGGAACTGGCCACCGAGTGCCCTCGACTTCGAGGCGTGCTCAGAGGTTGGACTCGGTCGAGCCGCCGTCGATTGGGACCGCAGCGCCGTTGATGTAGCCGGACTTCGGCGAACTCAGGAACGCGACCGTGTCGCCGAGTTCCATCGGGTCGCCGACGCGTTCGAGGGGGTTGTCCGCCCAGTCCGCCAGCCCCTCCTCGTAACTGTCGTATTCCCCGCGCTCGATGGCTTGCTCGATGAGGTCGCGGATGCGCGATGTCTCGTGGGAGCCGGGCAGGACGGCGTTCGCGCGGACCTCCGGAGCGAACTCCTTCGAGAGCGTCTTCTCCAAGCCGATGACCGCCATGCGGACGGAGTTCGACAACACCAACTTCTCCTTGGCTTCCTTGACAGTCCTGGAGGTAATGGTGACGATTGTGCCGCCGTCACCGTCTTTCAGGTGGGGAGCAGCTTCGCGCGCCAGCTGCACGGCGCTCATTACAAGCAGTTCGTAGGTCTCCCGCCAGTCTTCGTCGTCGGTGTCGAGGAATTCGCCGGACGGTGGGCCGCCTGCGCTGGTCACGAGGTGGTCGATGGTGCCGAACTCCTCGACAGTCGTCTCCACGAGCGTCTCGACGTCGTCAGCGTCGGTCAGGTCACCAGGCTGTGCGACGACCTCGCCCGTCGCCACGCTCTCGATTTCCTCGCGTGCACGTTCGAGCCGTTCCTCGTCACGGCCGTTGATGACCACGTTTGCACCCTCGCGAGCGAGGGCCTTCGCGGAGGCCTTCCCAAGTCCACTGGAGGATGCCGTCACGAGCGCCGCGTTGCCGTCGATTTCCAAGTCCATACCAGAGCCAATAGGAGTGTCGTCCGAAAACGTTTCCGTACAGGCAAGCAGCGACCGGCACTCGCGGGCGTTCCAGCGTGTGGTTATTTGTCGGTGGAGGCGGTACGCCGCCGTATGCTCGATTACTTCGGTCTGGAAGCGGACCTCGATCAGGAGGAGCGACTGCTGTTAGAGTCCGCTCGCGACTTCGTCGACGGAGAAGTCGAGGACATCGGCCAGCACTGGATAGACGGTACCTTCCCCGAGGAACTCATCCCGAAGATGGGCGAGATGGGGTTCTACGCGCCGAATCTAGAGGGGTACGGCCTGGCGAACGTCAGTGAGAAGTCCTACGGGCTGTTGATGCAGGAATTGGAGGCGTGCGACTCGGGGCTGCGCTCGATGGCGAGCGTGCAGGGCGCGCTCGTGATGTACCCGATTCACGCGTTCGGTAGCGACGAGCAGCGCGAGGAGTGGCTGCCAAAACTCGGGACGGGTGAGGCCGTCGGCTGCTTCGGCCTCACCGAACCCGAGCACGGGTCGAACCCCTCTGCGATGGAGACGCGCGCCGAACGTGCCGGCGGGCACGCGGGCGACGAGTACGTCCTGAACGGCTCGAAGACGTGGATTACGAACTCCCCGATTGCGGACGTCGCGGTGGTCTGGGCGAAAGACCACAGCGAGGACGACAACCCCGTCCGGGGGTTCCTCGTGGAGACCGACCGCGACGGCGTTACGACGAACAAGATCGACGACAAGCTCAGCCTCCGTGCGTCCATCACTGGTGAAATCAGCCTGCAGAACGTACACATCCCGAAGGAGAACCGGCTTCCCGGTGTCTCCGGGATGAAGGGGCCGCTGTCGTGTCTCACGCAGGCGCGCTACGGCATCGCGTGGGGGGCGGTCGGCGCGGCCCGGGACTGCTTCGAGACCGCTCGCGAGTACGCTACGGACCGCGAGCAGTTCGGCAAACCAATCGGCGGCTTCCAGATGCAACAACAGAAGCTCGCGGAGATGGCGACCCAGATTACGCTCGCGCAGTTGCTCGCGCACCGTCTCGCGGATCTGAAGGAGCGCGGCGACATGCGCCCCCAGCACGTCTCGATGGCGAAACGCAACAACGTCCGGATGGCCCGCGACCAGTCACGGGTCGCTCGGGAGATGCTGGGCGGGAATGGCATCACCACGGACTACTCGCCGATGCGCCACATGACGAACATGGAAACCGTCTACACCTACGAAGGCACCCACGACATTCACACGCTGATTCTCGGCGAAGACCTCACTGGCATCGCCGCATACAACTAACTGATATCTGGTAATTTGATTGTTCTATATCTATTTTTATATTTCTTTTGCCAGTCAGTGAATCGTGATTGTGAGTGGGGATTGTATATCGACAGCCCCCGCGGGCGTCATTCAACCCGTCCAGTATATCCTAATACTAGTTACAATAGGTAGTTTAGGTGCCTATTACTTTTTTAGAGGCCCTATATCCGGTCATTTACTATTACAGCGGTTTCAGTAAATTCCAGATACGATCGAGAAACAGGTTTCGATGATGGTCCGAATATGAGGTATAGCTCCCCACCTCAACAACTAACCCCCATAATTACCAATTTTCGAAGTAATAAATACTATTGACTTTACGGAGTGGTATGCTGTCTCGTAGTGTCGTGACGAGCACGCTACTTAATGCAAGCCGAAAAAGCGCGGCCGTGTTTCGAGTGGGGTGGAAATTCCTTGGTTCCTGGCGAGAACTTCTAAGCTTCCGAGAACCAGCCACCATTCTAATGGAGGTAGGTGGTATCTCTGACGGTAGGTATGTCCACTCAAGAACACCGTCTCGAAAGCACCGTTGCCGGCTTCACTGCCGTCGGGAAGCTCCACTCGCTGAGCGTCTGGTTCATCCTCGCGTTACGCCTGATGATGGGACTAGCGTTCCTCCAGAGCGGCGTCGATAAGGTTCTTTCCGGGAGTTTCAGCGCGGCCGGCTATCTCCAGAACGCACCGCCCGCGAACAACAGTCCGGTCGCCGACCTCTTCGTTGCGATGGGGGAGACACCGTGGTTCGTGGACTTCGTGAACATCGCCGTCCCGTGGGGTGAGGTACTCATCGGTCTCGGCCTGCTCGTGGGCTGTCTCACCCGTCTCGCCGCGTTCTGGGGCGCGTTCATGATGCTCATGTTCTACCTCGGGAACTGGGAGATCAGCCACGGCTACATCAACGGCGACTTCGCGTACATGCTCGTGTTCCTCGCGGTCGCCGCGTTCGGTGCCGGCCGCATCCTCGGGCTGGACTCGTACATCGAACAGTACGAGGTCGGTGGCGAGGCGCTCGTCGAGCGCTATCCGTGGATGCGCTACCTGCTCGGCTAGAAGAAGCGGTCCGAGACCGCTACTGCGATTCTTTCGCGTGCTGTAGCGAGAAGACGAACCCGTAGTAGGCGACGACGCCGCTCGCGAGCGCGCCGTAGTACACCAGCTGCGGTGCACCGAACGCCTCGAACAGCAGGGTGACGACGATGACCCACGCGAACGCGAACGCGAGGTCGAACAGCATTCCGTCGTGGTGTTCGACGACGTGGTCGCGGACAGCGTCGAGCAGGGTCACGATTCGTCTTCCCCGTGGGCGTCGACGACGAGCACCGGCAGCCGGGTGCGCCGGAGTACTTTCTCGGCGACGCTACCGAGAACGACCCGGGAGAGCCCGGAGCGGCCGTGGCTCCCCATCACGACGAGGTCGATGTCGTTGTCCTCGACGAACTTCCGGATGGCACGCGCGGGCTCGCCTGCCGTGACGTGCTCCTCGACGGAGACACCGTGCTCGGCGGCGACGTCCGCGACGTAGCCGGTGGCCTCGTCGGCCTCGGCTTTCACTTCGGGCATCTCATCGAGTTTCCCCCGACGGATGCGTTCGACCTGCTCGGTGCCAAGCGCGAGCGTCGTCGCGTCGACGTCGAAGACGAACAACGCGTGGACCGTCGCGTCGTACTTCGCCGCGAGGTCGACCGCCTGGTCGACCGCACTGCGGGCGGTTTCGCTGCCGTCGGTCGGAACGAGGATGTTGTCGTACATTTAGTCGTCAGAGCTCACGACGTCTTCGGCGCTCTGCTGTTGGCTCATCGGTTCGGGGCTGTGGCACTGCCGAACGAGCTTCTTCGTTTCGAGGTCGGGTTCGGCGGTCACCATCGAGACGACGATGGTCACCACGAACACGACAGGCACGGCGACGAGCGCGGAGCCGATAGCGGGCAGCCACTGTGCGAGCGTCGCGGAGATGATGCCGTCCGAGCCCGCGGCCCCGCTGAGCAGCCCGTAGTTCGGCACCACTTCGTTGATCATCGGAATCGTCCAGATGACGAGCCCGGTGGTCATGCCGGCGAGTGCGCCCTGACGGTTCGTGTTCTCCCACCAGAGGCCGAGGAAGAACATCGGGAACAGCACGGCACCGGCCAGCGAGAACGCGTACGAGACGAGCGCCGCGATGGGCGCTGCCGGGTCGAGCGCGGCCAGCGTCGTGATGACGCCGAGCGCGATGATGCTCATACGGCCGACGAACACCTGCTGGCGCTGCGTCGCGTCCTCGTTGATGAGGTTCTTGTAGATGTCGTGGGAGATGGCCGACGACCCAGTGATGAACAGGCCGGCGGTCGTCGCGATGGCGGCTGCGATACCGCCAGCGGCGACGAGCCCGACGAACCACGTTGGGAGATTCGACAGCTGCGCGGCGAGCACGACGATGACGTCGCCCGCTGCGGACGTCATGCCGGGGTCACCGTAGACGGGACCGATGTTGTTCGCGTAGAGGTCGGTACCGAACGCCGCGAACGCGGGCGACGCGAGGTACAGCAGGAGGATGAAGCCGAGCCCCCAGACCGTCGACCAGCGCGCGGTGCGCTCGCTCTCGACGGTGTAGAACCGCACGAGCACGTGCGGTAAGCCACACGTACCGACCACGAGTGAGAACGCGGTGGCAATCCAGAGGTAGTAGCCGCCGTTGACGAACGGTTCGCTGAACTCGCTGCCGAGTTCGGCGAACAGCGCTCCGTACTCGATCTGCGGGATAATCGTCGAGTAGCCGTTCACGAACCCGACGACGTACAGGCCCGCGAGGAACGCGACGATGAGGATGACGTACTGGACGGCCATGTTCTTCGTCGCGCCGAGCATCCCCGACAGCGTGAGGTAGCCGACCGTGATGGTCATCATGAGTACGACCATCGATTGGTAGCCGGTGAGTCCGAGGATGCCGAGGTCGCCGAAGATGTAGAGGCCGACCAGGCCCATGCCGCGGGCTTGCCCGATGGCGTACACGAACGCGATGAGGAACGTCGTGAGCGCGGCGATGGCGCGGGCGGTGTCAGAGTTGAACCGGTCGCCGACGAAGTCGGGCGCGGTGTACTTCCCGAACCGCCGCATCTGAG
This sequence comes from Halobacterium sp. KA-6, assembly GCF_021029015.1. NCBI lineage: Archaea > Methanobacteriati > Methanobacteriota > Halobacteria > Halobacteriales > Halobacteriaceae > Halobacterium > Halobacterium sp. KA-6. The sequence goes on from NZ_JAJJZH010000003.1 coordinate 163,388, forward strand.
CGGCCATGAAGATTAGCAGCACGAAGTAGCCGGTCGACCAGCCGACGATGAACGCCAGCCCGTAGAAACCGGAGGTGGCGATGAGCGCGGCCATGCCGAGGTACGACGCGGCGGACATCCAGTTCGCACCGATTGCCATACCGTTCTCGACGTTCCCGATGGAACGGCCGGCGACCCACATGCCCTCGGTATCGGCGACCTTGAACACGAAGCCGATGACGAGGAACAACAGCAGCATCGCCGTCACGAGCACGGCGGGCAGCGCCTTGAACGAGACGTTCAGTCCTTCTGGAAGCAGTCCGGATTGTGCAACTGCGCCGGTCAGGTACGGGAGGAGGGCGCTCATTCGGAGACACCTCCGTCAGGCGAGTGGTCGATGCCGTACTTCTCGTCGAGAGCGTCGCGCTTTCGCGCGTACCAGAACGCCAGAATCAGCGCGCCGCCGGGCGCACCGATCGAGACGAGGAAGTAGTGCAGCGGGAAGCCGAGAACGGGCATCGTCGACGTCATCACGTCCGGGATAATCGCGGTTAGCGTCACCGGGCCGAAGACGACGACTGCCCAAATGGCGAATCCCGTCCAGATGATGCGGAGGTGATCCCGCATGAACGGCGTGCTCGGCCGTAGCAGGTTCACCTCCGACGTGAGGTAGTCGGTGCTGTCCTCGGACTGCGCGACGCCGGCGACAGCGCCGCCGTCCGGTTCGGCGGGCGGTTCGTCCGTCGGATCGTGGTTGTTGTTGTCTGTCATAGTTAGTGGTCTGTTAGTTCATTCCGTGTGGCGGTTGTGAAAAGTCGGGGTGGCGTTAGTCGTCGGAGACTTTCGACTGGATGTCTTCGACGACCTCCGGATTCCGCAGCGTGGAGGTGTTGCCGAGATCCTCGCCGTTGGCGATGTCCTCCAGGAGCCGCCGCATAATCTTCCCCGAACGGGTCTTCGGGAGTTCGGTCGTGAACACGACTTCCTCCGGGCGCGCGATGGGGCCGATGGCGTCCTCGACACCGGCGATGATACGCTCGCGGAGGCCCTCGTCTCCCTCGTAGCCGTCCTCAGTGATGACGTACGCGTAGACGGCTTCGCCTTTCAGTTCGTGGTCGCCGCCGACGACGGCGGCTTCGGCGACGCCCTCGACACCGACGATGGCGGATTCGATTTCCATCGTGCCGAGGCGGTGGCCGGAGACGTTGATGACGTCGTCCACGCGCCCGAGTACGGTGATGTAGCCGTCCTCGTCGATTTTTGCGCCGTCTTCGGGGAAGTAGACCCAGTCCTCGGAGTCGCTGCTCTCGGTGTCCGAGTACTCCGTCCAGTACTCCTCAATGAAGCGCTCGTCGTTGTCGTACAGCGTCCGCAGCATGCCCGGCCACGGATTGTTGACCGTAAGGTAGCCGGCTTCGCCGGCGCTGACTTCTTCACCCGTGGTGTCGACGATGTTGGCGTCGATGCCGGGGAGCGGCGGACCCGCCGAGCCCGGCTTCATGTCGTTGATGGCGGGCAGCGTGGTAATCATCATACCGCCGGTCTCGGTCTGCCACCACGTGTCCACCACCGGGCAGTCCTCGTCGCCGATGTGCGTGTAGTACCACTTCCACGCGCGCGGATTGATGGGTTCCCCAACCGTCCCCAGCAGCCGCAGACTGGAGAGGTCGTGCTGGTCGGGGTACTCCTTACCCCACTTCATGAACGCGCGGATAGCGGTCGGCGCGGTGTACAGTTGGTTGACGTCGTAGTCGTCGACGATTTCCCAGAGGCGGTCCTTGTCCGGGTAGTCCGGAGTACCCTCGTACATCACTGACGTGGTGCCGAGCGCGAGCGGCCCGTAGACGATGTACGAGTGGCCGGTAATCCAGCCGATGTCTGCCGAACACCAGTAGGTGTCCTCGGGCTTGACGTCCAGGACGGCGTGGCTCGTCCACGCCGCGTACGACAGGTAGCCGCCCGTCGTGTGTTTGACGCCCTTCGGCTGACCGGTTGTTCCCGACGTGTACATCAGGAACAGCATGTCCTCGGCGTCCCGCGGAACGGGGTCGACTTCCGCGCCCTCGAACTCCGCGACGAGGTCGTCGTAGTCGGTCTGGTTGGCCGCGAGGTCGTGCCCGAAGTCGTCGTCGCCGAGGCGGTCGACGACGACCACGTCGCTGACCTCGTGCTCGACGCCTTCGAGACCCTCGTTGGTCTTTTCGAGGTGGTCGAGGGGGTCGCCGCGGCGGTAGTAGCCGTCGCAGGTCACCAGGTACTCCGAGTCCGCGGAGTTCATCCGTGTCGCGAGCGCGTCCGCGGAGAAGCCAGCGAAGACGACCGAGTGGGGTGCGCCGATGCGAGCACACGCCAGCATCGCAATCGGAAGCTCCGGAATCATCGGCATGTAGAGGGTGACGATGTCGTCCTCCTCGACGCCGCGGTCCCGGAGAGCAGCCGCGAACTCCTCGACTTCGCGCTGAAGTTCAGCGTACGTGTACGTGCGCGTATCGTCGGTTGGTTCACCGACCCATTCGAGGGCTTCCTCGTCGCCGCGGCCCTCCTCTACGTGGCGGTCGATGCAGTTGTAACTCGCGTTCAGCTCACCGCCCGTGAACCACTCGTAGAACGGCGGGTTCGAGTCGTCGAGTACGGTGTCGTACTCCTCGTCCCACGAGAGGTGGTCGGCGGCGCGCTCCCAACACTCCGGCCAGTTCTGTTCGAACTCGTCGTAGATGTCGGGGTCCGAGACGTTCGCCTGTTCGACGAACGACTCCGGCGGCTCGAAGACCTCGCCCTCGGGGAGGCGGGCTTCGAGTTCCGGGTCAGCGTCTTGGTCTGGCATATCCATCACAATCGTTCACGACATCCGTGTTAAGTACCGGCGCTAATTATGCCAACACCCGCCATATGAGAGAGCAGCGAGGAAACCCAGCCAAAGAGCGCCAACACGGCCTATTAGGCCTTACTGCGCGAGATTCCGCCGGCCACAAAGCACTCCGCAGCTGGCGGCGTCGAAATTACTCACTAAATAGTTAGCAACGTTGACGACGCGAGTCAGTCGTCGGGCCACTCGACGCCGCCGCGTCCGACGTCGTCCTCCGCGAAGAACGCCGTGAGGAGCTTCTGCTGGGCGCGCCGCAGGTGGTTGTGGAGCGTGGGGGACGTGATGCCGATGGCGTCCGCGAGTTCCTCGGCGGTACTGCCACGCGGCCACTCGAAGTAGCCTGCGTGGTAGGCCGCGCGCAGCACGGACGCCTGTTTGTCTGTCAGCGACTCGTGCAGGGACGCGCGGAACGCCGCAGAGGTCTCGTCAGGACGGTCGCGCTCGCGTTTCGAGACGAGTTCCGTGTCGGGGAACACGTCAGTGACGGCCGCAACCAGCGACCGGACGTCCGTGTCCGTTGTGACGTCGACGACGACGCGCTGCTCGGCGGGCGTCGCCGTCACCTCCCGGACCGACGCGCCGCGGTCAGTCAGCGTCTTCGCAATATCCGCGCCGGTGACAGCGAGTTCGAGCAGCGACTCGTCACCGTAGTCCCGGACGAGGCGACCGCCCGCGACCGCTGGCTGGTCGGCCGCCCACGACAGTACTGTCTCCGCGGACGCTCCTGAGAGCCGCACGAAGTACAGGAGCGCGCCCTCTTCGCCGGGAACGACGCCGTCCAACTCGAACGTACAGCCGTGTTTGGCGGCCGCAGCGGCGAAGAACGACTCGTCGCCGGTCGTCTCGAACGCCAATTCGAGCACCGTATCCGCCAACAGGAGTTGGCGCTGCTGGACGACCGTGACGGTACGTCCGACCCGCTGGCCGAGGTCCGCGAGCAGGTCGCGTTCTCGGTCGCTGATGGTCCCGTCGACGCCAACACCGAGCACGCCGTAGGTTGTATCGCCGTCGTCGACGGGCACCGTAGCGGCAGCGCCGAACCCGGCCTCGTTAGCGTGCGCGCGCCAGTCGGCGAACCCCGCGTCATCGTGGACGTCGTTCGTGACCCGTACCTCCCCGGAAGCGAGGGTATCCGCGATGGCACCGTCGTCAGCGGCCACGTCGACCATCGCGTCGGCCACTCCTGCGTGCGTCGCGGCGTGTAGTGTCCCGCCGCTGTACCGCGCAATCCACGCGAACTCGTAGGCGTCACCCCCGACGAGCGCCTCGCAGGTTCGCTGCTCGACGCCGTCACGCGTGGACGTCTCGGCGAGGGCGTCTCCGACGGCACGCACGCGGTCGAACGCGGCGTCGAAGTGCAAGTCCGGCTCTACGGGGGCTTCAGCGGGCTGGCGCGCGGGTGCGAAGTCGGTGCCAGCGAACGCTGCGGCGACGTCGCCGCGGTCGGCGTCGTCGACGAACGGGTCGAGGCTGGCGAGGCGCTCCCAGCCGCCGACGGCCGCCACTGCACGCGGGTCGACCCCCTCGTCGAGGAGCTGGCGGGCGAAGAACCGGCGGAGCGTCCGCGAGGAGACGTCCCGGAGCGCGTCGTCACCGGTGCGGTCGGCCGCGCGGTCGCCGACGTCGGCGACGAGCATCTGGACGCGCCGCGGCGACACCGATACCACGCGTTCCTCGGTGTCGACACCGACCGTGCGGGCGTACTGCCGGAGGTCGTGTTCGACATCTGCGGGCAGGTAGGCCTCGCGAACGACCTCACCCTCCTCGTCGCGGACGCTGAGGAAGTTATGAGCGACGTCGGCGTGGTCGTGTGTCGTGACGTCTACGGGCCGGACGCGAGCGATTTCGGCGGGTCGGAGCCCGGCTTCGCCGGCGAGCCGGACGACGAGTTCCTCGCGGTGGGTCTCCGTGGCTCGGCGGAGCCGCTCGTAGGACGCCTCGGACAGCGCCGCCGCGACACCCTCGCTCATGTTTCGTGTACTATCACAGACGCGAAGTAAGAATCTTTCGAGGGGCAGCCGAGAACATCGCAATAGCCAACTATCGCGTATATTCCCACGGGAAGAGTTTCGAGTTATCTTTGAATGACGAAACGCTGGTCAGTCGCGCTCGCCGAGCGCCGACTCCAGTTCGCCGACGACCTCGGGGTTGCGGAGCGCACTGGTGTCACCGAGGTCGTCGTCGTTGGCGATGTCTTCGAGGAGGCGGCGCATCACCTTCCCGGAGCGCGTCTTGGGGAGTTCGGGTGTGAACACAACCACGTCCGGGACGGCGATGGGGCCGATGGCAGCGTCGACGGCGTCGGCGATGCGCTCGCGGAGCGCGTCCTCGTCGGTGTCCTCGGCGGCGCTGACGTACGCGTAGACGGCCTGCCCCTTGAGGTCGTGGGGACCGCTGACGACGGCGGCTTCGGCGACACCCTCGACGTCGGCGATGGCGGATTCGATTTCCATCGTCCCGAAGCGGTGGCCGGAGACGTTGATAACGTCGTCAACGCGCCCGAGTAACGTGATGTAGCCGTCCTCGTCGACGGTTGCGCCGTCCTCCGTGAAGTACGCCCAGTCGTGGTCGGAGAGGTCCGGGAAGACCGGCGCTTGGTCCGTGAACCAACTGTCGTTCTCGACCATCGACAGCGGCATCCCCGGCCACGGGCTCGTGACGACGAGGTAGCCGGTGTCGCCCGGCTCGACGGGGTCGCCGTTGCCGTCGACGACCTTCGCGTCGATGCCGGGGAGCGGGAGGCCCGCCGACCCTGGCTTCATCTCGTCGATTCCCGGGAGCGTGGTGACCATCATGCCGCCGGTCTCAGTCTGCCACCACGTGTCCACTACCGGGCACTCGCCGTTCCCGATGTGTTCGTGATACCACTTCCACGCGCGCGGATTGATGGGTTCCCCGACCGTCCCCAAAAGGCGGAGGCTGGAGAGGTCGTGGCTGTCCGGGTGTTGTTCGCCCCACTTCATGAACGCGCGAATAGCGGTCGGCGCGGTGTAGAAGACGTCGACCGCGTTGCGCTCGATGAGCTCCCAGACGCGGTCCTTCTCGGGGTGGTCAGGTGTCCCCTCGTAGAGCATCGTCGTCGACCCGAGCGCCAGTGGCCCGTAGACTGTGTATGAGTGCCCGGTAATCCAGCCGATGTCTGCCGAACACCAGTGCGTGTCCTCGGGCCGAATGTCCAGGACGGCGTGGCTCGTCCACGCTGCGTGCGCGAGATAGCCGCCCGTCGTGTGGCGAACGCCGGTGGGTTCGCCTGTGGTCCCGGACGTGTAGATGAGGAACAGCTGGTCGGTCGCGTCGCGGGGTACGGGGTCGACGGTCTCGCCGCGGTGTTCGGTGACGAGGTCGCCGTAATCGTACTCGTCGTCGGCCAGCGGCGTGTCGTCCCCAAGCCGGTCGACGACGACGGTCGCTTCGATGCCGTCGTCGAGCGCGATGGCGGCGTTGTCGGCCTTGTTCTTCTGGTGGACCGGTGCACCACGTCGGTAGTAGCCGTCGCAGGTCACCAGGTACTCCGAGTTGGCGTCGTCCATGCGCATCGCGAGCGCGTCCGCGGAGAAGCCAGCGAAGACGACCGAGTGCGGCGCGCCGATGCGTGCACACGCCAGCATCGCGATGGGGAGTTCGGGGACGACGGGCATGTACAGCGTGACGACGTCCTCCTCCTCGACACCCAATTCGCGGAGTGCGGCTGCGAACTCGTTGACCTCCCGGTAGAGGTCGAGATACGAGTACGACCGGGACTCGCCGAGGCGACCCTCCCACGTCAACGCGACCTGGTTCTTCCGGTCGTCGAGGTGGCGGTCGATGCAGTTGTAACTGGCGTTCAGGGTCCCGCCGTCGAACCAGCGGAACGGTGGGCCGTCTCCACCGAGCACGGCGTCGTAGTCGTCGTTCCAGTCGAGAAGGTCGGCGGCGCGCGCCCAGCACGCCGGCCACTCGCGTTCGAACTGCTCGCGAATGTCGGGGTCGGTGACGTTCGCTTGGTCGACGAACGACGCCGGTGGCTCCACGGACTCACCGGCGCCCCCAATGTGCCACGACTCGTCGCCCGGCATTGATTGGAACCTACGGCCTAGTGCGAATAAACGTTCTCCCTCCAGCAACTCCGCGAGAAGCGGCCTGCAAACTTACTACGCCGGGGGTCCGAGGGCGCGTATGAGTGTCGTCGCGGAAGTCGCGGTGCCGGCCAACTCCGTCGCGATGGCCGAGACGCTCGCGGCTGCCCCCGAGACCGTGGTGGAAATCGAGCGCGTCGTCGCGCACCCGGATGGCCGGCTCACGCCGTACTTCTGGGTGCACGGCGACCTCGACGCCTTCGAGTCGGCGGTCACGGACGACCCGACAATCGACGAGGCGACGCGCCTAGACACCCACGAGGCAGAAGCGCTCTACCGCGCCGAGTGGCCGGGCAGGGTCAAGTCGGTAGCGAACGCGGTCGTCGAGACGGGTGGGACACTCGTCTCCGCGACCGGCCAACGCGGTGGCTGGGAGCTCCGCATCCGGTTCGAGGACCCGGACCAACTGCCCGCGTTCTCGACGTACTGCGAGCGCCACGACGTGAGCTACGAGGTCCAGCGCGTGTACCGCTCTGGTGAGGCGGGCGCGCCCGACCGATTCGGCGTCACCGAGAAGCAGCGTGAGGCACTGGTCGCCGCCCTCGACGCGGGATTCTACGAAGTCCCACCGGAGGCAACGATGGACGAAGTCGCAGATGAACTCGACATCAGCCAGCAGGCGCTCTCGAAGCGACTGCGCCGCGGCCACGGCAACCTCGTCGGCGACGTCTTCGACGCGCCAGATTCGACGGAGGGCGAGCGGGCTCCTCACCGGTAGTGTGACCGAGGGCCACAGCACGAACAGCGGAGTGGCGATGGTACTTGAATGGGTTGTATATACTCGGCCATCCCTCTTCGACGCGAGTCATCTGCGTACCGGGTAGCGACGATGGCAGACGACGGCAGTGACACAGGTGGTTCACCTGACGTTATCGTTGGTTGTACGGACTGTAGCAGCACGTACCCCGCACAGCAAGCCGGCGACGGCTACCGGCCCATCGGGACCGACGGCACGTGTGACTGCGGAAACGACGAATTCGAACCTATCGACGCAGACTGACCGCTCCTCGCACAGGAGCGAGTCTTTCTACCCAACCGGAAAATCGACTGAAAGCGACGACAGCAGCCTAGAGGCCAGCGACGTCTTCGATAGCGTCGGTCAGCGCTTCAATGCTCTCGACGGTGTGCTCGCCCATGTGCCCGATACGGAACGTCTTCCCACCGAGCGTCGACCCGTAGCCGTTCGAGAACGCCATGTCGTACTCCTCGGAGACCTCGTCGATGACCGCCGCGATGTCCAGGTCCTGCGTGTTCTCGATGCAGCTCACGGTCTGTGACTCGTAGCCCTCCTCGGGGAAGACGTCGAAGTGCTCGTGCGCCCACTCGCGGGTGTACTCGGCCATCTCCTGGTGACGCCGATCGCGCGCGAGGTGGCCCTCCTGGAGCATGTGCTTCATCTGCTTGCGGTACGCGAGCATGATGGGAATCGCGGGCGTCGAGTGCGTCTGGCCCTTCCGGTCGTAGTAGTCCAGCGAACGCTGGAAGCCCCCGTACCACGACGCCGAATCCTTCTCCAGTTCGCGGTCGTAGGCGTCGTCGCTGACGACGCAGACCGCCAGCCCCGGCGGCATCGCGAATGCCTTCTGCGTGGACGCGAAGATGACGTCGATGTTGTGTTCGTCGATGTCGACGTAGTCGCCGCCGAGCGCGGAGACAGCGTCCACGACGAAGTACGTGTCCGGGTAGTCGGCGACGACGTCGCCGATTTCCTCGATGGGGTTGCGGACGCCCGTGGAACTCTCGTTCATCACGGTGGCGACGACGTCGTAGTGCTTGTCGCTGGACTCGAGCGCGTCCCGGATGTCGCCGGGCTTGATGGCCTCCCCCCAGTCGTACTCGAGGCGGTCGACGTCCTTCCCGAGTCGCTCGGCGACGTTCGCGTGGCGCTCGCTGAAACTCCCACAGGTCGGTACGAGGATGTTCTCGTCGACGAGGTTCAGCGTCGAGGCCTCCCAGAACTCCGTCCCCGACGCGGTGAGGATGATGACCTCGTTGTCAGTGTCGAGGAACGTCTTCGTGTCCTCGACGATGGTCGTGTAGAGGTCCGTCATCTGGTCCATGCGGTGGCCGAACATCGGTTCGCACATGGCTTCCAGCACCTCGTCGCGGACTTCCGTCGGCCCCGGGATGTACAGCGTCTTGTCGTCGTAGTCGCCGGTGTACTCGCGTTTTTCGGTCATGGGAGCGGCTGAATAGCGATTCCTTCACAGCAACGCGGGATGTGTGTTTTGATACAGTCGACACTGGCCGGTGTGGGCCGTAGCGTCGCTGTCCTACATTTCCCAGAAATCTGGAACCGTACACCGCTTTTCCGGGGGTAGCCGATGTACTCGAAGGTGACGGAGCCGCAAAGCGCCGCCCGAACCACCATCGCGAGCACCCCACTATGCCATCGAACACTACGCAAGCGGCCGACGCCCCCACGGGACGCATCGGCACCGAGCATCCCCCGCAGTCCGACGACCGGTTCCCCATCCCGCCCGTGGAGTTCCGCGACGACGAGGCCCGACGTATCTCTATTCGCACGGCCGACGCCGATGACTTCGACGCGCTGGCGGCGATGTACGGCGAATTCGGTGCCGAGAGCCGCGCACAGCGGATTCCACCGGTTGACGAACGTCGCCGACGTGACTGGCTCGAGACGCTGCTCGCGGACGGCTGGGACGTCGCCGCGTACCACGAGGGGACGCCGGTCGCCCACGCGTCGCTCGTCCCCATCGACGAGTCGACGGCGGAACTAGCCATCTTCGTCGCGCCCGGCTACCAGCTCGCTGGAATCGGTTCCCGGCTTCTCCGGACGCTGCTGGGCTACGGGAGCGCCCACGGCGTCGAGGGCGTCTGGCTGACTGTCGACCGGACGAACCGCGTCGCACTGAACCTCTACCGGTCTGTCGGGTTCGAGGCGGTCGGCGGCGGTGCCGAACGCGAGATGGAACTGGACTTCTAACCAGAGAGTTCGCGGACGACCAGCGAGATGCCGAGACCGGCCGCGAGCAGGACGACGAGGTTGAACACGGCGCGGAACAGCGAGCGGAAGTCCGGGCCGATCCACTGGCCGATGGCGGCGTTCGCGCTCGTGTAGAACTGGAAGAGCGCGACGACTGCGAGCACGCCCAACACGAGCAGTGTCCCGCGGAGCAGGAGGTCGCGGACGTTGCGTCCGTCGATGGCCGGTTCGTCGGTCGGTGCGGAGTCAGATTGGTCAGTCATGAGCGTGTCCTCCAAGTGATGGCTGCGCCGATTGCGAGCGCGACAACCGCGAGCGCGGGCCCGAACCCGGGGACGCCACCACCGGTACTCCCCTCACTGTCAGGCGTCGGCTGTGGCTGGTCTTGGCCGTCCGTCTGTTCGAAGTCCTCGACCTGGAGGCCGACGTCGCGGACGGTCGTGTTGGCCTCGATGCGTTCCTGCGGGTCGAGGTTCGCCGCGCTACGCGCCGCGTCCACGATAACGCCGTTCTTGCGGAGGACCGCGTCGAGGTAGTAGTTGTAGCCGGCGGGCACGGTGACTGTCGTGCTCGGGGCGACGGTTTCGCCGGGCGCGACCTCCGAGACGGAGATGGTCGTGCGCGCTGCGACGATGTTCGAATCGGCCTGTCGCACGATTAGCTCGACTGTAACGGGGCCAGACGGGGCTGCACCGCTGTTCGTGAGGTACGTCGAGACGTCCAGTGCCGTCCGATTGGGGCCAGCGTCGGTGACGGAGTACTGAATCGATGGGAGCCCTGCGGCGAAGTCGTGGAACGCCGCCCGGCCGCCCGCTTGTACGGTGCCGACGCCGCGAACGGTCTTCGAGACCGTGCCGACCCGCTGGTCGTCGCTGTACAGCACGGTCTCGATGCGGTAGCCGCCCTCGCGGGCGACCGAGATGTTGGCCTCGACGGGGACCTCCCTGTCGCCGGTGATTGTGTCGACGTCGACCCTCCGAGTCGTCTCGACGAGACCGGAGTCGAGGTCGACAGCGCGCACGAGGATGCTGACGTTCTCGGACGTTCCACCGTAGTGTCGGAGGTACGACGTCACGCCCAGTGTGACTGTTCCGCCGGAGACGTCGTTGGTGGCTAACGTCACTTCCTGAATGTTGGCGCGGCCGGGACGGACGTCATCGGGTTCGCGGTCAGCGAACACGCCGGGGACCGCGACCATCGTCACTGCGGAGGCGACGAGTAGTACCGCGATTCCAACGGCCAAGACGCGTTCCCGGCGCATGGCTGACAATTTCAGCCAACACCGGCAAGGGTCTTGTGGTGGACGCGACCACGGAATGATAGTGGGAGTGCGCTCGCACCGAACCGTGTGCTCGACGGCGACGAGAACAAGCAGTCGTCTACGGCGCCGGGGTGAGCTGTTCGACTTCCTGCACGAGGTCGTTGTAAAGTTCCTCGGCCTGCTCGTCGTCGTAGTCCGTGTGGTACTCCTTGGGCACGCCGCGCTTGGCGAGATTGACGTGGCGGTCCGGGGTGACGTCGTGCTGTTCGAGGCTCTTGCGCGCACACTCCAACGGGCAGCCGTCGACGACGAGCATCGGCCGGCCCGACGTCGCGGTGTTCACGAGCGGTGGAACGTCGCCGCCAACGCCGGCAATACAGGACATTTCCGCGACGCGCTCGCGGTCGAGCCTCACTGCGAGGTCGTTGGCCATCTGGGCAGCGCTCGAACAGCCCGAACACGAGTAAACCAGTGGAAGGTCGTCGTAGTCGGTCATCACGACACCGTTCGCGGTTCCACGTCGAAAGCCGTCCCCCGAAATTGTTCGCCTGCGAGCCGGACAATGGTTTGGTAAGGGGACGCATACCTCGACAAAACTTATTGTACAGGGGCAAAATTGACCAATCGACAGCGGCTCGGAGCGACCGAGCCCACACCGGGTGACACACCGATGACCACCACACTCCACGCACCGGACGCCCGCTCGATTAGCGGGTCGTCTGGAGTCTCCGTGGGGTTCGTGGTCGCCGGCTACCGCCCGAACGCGCAGTCCGCGTCCACCCTCGCCGCGTGAAGCGGCACCGAACCCCCGGGGAGGACGCGGCTGCCGTCTACAACTACGGCACGACTGTGTCTTCTCCGTGGGTCGAGTGGTGAGCGCGGGCTGTCGCTCCCGACAGCCCGTGGACGCCGGCCTCGCCGGCACCGAGTTCGACTCTCGGCGGGAGCTTATGGCAACTGCCAGCCAGCAGGTCCGCCTCGTCGCGGACCTCACCATGCACGTACCGCGCGACACCGCCGGCGACCTGGAGTGCGGCGCAGCGAGCGTCGTCGAGGGTGTCGACATCGTCGACAGCGTGGAAGCGGTCGACGTCACCGACCTCCGGCCGCGACTGAACGACCTCCAAATCGACGCGACCGTCACCGTCACCGTGGAGACGCCCGCGGACGAGGATAGCGAAGCCGCGGCCCGAGGCGCCTTAGCCGACGGCTTCGGCGTCGACGCGGTCGAACGCGTCCGCGTCGACCACGCCCAGGGTGGCGCGGAGACGCCCGTCTTGGAGCACGGCTAACCCAGAATCAGCGGTAGTGGGGCTCGCTGTCCCGACCCGGCACGCCTGGGTCGTCGGGAAGCCCATCGCCGCGTTCGTCCGGGAGAACACCGGGGTCCGCGCTCCCGACGGCACCCGGGTCCGTCTCCGTAAGTGAGTCGTGGAGGTCCGGGATGTCCTCGAGGCTCGGCCCAGCCTCCGGGTCCGGCCGGAGCACGGGCTGCGGGCGAACGCTCTCCTCGCGACTTTCGTCGCCAGTTTCGTCGTCGGCAGCCTCGGCGTCGTCGAGTTTTGCTTGTATGCGAGTGACGGAGCGCTCGAACTCGACTGACTCGTAGTGGTCGAGCGCGGCTTCGAGGTGGGCGAGGCGGTCGCTGTTGTCGTCAGCGACGATGGCGCGGCGCTCGTGGCGCTGGCCGGCGAGGTGGTCGCGCATCTCCGCGAACCGGTCGTCGGGCACGCCCTGCTCGCGGAGGTCCGCGAGCGCGTCGTCGAGGACGGCAACGGCGCGCTCGTGGTTCCCAGTCGTAGACAGCATGTTCGACTGCACGACAGCGTGGCTGTACGTCGGCTCCCACGGATCGAGGAACGATTGCGATTCGGCGACCTCGCGTGCGGTCTCGAAGTGCGCGAGCGCGAGTGCGTGATTGCGCTTGCTGCGGTGGCGGTGGGCTGCCGCGCGGGCGCGCTCGTAATCGGCGTGTCCCGCAACCCACTCCAAATCGATGGTACGGGCTGCCGCAGCGGCGCCCTCGTGGAGGAGTTCGTCCGCACGCGAGTCCGAGCGACCGACCTCACCCGTCCAGTAGAGTGCGTTCGCGAGTACGTACGCGAACGTCGGGAACGATTCGCCGGCCGCCGGGAGGACGGCGTCACGCCACGCCGCGCCGCGGTCCCAGTAGTCCGCGCGCTCGGCAGCGGCCTTCGCGTCCTCGAAGTCGGTGTGGTCGGTGTTGGCAGCACGGCGCGCGGCGGCCTGTTTCGCGTCGCGGACGCCGGCGGTGCGAGCGACCTGCGCGAGGTAGTGTGCGAGGAAGCGGCCGTCGTCGCGCTCGGCGAGCAGCGGCAACTCGTAGCCGAGGTCCGAGAGGAAGCGCCGCGTCTCGCCGGCGGTGTCGTGGGCGACTGCGGTCGCGTCCGCGAGCGCGTCCAACACGGTCACGTCGCCGATGGCGTCGACGGCGTCCAGTCCGTTGACTAGCGCCTCGAACTCGTCGGCAGTAGCAACCGGTGGGCCCGTGGCGGTCGTCGCTGCGATTCGCACGAGATCGTAGCGGGTCGCGTGGAGGTCGTCGGATGCACCCTCGCTCGCGGTGGCGAGTGCGTCCACGAGGGCGGTGAACCCTTCGACGTCGAGGAACGGTCCGGAGGCGAGCACGAGCGCGATCGGGGAGTGAGCGGCCGCGAGCAACTCGTGTGCGGCCGCTTCGTTGCCGTCGATAGCGGCCGTGAGTTGGTCGTCGAACGTCGGGCCAGGGAAGCGGAAGGCTGTGTGAGCCCCACTAGTTCGGAGTCGGACGCGCGCGAGGCCGGCACCGTCGTGGACGGTTACCCACAGGGTTTCGTCTTCCCACGTGGTTTCGCAGCCCGTCGTCATGGAGACAGTAGCATCGGCTGCTGCCGGGACGGAGAGCGTGTAGCGACGCTGGGGGTCGCCGTCGGCGAGCTCGTGGTCGCCGGCGACTCGCGTGACAGTGACGGAGCCGCCCGGAGCCGGGCGGGTCCAGCGGAAGCGCCGCGTCATTACACCGGCGTAGGGGCCGGCGTGGCTTCAGGGCACGGATTCCACACCACACGTCCGCAATCCGAGTTACGCGGCGTCCAGCAGCCGCCGGGCGCGGTCCGCCGCGGCTGACTCGAACGCAGCGACGTCGATAGGCGCGTCGTCGCCGTAGAGGCGAGCGTACTCCTCGCGTGCGAGGAGGTCCAGCACGCGGTCCACGACCTCGTCGACGTCGGCCGTCGGGTCGCCGGCCGTGGCCTCGCGGGCACGCTCGACGCGAGCGTCGGTGACGAATCGCTCGGCGAGGTCCGCGGGGTCGGCGTCGAACGCGACTGGTTCGGGCCGCTCCAGCGAGTCGGCGTAGTGGACTGCGCGGTCGCCGGTCTTGTTCCGGACGAGGACGCCTGCTGCGGAGCCGTCGCGCCACGATGACTCGGGAACCGAGTAGTCGTCCGGGTCGAAGTCTGCACCCCGAACCTCCTTCGCGACGGCCGGCAGTGGCGTCAGACCGAGGCGGTCGTAGAGCGCCTCTACTGCGTCTGGAGGAAGGAATCGGTCGTCGCCGGCGTGGTAGACGTCGAAGCCGAGGAACCCGGGGAGCGTCGCCCAGTCGTAGTCGAGGGGCTGCTGGCGGGTGGCGGTACCGTAGAAGACGGCTGATTCGACGTCGTCGAGCGCGGCGCGGAGTGCGTCCCGGTCGAAGTGCTCGCGGACGTGCCGGACGGCGTGGCGGTAGCCCGGTGGCACGTCGTCGTGGTCGAAGACGCGGTCGGCGTCGCCGAAGCGGAGGAGGCCGGACTCGCGGAGTTGCACGCGGAGCGGGCCACCACACACCCACTCCTGAATCCAGAGGTGGCCGTCGAACAGAGAGGGCGGAGCGTCCGCGACGGTCGGGAGCGGCGGGAACGCATGCATTTCTTGAGGGTAGCGACTCCGCCGGGGTAAGCATTCGGCAGGGGTTCACGCAGTTCGAATGTGGTACGTTCGCACGACGCACGTCGATGGCAGCCTAATCACTTAGGCATACATCCAAAGGGAGTACAGTAGTATTGTTTAGGTGAGGTCTGGTCCGATGGCAAGCAAGAACATCCAATCCGACGGCATCGTCGAACAGTGCTCGGAGTGCGGGCGAGAGCAACCCCACGAGGTGTCTATCGACATCCTCACGGAGAGCAACGACGAGCAGAACGCGGAGTTCTCGCGCGAGCCCTACCGGGTCTCGGAGTGCAAGGCCTGCGGCACCACCACCAAGACCCGGATGAACAACGCGTAGCGGTGGCGTACGAGACGCGAATCGCGGGGGCCCTCCACCCCGCCGCGACCGACCGCTTCTACCGACTGGCGTTGACCGTTACTGGCCGTAGGACTGGAACTTCTCCTCGACGGTCCCCAACTGCTCGTCGCTGAGTTCCGCGGGCGTCCCGTGCTGGCGCGCCTGCAAGTACACCCGACAGAGGTTCTCCACGACGAACGTGTTCTCGACCGCCGACGCCAGGTCCTCACCGGTGACGACGAGCCCGTGGTGGGCCAAGATGCACGCCTGCGAATCCGCTGCCTCCATCTCCTCGACGACCAACTCCGCCAGGTCGTCGGTGCCGTACGGTGCGTAGTCCGCGACCGGCACCTTCCGGCCGACCGCCGTAATCATGTAGTGAATCGGGGGGAGTTCCTCGCCGAGCACCGCGAGCGTCGTCGCCCACGTCGAGTGCGTGTGGACGATAGCACCCGCGTCCAGCCGCCGGTAAATGCCGGTGTGCATCGGCACCTCGCTAGTCGGTTTCATCTCCCCAGCGACGACCTCGCCGTCCAGGGACACCACCGGAACGTCCGCAGGGTCGAACCCGTCGTAGGGGACGCCCGTCGGCGTCGCGGCGAACCGGTCGCCACGGCGCACACTCAGGTTCCCCGTGCGCCCAGGAGTCAGTTCTGCCAGCGTCGGTGCGTGGTCGACAACCGCGACGCGTTCACGAGCGAGCATTACAGTACCACCTCTAAGACCTCGCTGAACGCATCAATCTGGTGGTCGGGCTCACGATGGCCGGCCTCACCGTCCGTCTCACCGTTGAACAACACCGTCGTCAAACCCACCGCATTCCCGCCCTCGATGTCCGACTCGACATCGTTACCGACCATCACAACCTCGCTCGGCCGCAGATCGAGTTGCGCGAGCGGCAGCGTGAACATGTCGCTGGCAGGCTTCTCGCGACCCGTCTCCTCGGACGTCAACACCAGATCAACGTACTCTTCGATGCCAAGCGCGTCGATTTTCTCCATCTGAATGCGCGTCGTAAGATTACTCACGATCGCAACATCCACGTCGGACTTCCGGAGCGCAGCGAGCGTCTCCCGCACACCATCAAACAGTTCCATCTCCTCGACGTACGTCTCCCAGTACGCCTCCCCAAGCGCGAGCGCGTCCCGCGAGTGGTGGGTGCCCGTGTAGATTTCCAGCGCGCGCTTGAAGTAGAGGAACCGCTCGTGAGCCGACGCCGTCCCCGCAAGTTCGCGTTTCACCTCGCGGCGACCCTCCATGTACAGGTCGTCGAACGCCGCCCGCGAGACGTCGTACCCCAACTCGTGGGCTTCTCGGAACGCCGCCGCCTTCCCCGCCTCGTTGCACTCCGGATACGTGTAGAGTGTGTCGTCGAGGTCGAAGAACACCGCCTCGTAGCTCATACCCCCGGGTTCGCGCGAGAGCGTGATAGCAGTCACGGTCGTCCAGCCGTTCGACTGGCAGCGAGAACGCGGCCGGCATTTTTGTGTCCCCGGCCAGAACCCCCTCCTAATGAGCACGACCCGCGCGCCCACCGACCACCTCCGGTCGTTCGTCGGCGTGCTCGGCGACCGACAAACCTACCGACGGATTCTCTACCTGCTCGCCGCAATTCCACTCGGCTTCCTCTACTACATCGTCCTCGCATTCGGATTCGTGTTCGGCGTCGCACTCGCCGTATTCGTCGTCGGCATCCCCATCCTACTGGCGACACTAGTGCTCGCACGCCTCCTCGCAGAGGGCGAACGCCAGCTCGCAAACGCACTCCTCGACACCGACATCGCACCCCGCGATAACTTACCGTCACTCTCCGAGGACGGCGTGCTCGCAGCCGTCAGCGCGCTCGTCCGCTCAAACACCACGTGGCGCAGCGTCGCCTTCCTCGTCGTGAAGTCACTGGTCGGGTTCCTCACGTGGCTATTCGTCCTCCTCACCGGCGTCGGCGCACTCGTCCTCCTCCTCGCCCCGCTCGGCGGCACCGCCACCATCCTCGACATCTGGACCATCGACACCGCCGCAGAGCGACTGCTCGCATTCCCACTCGGCGTCCTACTCGCACTCACCGCAATTCACGTGCTCGTCGCCGCAGCCGACCAAACCGGAGACATCGCCGTCGCGCTACTCGGGAGTGAAGAATAGGTTCGAAACCTGCCTTCGACGTACACGACAGAACCACACGAGCAGCGACACGCGCGTCGCTACTCGGTGTGAGTAGTAGAGTAGTGCTCGGTCAGGGATTTGAACCCTGGTCGTGGGCTCGAAAGGCCCGCATGATTGGCCGGACTACACCAACCGAGCGTTCGCATTCGGATCGAACGCCCGCTTACTTATAAATCTCTCCAATTTCATCAGGGATGGCGTTGTGTGGCATGGAGAACTCGACAGAGCCGTGTTCGGCTTTACCATGACACGGCTTACAAAGGACCACTAGATTTTCGAGAACGTGCGCGTCAGCAAGCTCAACACCATCTATAGCACGAAAGATTCGAACTGGAACAATATGGTGCACTTCGAGACGATGCTCAGATCCGTCGTGACCACACTGCTGGCAGACTTCGTCGCGCTCCTGAGCAGCGTCCCGCACAACCGCCCATCCTTCACCATAGCGCCGACTGTAGCCACCCCGCCAGTTTGGATTCGCTTTGCCAGCCGTAGCTTCACTCATACGTTTTCGTGTCCGTTCACTTCGGCTCGTCCCACGAATTGCCGCTGCAATCTTCTCACGTGTTTCCTCATCAACGTTGTTCCCTTCGTGAGCGACCGACATCCTCTTGCGCGTTCTCTCATCAAACGTCCGACCTTGGAGCGACGTTGCAATCTTTCGCTTCGTCTCCTCGTCGCGTTCTTCCCCGTAGAGACCGTGGTTTTCGCCTTTCACGTCACGCGTCTCAATATCGTATTCCCGCATCCACTTGCGGATGCAGCTCGGAGTGACGTCGCATTCGTCAGCAATTTCGGCTTGTGTGCAGCCGTCGTCGTGGTAGCGGCTGCGTAGCCAGGATTCGTCGCGATACTGGCGGGCCATGCGCCGGTTTTGGTTGTGCTTGTTGAAAGGCCGCTTGGATTATTCGCCTTTGAAGTCGGGTTCGCGGTCGCTCGTGAACGCTGCGATGCCTTCCATGAGGTCTTGGGTGTTCATGAGTTGGCCGAACGCCTGCGCTTCGGATTCGAGACCGGCGTCCGTGGAGTCGCGGCCGGCGAGCATCGCGCGCTTCGTGTACTTCTGGGCGATGGGCGGGCCGGCGGCGAGGTCGCGTGCGAGTTCCCACGCGCGGTCGTCGAGTTTGTCGTTGGCGACGACTTCGTTGATGAAGCCGTATTCTTCGAGTTCGGTGGCGTCGTAGCGTTCGGCGGTGAAGATGATTTCTTTCGCGCGGCCCTCGCCGACGATGTGCTTGAGGCGCTGGGTGCCGCCCCAGCCTGGCAGCAGGCCGAGGTTGTGCTCGGGTTGGCCGAGTTCGCTGCGTTCGCTGGCGACGCGGAGGTCCGCGCAGGTCGCCAGTTCCATCCCGCCGCCGAGACAGTAGCCGTCGATGCCCGCGACGACGGGGACGTCGGCGGCTTCGAGTTTGCCGAACGTCTGCTGGCCCTTCCGGGAGAGTTCCACGGCGTCAATAGGGTCTGCGCTGCCTGCCATCGACGTGACGTCGGCGCCTGCGGAGAACGCTTTCTCGCCGGCGCCCGTGAGGAGGATGGCGCGCACTTCGTCGTCGGCGTCGAGTTCGTCGACGGCGTCCGCGAGTTCGTCGAGGAGGTCCTCGCTGATGGTGTTCATGCGGTGTGGGCGGTCGAGTTCGACGTGCCCGACGTTGTCTTCGACGGTGACGACGAGGTTCTCGTAGGAGGCAGTTTCCTCCTCGGCTTCCGCGCCGTAGAACCCCTCACCGGATTCTGCGAGCCGCTGGAGTTCGTCGGCGGGCTCGTAGCGCGCCGCGCCAGTCTCCTCGTAGGCCGATTCGAGCGTCTCGTAGAGGTGTTCGATGCCGGCGTCGTCGGCCATCTTTGCGGGGCCGTCGGGGTAGCCCGCGCCGAGCTGGACGGCTTCGTCGATTTCCGCGGGGTCCGCGACGTCGTTGGCGACGAGCTTCGCGACCTCGTTGGCCATCACGGCGGTCAGGCGGTCCGCGACGTCTTCGCGGATTTCGTCAGTCGGGACTTCCGCGCCGCCGTTCTCGTAGTCGTAGAACCCCTGTCCGGTCTTCTTCCCGAGGTTCTCGGCTTCGACTTTCTCGACGAGTAGCGGGCACGGTTCGTAGGCTTCGCCGAGCACGCCCTGCATGTAGTCGAGGACGTCGTAGGAGACGTCGATGCCGACCTGGTCGGCGAGCTCGAACGCGCCCATTGGCAAGCCCAACTCGTACTTCGTCGTGGAGTCGATTTCCTCGATGGTGGCGACGTCGTCGTGGACGAGCCACGCGGCCTCGTTCAGTAGCGGGACGAGCACGCGGTTGACGATGAATCCGGGCGAATCCTTGCGGACGCGCACCGGTGTCTTCCCCATCTCCTCGGCGAGGTTCTCAGTGAGGTCGAGTACGTCCTCGTCGGTGTGCTCGCCGGCGATGACTTCCACGAGTTGCATCCGCACCGGCGGGTTGAAGAAGTGCATCCCGCAGAACCGCTCGGGGCGTTCAGTGACTTCCGAGAGCTCCGTAATCGAGAGACTGGACGTGTTCGTCGCGAACACCGCATGCTCCGGAGCGTGCTGTTCGAGCTCCCGGTAGACATTTTGCTTGATGTCCATCTTCTCCGGGACGGCCTCGACGACGAAGTCCGCGTCCTCGACGGCCTTCTCCAGGTCCACGATGGGGGTGACGCGGTCGAGGGCGGCTTCGGCTTCGGCCTCGCCGATTTGGTCGTTCTCTGCGAGTTTCCCCAGCGACCACTCGATTTGCTCGTAGCCGTTCTGCACGAACTCCTCTTTGATGTCGCGGAGGTTCACGTCGAAGCCCGCCAGCGCCGCTACCTCGGCGATGCCGTGGCCCATGTTCCCAGCGCCCAGCACCGCGATGGTCTCGATGTCATCAACGTCCATGGTAGTACACCCTCTGGGAGTCCCGTTGAAGCTTTCCCTATTGTCGGGTGTGAACGCCTCACAGGTTTACTCTCGTGGAAACGAGCGTCTCGAGAACGCCGCGATTCCCTCCGAGGCACAACGCACTTGCCAGCGGTCCGAAAACCAACCAGTCGTGAACACGCAGCAACGCGCCGCCGCCCTCGGTCTCGCCGCCGGGCTCGTCCACACACTGGTCGTACTGTTCGCTCTCGAATCACTCACCGGAGGCTTCACAACGTCGACTGCACGGCTGCTCCTCCAGTCGCTGGCCTCCACGCTGGTGTCGCTGGTCGTGATTCCCGGCCTGCCGCTGTACGGCGCGTGGCGGATGGACGTCCACGAATCGCCAATCCGTCTCGCTGCGCTCGTCGGTGCTGGTGCCGGTGTCGCCGTCGTCGTCAGTTACCCGGTGCTGACGGCTGTGAGCGTCGGCGCGCCGTTCGGAGAGGCGCTTGGGATTCGACTTGTCGGCCCCTATCTCGTGAACGGCATTTCGCCCGCAGTGTACAGCGGCCTCGGATCACTGGCGGGGTTCCTGCTCGGACAGCGAAACGCGTAGATTCCCGCAGCGACTTCCTCCCAATATGACCGACCCACACGACACACTCCGTGACGATCCGGACCTGGGGCCGCTCGTCGACGAGCACGGCGAACTCGGGCTCGACCCCGCAGACGACCCGTTCGAGCGCCTCATCGTCTCCATCGTCCGCCAGCAGGTGTCGATGGACGCCGCGGCCGCCATCCGCGAGCGGCTCTTCGACGCCGTGGACGTCACGCCCGAAGGCGTCGCCGGCGCGGACCCCGAGGTGCTTCGGGACGCGGGGCTCTCCAGTCAGAAGACCGACTACGTGCGGAACGTCGCCGACGCGTTCCTAGAACACGACTGGGACCGCGCGTCCTTCGCGGACCTCGGCGACGACGAGGTGCGCGCGGAACTGACGTCGATCACGGGCGTTGGCGACTGGACTGCGGAGATGTTTCTAATGTTTGGACTCGGCCGTGAGGACGTCTTCCCGGTCGGCGACCTCGGCATCCGGAAGGGAATGCAGTCGCTGTACGGCGAGGAGACGACGCGCGCGGAGATGCGCGACATCGCGGCGCGCTGGCAGCCCTTTCGGTCGTACGCGTCGCTGTACGTCTGGCGCGCCTACGAAGGGTAGTCACGCGAATCGGCGAGACGCGTGGTCGGCGAGCAGGCCCGCGACGAACGCGACGCCGACGCCCGCGAGCAGGCCAACGACGCCGACGCCGAGCGTGAGCGCGTACTGGTTGGTGTCGAGGCTGGTGTGCGCGAGTTGCGCGGCGACGGCAGCGAGGACGACACCGAGCATCGCGACCGGGAACGCCGCGACGACGCCGACCGCGAGGACGGCCGCGAGCAGGTAGAGAACGCCGAGCACGACGTTCGCGGCTGCGGTGCGTGCGCCGAACGCGTATTTGCCAGCGACGCCGCCGCTCCCGTGGCACATCGGAATCGCACCCAGCGGCACAGCGAACAGGTTCATCGCGCCCATGCTCGTCGCGAGGTCGTCAGCGGTCGCGTCTGAATCGAAGTACTCGTTGAGAAGGAGTGCGGTGGCGACGGCGGCGTTCCCGATGGACATCGCGAGTTGGCCGACTGCAGCCTGTGTGGTCCCGGCGTCAAGGAAGACGTCGGGCGACGGGAGTGCGAATGCGAATGCGGGTATTGCGGGGGAGATGCCGCCGGTTTCGGCGAGGGCGAGCGCAGCGCCGACGGCGACGACAGCGATAGCGCTCGTGCGCACCGAGACGACGGCGACGAGCGCGGCGACCGCAATCGCGACACCGGCGAGTATGAGGTCGGTCGTAGCGAGGTCGAGTGCGGTCTCGAAGAGCACAAGTGCGACCGCGAGTTGGACGCCGCGGACGACCGGCTGGCCGACGAAGCGACTGATGCGACCGAGTGCGCCGGTCGCGCCCGCGACGAGTAACGTGCCGCCCGCGAGCAAGCCGGCGGCCGCGAGTCCACTCGCCGACAACGAGCCTGCGATCGCGAGCGCTGCCAGCGCCTTCATCGGCTCGACGGATACCGGCACGCCGTAGCGCGCCCCCCACACGACCTGCGCGACGCCGAACCAGACGAGTACGGGAGCCAACGCTACCTCCGAGAGCGCGGCGAGCGCGACCACGACGGGGACGACCGTAACCGAATCCCCTATCGCACCGGTGACATCGCCGGGGAACTCGACGGTGGTCGTCCACGACGCGATACGCTCCGAGAATGCCATCGTGCACCGGGATGGCTGCCGCACGCAAGAGTCTGACGCGTGTCCAAAACCGGTTTTCGCAGGCGATTGGTGTGAGTTATTTCGGTTACTCCTCGCCTTCGACCGCGTCGGTGCGACGCTTGACGTCGACCTGGTACTCCTGGAGGATGTCTCGACCGAGCAACAGCGGGTAGTCCATGTGACCGCGGTCCTCCAAGGACGCGGCGACGGTGTGGCGGTCGCCGCCGACGCCGACGACGATGTCGACGACCGGGCGTGCCTTCCCGGACTTCATACTCCCGGAGCGGACCTTCGTCATCGACTTGATGGGGCCCGCACCGATTTGGGCGGCGAGGCGGGTGTCGATGCTCGTGCGCGCAGCGCCTGTGTCGGACTTCGCGACGACGCGCTCGGTGCCGCTCGTCCCGGAGACCAGCACGTCCTCCGTGTAGCCGATGGTTGCGCTCTCCTCGGCGGCAGGCTGGGGCTCGGTCGCTACTGCCTCGGGCATCGAGTCGTCCAGCGTCTCGGCGAGTTCGGCGACTTCGCCGTCGTCGACTTCGCCGCCCGCCGTCTCGATGGCGAGCTTGGCGACGTACGGCGCAGGGCTGATGCCAGTTGCCTCGAACAGCCCCTTGAACCCGGCTGTGGGGTTGACTTCGAGGAGGTACCAGCCGTCCTCCCCTTCGACGAGGTCGACGCCCGCGTAGTCGAGACCGACGGTGTCGGCGACCGTCAGGGCCATCTCGGCGGCCTCCTGGGGCACGTCGTCGACGCCCTCGACGGAGCCGCCGAGCGCGACGTTCGTCCGCCAGTCGTTGTCCGGTGCGTACCGCCGCATCGTCGCGACGATGTCGCCGTCCACGACGTACACGCGAAGGTCGCGGTGGCGGTCGCTGTCGCGCTCGACGAGTTCCTGGAGGAACGCGTACCGGTCGCCGACGCGAGGGTTGACGCGTTCGTTCGCGCCGATTTTCCACGTGCCGCCACCGTGCGTGCCGATGGCGGTCTTGTAGACGACCTCGTCGCCGTACTTGGCTTTCTCGTCGTTCAGCCGGTCGGCGTCGAGCGCGAGCGTGGCGTCTGGCAGCCGGACGTCACCGTCCGCGAGCGTGGTCGCGGTTGCGAATTTGTGGAACGCCGTGAGCACGTTCCGCGGGCGGTTCAGCATCGGCCGTAACTGGCTCAGCGACAGCGCGAGCCCCAGAAGTTCGGCGGGCTGTTCGGTCTTCGAGAGGAGGAGTCGGTTCGCGATGACGTCGACGTTCGGGTCAAGCGTCGAGTCGTTGTCCGCGATGTCCACGCAGAGGTTGTCCTCGCGCAGCCACACGCCCGAGTGGCCGAGCGCTTCCACCGCGTTCAGTATCGCCTTCGTCTCCTTGCTGTTGTGGAGGCTGAGCACGCCGACAGAAACGGAGTTGTCCATCCTGTAGACAGTCGCGGGGCAGCGACTAAACGGTGCCGACGCGGACGGCCATGTTTTATGCGTCGGCCGTGAACACCGAGCCATGACTGACGGGGCGTTCACGTACGACGGCGGCCGGGTGGACCCGGGGGAGCGCGCGGACATCCGGTACACCATCAGCGAGACATACCTCGGCGACCCTGTCCGCATCCCCGTCTCCATCGTGAACGGCGAGCAGCCCGGTCCAACCGTCTTCCTCTCGGCAGCCTCTCACGGTGACGAGCTCAACGGCATCGAAGTGGTTCGGGAGGTCTCCCACGAGTGGTCCCACGCCAACCTCCACGGGACGCTGGTCTGTCTGCCCGTATTGAACGTCCCGGGGTTCGTCACCCAGCAACGCTACCTCCCCGTCTACGACCGCGACCTCAACCGCTCGTTCCCCGGCAACGATAGTTCGACGAGCGCCAAGCGGATGGCCGACCAGATTTTCCGGAACTTCGTCGAGCCCTGCGACTTCGGGCTGGACTTCCACACGTCGACCCGCGGCCGGACGAACATGCTCCACGTCCGCGCGGACATGACCGACGACGACGTGGTGCGGCTCGCGCGGTCGTTCGGCTCGAACGTCGTCATCGATAGCGAAGGGTCGTCGGGGACGCTCCGCCACGAGGCGACCGACGCCGACGTCCCGACCATCACTGTGGAAATGGGTGAAGCTCATCGGTTCCAGCGCGGGCTCATCGACCGCGCGCTCGACGGCGTTCAGAGTGTGCTCGCGGGGTACGGCGTCTATCCGACGGAGGCCGTCGACTTGCCGGCGTGGTGGACCGTCGTCACCAGCGACCAGAAGACGTGGATTCGCGCGGACGACGGCGGCCTCGTCGACATGCACTACGAGCGCGGCGACCTCGTTCGCGAGGGCGACGCCATCTGCAGCATCTCGAACCCGTTCAAGACGGACGTCGTGGACGTCGACGCGCCGTTCACGGGGTTGCTCGTCGGGAAATTAGAGAACCCCGTCGTGTACCCCGGGAATCCACTGGTCCACCTCGTGGAACTCGACGCGGGGACACAGCGGGCGTACGAGCGCGCGAGGTCGTCGCGCACGTCGCCGCCGTAGCGCCTGGGAGTCGTGCCGAAGGTGTTCGACCGGCGAACGACGTGTGTAAAATCACCTAACTATTTATAGAAATAAACGCGTTGGGTGCTCGATAAAACGTCTAAAGGGTGCTAAACCCGCGTTAACTGTGTAGGGTTTTTACTATCCGCGGGGTGACGTACTGAACGCGATGTCCGACCACTCGACTCACACCAGACGCAGCATCGTGAAGGCGGTCGGCGCGACCGCCGCAGCCGGCCTCTTCACCGGCGCGGCGAGCGCAGCCGACACCGACGACCCCGTGCTCGAAGTCGTCGAATCGCCCACTGCGAGCACGCTCTACGACGTCGAATCCACGACCGCGGGCGCGTTCGCGGTCGGCAGCGGGGGCGTGGTGCTCGAACGCAGCCTGACGGGCTGGCTGAAACTGCTCGACGGCGGCCCGACGGGCAACGGCAACGACATCTACGGCGCGGACGTCACCGACGACGGCAAGCGCCTGTGGTTCGTGGGCGCTTCCGGAGCCATCGGCGAGTACGACGTCGAAGCCGGCGTCCTGAACGACCACTCCGCGCCGATGGACGTCACGAACAACTTCAACGACGTCTCCGTCACCGGCGAGGCCGGTGAGGCGAACGTCTACGTTGCCGGCGACTCCGGGAAGATGTACTACTCCTACGAGAACGGCGAGACCGGGTCGTGGGACTACACGACGCCCGGCTCGGGTGCCGCAATCCACGCCGTGGACTTCTTCGCCGACCGCAGCGGCCACATCGTCGACGGGAACACGAGCGTGTTCTACACGCGCGACGGCGGCACATGGGACCGCCTCGGCGTTGAGGACGCCAACCACAACTTCTACGCCGTCGACTCGGACGGCTTCGACAACGTCTGGGTGTCCGGCGGCGGCGGCACCGTCTCCCACTGGAACGGCAGCGAGTGGGTGCGCTCGGACACCGGCGACGCCACGCTCCGTGACGTCGAAGTCACGGACGACAGCGGCGCTGCAGTCGGTGGCGGCGGGAAGTTCTACGCCTACGACGGCAGCGAGTGGGTGGCGAGCAGCACGCCGACCGGCGAGAATCTGAAAGCAGTCCTCCGCGGTGACACCGCCATCGCGGTCGGTGCTGGCGGTACCATCGTCGAATTCTGACGGTCGCAGGCGTCCCCGTCGTCGCTTTTTCGCCGCGAGCGCGGGTGTCACGCGCCCGCCGCGTCGCGGCTCGCGCGACACGCCCGTGTAGTAACTTCTATGTGCGGAGGGACCACACGCTCCGAATGGTATGAGTCAGTCGTACGACCGAGGCCTCATCGAGGACTTCGGCCGGTGGCGGGAGTTCACGGCCGGGATGTGGGCCTGGGTATTTCACAAGTTTACGGGGTGGGTGCTCATCGGCTACCTATTCACCCACATCGCCGTCCTGAGCACGTCGATGCAGGGCGCCGAGACGTTCAACAGCACGATTCAGGGGCTTGAGAGCCTCGCGCTTGTTCGGTTGCTGGAGGTCGGCCTGCTGGCGGTCGCCGTCTTCCACATCCTGAACGGCATCCGTCTGCTGTTCGTCGACCTCGGCGTCGGCCTGGAATCGCAAGACAAGAGCTTCTACGCGTCGCTCGTATTGACCGGCGTCATCGTCGTCGCGAGCGTGCCGACGTTCGTCTCGGGGGCATTCTAAGATGGCACAACGATACTCCTCGTTCAGTTCGGGTTCGACGGCGTGGCTGCTCCAGCGCATCACGGCAGCGTTCCTCGTGATCGTGCTGGCGTTCCACTTCTTCCAGTTGCACTTCGTCACCCACGCCTACGAAATCGAGTTCGCGGGCAGCCAAGCGCGCATGCAGAACGTCGGTTACTTCGTCACGATGGTGTTGTTCCTCGTGACCGCGACGTTCCACGGCGTCAACGGCGTCTACAACGCGCTCGTCAACCAGGGCATCGACGGCATCCAGAAGCGCGTCGTCCAGATCGTCCTGGGCGCTGCCGCGCTGTTGCTCGTCGTGCAAGGGATTCGTGTCGCAAACACGCTCGCGGGATTCTAACATGAGTACGCAGACACCCGACACCGACTCGGAGACCGAACAGCCCTCGTCCACGTCGCCACAGGAACGGCGGATGGCCGAGAAACAGGCGCGCAAGGAGCAACGCGAGGCCGACGAAGCAGCCGCCGCCAACGAGATTCAGGGGGAGACAGTGGAACTCAAGGTGTTCCGCTACGACCCCGAAATCGAGGGCAAGGAGGAGCCGCGCTTCGACTCGTTCACGGTACCCTTCGAGAAGGGGATGACCGTCCTCGACGCGCTCATCTACGCGCGCGACGAGTACGACTCCAGCCTCACCTTCCGGCACTCCTGCCGGCAGGCCGTCTGTGGGTCTGACGCGTTCTTCGTCAACGGCAGCCAGCGCCTCGGCTGCCAGACTCAAATTGCGGACCTCGACGGCCCGGTGCGCGTCGAGCCGCTCCCCCACCAGGACGTTGTCAAGGACCTGGTCGTGGAGATGGACCACTTCTACGACCAGATGGAGTCCGTCGACCCGTTCTTCGACCCGGACGAGACGCCCGACGATGAACTCGAAGAGCAGCGCCAGGACCGCGAGAACCGCGAGAAGGTCAAGCTCTCCACGCGGTGTATCTGGTGTGGCGCGTGTATGTCCTCGTGTAACATCGCCGCGGGCGACAACAAGTATCTCGGCCCGGCGGCCATCAACAAGGCCTACCGCTTCTACATGGACGAGCGCGAGGGCGAGAACAAGCGCCAGGAACGCCTCGAAATCATCGAGGCCGAACACGGCGTCTGGCGGTGTCAGACCCAGTTCTCCTGTACGAACGTCTGTCCGAAGGACATCCCGCTCACCGAGCACATCCAAGAACTGAAGCGCGAAGCCGTCAAGCAGAACCTCAAATTCTGGTAACATGTACGAGCACGACGTAATCGTAGTCGGCGGCGGTGGCGCGGGGCTCCGCGCCGCAATCGCCGCCCACGAGGAAGGCGCAGACGTAGCAATCGTCACGAAGCTCCACCCGGTGCGCTCGCACACGGGCGCCGCCGAGGGTGGCATCAACGCCGCCCTGCAAGAGGGCGACTCGTGGCAGGACCACGCGTACGACACGATGAAGGGGTCCGACTATCTCGGCGACGCCCCCGCAGTCGACACGTTCGCGCAGGACGCACCCGAGGAAGTCATCCAGCTCGAACACTGGGGGATGCCGTTCTCCCGCGAGGAGGACGGCACGGTCAGCCAGCGGCCGTTCGGCGGCCTCTCATTCCCGCGGACGACGTACGCGGGCGCCGAGACCGGCCACCACATGCTCCACACGCTGTACGAGCAGGTTGTCAAACGAGGCATCGAAGTCTACGACGAGTGGTACGTCAGCCAGGTCGCGGTCACCGACGAGGACGACCCCAACGAGCGCGACTGTCACGGCGTCGTCGCCTGGGACGTCCAGTCCGGCGAAATCGCGGGCTTCCGCGCTCGCGACGGCGTGATTCTGGCGACCGGCGGCCTCGGCCAGGCGTACGACCACACGACCAATGCCGTCGCCAACACCGGTGACGGCGTCGCCATCGCGTACCGCGCCGGCGTCCCGATGGAGGACATGGAGATGATTCAGTTCCACCCGACGACGCTCCCCTCGACTGGTGTGCTCATCAGCGAGGGTGTCCGTGGGGAGGGTGGCATCCTCTACAACTCCGAGGGCGAGCGCTTCATGTTCGAGTACGGGTACGCGACCAACGACGGCGAACTCGCCTCCCGCGACGTCGTCGCGCGCGCCGAACTCACGGAAGTGCAGGAAGGGCGCGGCATCGACGACGAGTACGTCTACCTCGACATGCGCCACCTCGGCGAGGAGCGCATCACCGACCGCCTGGAGAACATCCTCCACCTCGCGCGCGACTTCGAGGGAGTCGACGGCCTCGAAGAGCCGATGCCGGTCAAGCCCGGTCAGCACTACGCGATGGGCGGCATCGAGGTCAACGAGCACGGCGAGACGTGCATCGACGGCCTCTACGCGGCCGGCGAGTGTGCGTGTGTGAGCCTCCACGGCGGCAACCGCCTCGGTGGGAACGCGCTGCCGGAACTGCTCGTGTTCGGCGCACGCGCCGGCAGCCACGCAGCGGGCGCGGACATGCCCGAGCCGAAGATTCAGACCGGCCCCGACCCGGACGCCGAGCGCGAGGACCTCGGTGTCCCCGTCGGCGAGCCCGGTGCGACGGAAGCCGCCGCGGACGGCGGCGCCGTCGAGAACCCCGACAGCGACCCCGAAGCGGTCGTCGAAGCGACCGCCGAAGAGGAGCGCGAGCGCATCGAGACGCTGCTCGAACGCGAGGACGGCGTCAACCACGCCGACGTGCGCGCGGACCTCCAGGAATCGATGACGGAGAACGTCAACGTGTTCCGGGAGGAAGAGAACCTCGAGCAGGCGCTCCGAGACATCCAGGACGCCCGTGAGCGCTACCAGGACGTCTACGTCGCGGACAAGTCCCGGACGTTCAACACTGACCTCCAGCACACCATCGAGACGCGGAACCTGCTGGACGTCGCGGAAGCCATCACGATGGGCGCGCTCGCCCGCGACGAGTTCCGCGGCGCACACTGGCGCAAAGAGCACCAGGAGCGCAAGGACGACGAGTACCTCAAGCACACGCTCGTCTCGTGGAACGACGGCGAGCCCGAACTCTGGTACCGGCCGGTCATCCTCGAAGGCGACGAGCAGACCTACGAGCCGAAAATCCGGTCGTACTGACGGCCACTCCGTTTCTGCGACCCTTTAGTCGCGAGAACGCGACGAGCCCATAGTCCTACACGCCGAGCGCGTCCAGCAGGTCGAAACCGAACCCGAAGTGCTTCACAAGCCGGTAGCCCAGCCAGATACCGACGATGCCCATGACGCCCGCAAGCGACGGCGGCGCGGGAATCGGGATGCGGAGGGATGCGAACACCACGCCGACGGCGATACCGGTCAGCGTCGCGGCGACAACGAAAGCGACGTTCATGGCCGTAGCTACGCGTCGGCGGCGGCAAAAGGAGCGCGAAAGCCGCTAGTCCGAGCGGTACTCCTTGCGGTAGCCCCGGAACTCCGTGCGGTGGGCTTCCTCGTCAGCGAGAATCGTCACCGCGAGGTCCTCTGTGACCGGGTCGTCGGCGTCCTCGGCGGCGTTGATGAGGTCGCGGTACGTGTCGATGGCGTCTTCCTCGGCGTCGAGCACGCCGTCGATGACCGACAGGACGTCGGTGGTATCCTGCGGGGGCTGGAGGGAGTGCTGGTGGGCTTCGAATTCGGCGGATGCGGGCGGCTGTTCGTCGAGCTGCTTGAGCCGTTCGCCGAGCTGTTCGGCGTGGGAGAGTTCTTCCTGGATGTCCACCTGGAGAGACTCTTTGATTTCCTCGGCGCGCACGCCATCCAACACTATTGAGTTCGTCATGTAGTTCATGACCGTCTCGATTTCGTCGCCGTACGCCTTCCGTAGCAATCGCGTGACTTCTTCGCTCGACATATCGGTGACTACGCAGGGTGGTGTTAAAGAACCAGGTGGCGGTTCGTGTCGCGACGCGCGGAACGCTACTCGCCGTGGACGGCGTTCATGTGGTCGATGCGCTCCTGCAGAAGTTCCTTCGTGCCGATGTCACGGCGCACGCGCAGCCCCTCTGGGAGGTCGCCGAGCGCGGCGCTGGCTTCGGCTTCGGCGTCGGGAATCGAGGAGCCGAACCCGACGACGGCGTACGACCGCGAGGTCGTCGTGTAGATGCCGTCGTCGCGGGCGTCGACGCTCGCGTAGAACAGTTTGGCGTCGTCGAGGTCGTCGGCATCGATAGTGACACGGGTGCCGCCCTCGGGGTTCGTGGGATAGCCCTCGGGGACGACGTACTTGCAGACGGTCGCGACGTCCGCGAATTCGGGGTCCGGGAGCGGATCGTCGTCGCGAGCCGCCGTGAGCACGTCGATGAGCGGCGTCTCCATCGTCGGGAGCGTGTTGAGGGCTTCCGGGTCGCCGAAGCGCGCGTTGAACTCGACGACCTTCGGGCCATCGCTCGTGAGCATGAACTGGCCGTAGAGAACGCCACGATACGAGGGGAGCGCGTCGACGATGGCTTCCAGCGTGTCCACACAGGCCTCGTACTCGTCGTCGGTGACGAACGGGAGCGTCCAGTCCGGACCCGTGTAACTACCCATGCCGCCTGTGTTCGCGCCCTCGTCGCCCTCGAGTGCACGGCCGTGGTCGTGCGCGACCGGCGTCGGGCGCACGTCGCGGTTCGCGACGAACGCCTGCACGGTGACTTCCTCGCCGACGAGGCGCTCCTCGACGACCCACTCGTCGTGCTCGGAGGACCGCACGTAGTCGGCGGCTTCTTGTTTGGAGACCTGGTCGCCCGTGACGCGAACGCCCTTGCCACCCGTGAGGCCGGCGGGCTTGACGGCGACGTCGCCGTCCACGCCCTCGACGTAGTCCGCTGCGGCGTCCGGGTCGTCGAACGTCTCGAACTCCGCCTGCCCGGGGACGTCGTGTTCGGCCATGAACTCCCGCTGGAACGTCTTGTCCGTCTCGATGCGAGCGTCGGCCTGCTTCGGCCCGAACGCGTAGACGTCCTCGTCGTCGAGGGCGTCCACAACGCCGGCTGCCAGCGGGCCCTCCGGACCGACGACAGCAAGGGTCGCGTCCACGTCGAGCGCGTAGTCGACGACGGCGTCGGGGTCTTCGGTGTCGACTTCGCGGAACCCGTCCGCCAGCTCGTCGATTCCGGGGTTTCGGTTGCCTGCTGCGGCGTACAGTTCGCAGTCGTCCGCGAGTTCGTCGGCGATGGCGTGCTCCCGGCCGCCGCCACCGACCAGTAGGACTCGTTCGGTCATGTGCGGGGAGAGTGAGCAAGCAAGTGTAAATCTTCCCCTACTCGACTGTCGTGTTGTACGCGTTCGTGTATTCCCGAAGAGCGAGTGCCGCGAGAGTGGGTTTTACCCGCTACGGACCCCTCGTTCTGGTATGTCCGACCCCACCGCGCGGAACAGGCTCGACGAGACGGCGAGCCCGTACCTCCGCCAGCACGCCGACAACCCCGTGAATTGGCAGCCGTGGGACGAAGCGGCGTTCGAGGCCGCCCGCGAGCGCGACGTCCCCATCTTCCTCTCCATCGGCTACTCGGCGTGTCACTGGTGTCACGTCATGGAGGAGGAGTCGTTCTCCGACCCCGAGGTCGCCGAAGTACTGAACGAGCACTTCGTCCCCATCAAGGTCGACCGCGAGGAGCGCCCGGACGTCGACTCGCTGTATATGACCGTCTGTCAGGCCGTCCGCGGTGGCGGCGGCTGGCCGTTGTCGGCGTTCCTCACACCCGAGAAGGAGCCGTTCTACGTTGGGACGTACTTCCCGAAGGAGGCCAAGCGCAACCAGCCCGGCTTCCTCCCGCTGACGAAGCGCGTCGCGCGAGAGTGGGAACAGAACCGCGAAGAACTCGAAGAGCGCGCCGACCAGTGGATGAGCACCGCCCGGGGCGAACTGGAGTCGCTACCCGACCCCGTCGACGTCAGCGGCGACAGCTCGCTACTGGACGCAGCAGACGAACTCGCCCGCGCCGCCGACCGCGACCACGGTGGGTTCGGACGTGCGCCGAAGTTCCCGCAAGCCAGTCGGGTAAGCGCGCTCCTGCGGGCACACCATCGAGAGCCGGCCGCTGATACTCGGTACGGCGATGCCGCCCAACAGGCGCTCGACGCGATGGCCGACGGCGGCCTCTTCGACCACCTCGGCGGTGGCTTCCACCGCTACTGTACGGACGCCGATTGGACGGTCCCGCACTTCGAGAAGATGCTGTACGACCAGGCCGCGCTCGCGGACCTGTACGTCGACGGCTACCGGCTGTTCGACGACGAACGCTACGCGGAGGTAGTCGACGAAACCCTGGAATTCGTCGACCGCGAACTCGGCCACCCCGACGGCGGGTTCTATGCGACGCTGGACGCCCGTAGCGCGCCGCCGGAGAACCCCGAGGGCGACCACGAGGAGGGCGCGTTCTACGTGTGGACGCCCGCGGAAGTCGAAGCAGCAGTCAGTGAATACGCCGACGTTGCACCTGCCGACGAGTCCGACGACTTCCTCGCTGACGTCTTCTGTGCGCGCTACGGCGTGGACGTCGCGGGGAACTTCGAGGACGGGCAGACGGTGCTCACTGTCTCCGCGTCCCTGTCCGAACTCGCGGACGACTTCGAGCGCTCCGAGGACGAGGTTGTGGGCGCGCTCGATGCTGTGGAAGAGCGTCTCCGGGTCGCCCGTGAGGACCGCCCGCGGCCAGCGCGCGACGAGAAGGTGCTGGCGGGCTGGAACGGCCTGATGGCGCGAGCGTACGCGGAAGCCGGCCTCGCTCTCGACACCGAATACGCCGAGCGCGCCGCCGACGCAATCGAGTACGTTCGGGAGACGCTGTGGGATGGCGATAGGCTCTCGCGCCGAGTCATCGACGGGGACGTCGCTGGCGTCGGGTACGCGGAGGACTACGCGTACCTCGCTGCTGGTGCGCTCGCGACCTACGAGGCGACCGGCGACCACGCTCACCTTCAGTTCGCACTCGACCTCGCGGACGCCCTGCTCGCGGAGTGTTACGACGACGAGACGGGCGCGCTCTACGAGACACCCGAGTCCGTGGAAGACGTGGGTGTGCGCTCGCAGGACGTGGCTGACGGGCCGACGCCGTCGCCAGTCGGCGTGGCCGCGGAGACGCTGCTCGCGCTGGACGCGTTCAACCCCGAGTCGGGCTACGCCGACGCCGCGGGCGCGATGCTCGAACGGTACGGCGGCCGAGCCGAGACCACACCGACGAGCCACGCGACGCTCGCGCTCGCGGCGGACACGCACGCGAACGGCCTCTTGGAGGTCACGGTCGCTGCGGATGCGCTCCCCGACGAGTGGCGCAAGACTATTGGAGGGTCCTACCTCCCGCACCGCCTACTGACCGTGCGGCCGCCCACCGAATCTGCGCTCGAAGCGTGGCTGGACGATCTCGAAGTAGCATCCGCGCCGCCGATTTGGGCACAACGGAGCGCGGTCGACGACGAATCCGCGGCGTACGTTTGCCGGCGCGCGTGCTCGCCGCCCGTGACGACGACCGAAGAAATCGCGGAGTGGCTCGCAGAGTTCCGCGCCTAGAGCTGGTCGGCGAGGTAGACCGCCGGCGAGACGCGCTCCTCCTCGACGAAGCGCGCGAGTTCCTCCCCGTCGCGCTCGATGATAATCGTCGGGATGAGTTCGATGCCGTACTCCTCGACTTTCGGGCCGTACTTCTCGCCGTCCTCGCGCTCGACGGGGTACTGTTCGACGTTCTCGACGCCCGCGGCTTCCAGCGCGGCCGCGAAGTCCGGCAGTTGGCTGCGGCAGTCACCGCACCAATCCGCGCCCCAGACGTGGACCGTTACGTCATCGCCGAGGTTCTCAAACGCTTCCACGACCTCCGGGTAGGAGTCCGCGTCCCACGCCGGGTTCGGCTCCATCGTGCTCAGGCTCATACTCAGTCGTTGGTGTGGCGCGGGCAAAAGGCTCGCGCTCGCGGCGACGGCCCCACAGACTCATTTACGAGCCCGACGGAGTCCGGCATAATGAGTGTCATCGAGGCCGACTCCCTGCGGAAGGCCTACGGGGACGTGCGGGCCGTGGATGGACTCGACCTCGCCGTCGACCGCGGCGAAGTGTACGGGTTCCTCGGGCCGAACGGAGCCGGGAAGACGACGACCATCGAAATTCTGACCGGACAACTCCGGCCGGACAACGGCCACGTGGACATGCTCGGCACGGACCCTGCTAGCGAGCCCGTCGAGACTCGTAGCCGGGTCGGTATCCTCCCCGAGCAGCAGACGCCGCCAAGCTTCCTCACGCCCGCGGAGTTCTTCGAATTCGTCGGGCGCGTCCGAGGCCTCGACGAGGAGACGGTGACAGAGCGCGTCGAGGAGTGGAGCGAGCGCCTCGGGTTCGCGGCGAAACTCGACACGCTGTGCGCGGACCTCTCCCGCGGCCAACAGCAGAAAGTGATGCTGACGCAGGTGTTCGTCCACGAGCCAGACGTCGTTGTCATCGACGAACCGCTCGCAAACCTCGACCCCATCGTCCAGGAGCAGGTTAAACGCTATCTCCGGTCGTACGCCGCGGACGGCAACGCGGTGTTCCTCTCGACACACAACATCGACGTCGCCGAGGACGTCTGCTCGCGGGTCGGCATCGTGACGAACGGCCGCCTCGTCGCCGAGCAGGACGTCGCCGAAACCGAGGCCGACCTGCTCGACGCGTTCCTCGACGCGGTCGAAGGTTCTGACCCACGGGACACGCCGGTGAGCGAGGGGCTCTGATGGCGTCGAAGACGTGGCTGGTGTTCCGCGCGATGGTGCGCGAAGAGCACCGCCTGCACGCGGCCTTGTTCGGCGGCCAACGCTTCGGCGCGCTCCCCGTCTTCGTCGCCGTCGCAAGCATGGCGACGGTCGCCGCGCTCCAATTCACCGGGACAGACGCAACCGCAATCGCTGACGGCACGCGCGTGCTCGCTCTCGCGTTCGGGCTCTACACGGGAACTGCCGGCCTCGTCGGCGACGACCTGCTGGAGCGCGCGCTCGGCGAAACTGAGGTGCTACTCTCGACGGCTGGCTACCTGCCGCTCTCGCGTCGCCGGCTGCTCGGCGTGTTCCTCGTGAAAGACGCCGGCTACTACGCGCTCTTCTTCCTGTTGCCGATTTGCGTGGGCTTCGCGCCGCTGGCCGCGACTGGCGCACTCGCACCCGCAGCACTCGTCGCGCTGTGGACTTCACTCCTCGTCGCCTTCGTCGTCGGGATGGTTGCCACGTTCACGGCCATCGCGGCCCGTACGCGCGGCGTTCCGTCGTGGGTACTCGGCATCGTCGTCGCTGGCGGTGTGGGAGCGGTCTGGTTCACCGGGAACGCGAGCGCCGTCTGGAACGCCGTCGTCGCCACCGAATTTGGACACGCACTCGTGGTGCTCGTGGGCGCGCTCGTCGCGGGTGCCGGGGCGCTCGCCGTCTACGTCCCGACGCACCGCGAACCCGCCGAAACCAGACAGAACCAGTTCGGGCCGCTCGCCAACGCTATCCGCGACGAGAACGGCCTCGTCGCGCGCACGCTGCTCGACCTCGCGCGATCCAGCGGCGGCCTCCTCAAACCGGTCGTCTCCGCGGCGATTCTGCTTGCGCTCGCCGCATTCCTCGTGGATGTCGTCGCGCGCATCGTCGGCGTCACGCCGAAGCCTGGCGTCTTCTTCGGGACCATTCTCTCGCTGAGTGCGTTCACGACGTACAACTGGCTCACCCAGTTCGACAGCATCGACGAGTACCTCGTACTCCCGGTGTCCGTCCCGGCGGTGTTCCGCGCAAAGCGCGTGGCGTTCCTGTTGACCGGGCTCCCCACGTCGATAGCCGCCTACGCCGTCGTGCTCGTGGGCTACGACGTGTCGCTCGTGGACGCCGTCGTCGGACTGTCGCTGCTCGGCGGCCTCTCACTGTATCTGTTCGGGCTCACGGTCGCGCTCGCGGGGTTCGACCCGAACGAGTTCCTCTTCGATGCTGGGCGGTTCGCGCTGTTCACCGCAGGTGTCGCCGTCCCCGTCGTTCCAGTGCTGCTGGTCGCGTTCGCAACCGCTTCAGGGCCAATTCCAGCGACGTACGCAGCCGGCCTCGTCACTGTGAGCGGCTTCCTCGCTGCGGTTGGGACGCTACTCGCGGAGCGCGCCGGCCCGCGTTGGGCGACCGTCTACATGGCCGGGTAGCCAAGGGTCGAAGGCGGCAGGGACTGTCGCGGCCCGTCACACGTTTAGTGGGGGACTACCTAGACGTGGCCAATGAAGGACAGCATCCTCGAGGCCATCGGGTCGCCGCTCGTCCGCGTCCCCGCTCCCGAGGGCGCGACCATCGCGGCGAAACTCGAGGCGTTCAATCCTGGGGGGTCGGCGAAGGACCGGCCCGCGCGAGAGATGGTGCTGGCTGCCGAGCGTGAGGGGCACGTCTCGCCCGGTGACCGCCTCGTGGAAGCCACCAGCGGGAATACGGGCATCGGACTCGCCGTCGTCGCCGCAGCGCGCGGCTACGACCTCACCATCGTGATGCCCGCGTCGATGTCAGAAGAACGACGACGCCTCCTCCGCGCGTACGGCGCGGACCTCGAACTCGTCGAAGGCGGCATGGAGACCGCCAACGATCGCGCCGACCGCATCGCAGCCGAGGACGGCGGGTTCCGCGTCTCCCAATTCGAGAACCCCGCGAACCCGAGAGCGCACTACCGGACGACCGCCGAGGAGATTATCGACCAGGTAGAGGGCCGTGAAATCGACGCGTTCGTCGCCGGCGTCGGCACCGGCGGCACCATCACGGGCACCGCGACGCGCCTCAAAGAAGAGTACCCCGACATGGAGGTCATCGCGGTCGAACCCGAGGAGAACGCCGTGCTCTCCAGCGGCGAATCCGGCGACGACGACTTCCAGGGAATGGGCCCAGGGTTCGTCAGCGAACTCCTCGATGTCGACCTCGTTGACAGCGTCGAGCCCGTCGCCCTCGAGGACGCCGAAGCAACAGCGCGCGAACTCGCCCGAGAACAGGGCATCCTCGTCGGACAGTCCAGCGGTGCGGCCTACGTCGCTGCCGAGCGCGTCGCCGAGCGCATCGCCGAACCCGGGCTGAACTGCCCCGAGACAGCGTTCGATGCCAGCGACCTCGCGGACGCCGGTCTCGACGAGGACGCACTCGCCGACGGCGGCAGCGAGTACGACGACTGCCCGCTGGTCGTCACGGTGTTCCCGGACTCCGGCGAACGCTACCTCTCCGCCGGCGTCTTCGACGCCTGACTACGCCTCGAACTCGTCTTCTGTTACGCGCACGACGACGGTCTCGTCGACGTCCCGGAGGTCGTACTCGGGGCGCTCGCCCTGCACGCGCGTGACGTACATCGGCTCGACGAGCCGCCCGTCCTCAACGCCGTAGACCTTCAGCCGAGCGTCCGTCTCTGGCGCTCGCACATCGCCGTCCCGGACTTCCGCGGCGAGGTCGCGGGAGAGCCACTCGTCGTCGGCGACCGACGGTTCGAGAACGAACGCCTCCTCGGCGAGGCGGACGAGATACCAGTTCAGGTCATTCAACAGTGACACCGCAGCACCGAGGCTCACGGTGTCGACGGCAACCGTGTTCTCGTACGGCGACCGGATGTCGTAGGTCGCCAACGCCCGCCGCGCGGTCTCGTACGCGAACAGGTCCGTGCGGAGGTCAACGTCGTCGCTTCCGACGATGCATACGCGCGTCATGCCGGCATCCCCCTAGAGACTTCGATACGGTCGGCGGCTTCACGCGCCCATTCGAAGAGGTCGTCGGGTTCGTCTTTGCGAACGCTCTCCATCGACGCGGAGGTCAGCGGCTGGCTCGGTGCCAGTCGCTCGCAGCCGACGTCGAGCGTGGAGTCCCGGTACGTGCCGATGGCGCGGGCACGAGCGATGATCTCCTGTTTGTCGAGCGCGAACAGTGGGCGGTGGACCGGGAGGTCGGTGACGCGGTCGACGACCGCGAAGTTCGCGGCGGTCTGACTGGACTTCTGGCCGAGCGATTCGCCGGTGACGATGCCGACTGCGCCGACCTGCTCGGCGAGCTGTTCGGCGACCTTGTACATGAACCGGCGGTAGGAGAGCATGCGCGTGCGCCCGACCTCGTCACCAAGGCGTTCGACGGCGTCGCCGGCGGGCGCGACGCGCAATTGGAGGTCGAAGTTTGGCGCGTACGCAGACAGTCGCCTCGCGGTTTCCTCGGCGCGAGCACGGTGGTCGGGGCCGCCGTACGGTCCGAGGTCAAGGTACAGCGGCACGACTGGCGACCCGCGCTTCATCGCCTCCCACGCCGCGACCGGCGAGTCGATACCGCCGGAGACGAGCGCGACCAGCGGCTTCTGGCTCCCCAGCGGCATCCCACCGGGACCGTCGCGTTTCTCCACGAAGACGAACGCCTCGTCTTGACGGACCTCCACGAAGAACGTGACGTCGGGGTCGTCGAGATCGACTTCCGGGCGAACGTCCTGTTCGACCGCGTGCCAAACGGCGTCTCCGCCCTCACGGTTGACGTCGTGGCTGCCGAACTCGTGGTCGCCGACGCGGCGGGCGTCGACGGCGTACGCGCCGCCGTCGTAGCACTCGCGGGCGGTCAGCGCGAGCGCCCCACGAATCGAACGCATCTCGGCTGGGACCGAGAGCGCGGGGCTCGCCGAAACGACGCCGAACGTGTCCGCAGCGGCGTCGGCAGCGGCGTCGGGTTCGGAGGTTCGGACGAGCAGTCGTCCCCACTCGCGGTCCACCTCGCCCGGGATGTCGCGGTCGTCGAGGATGGCTTCGAGGTTCTCGCGGAGCCGGCGCTCCATGTCGGACTGCACCGAGCTCGACTTCACGCCGACGTCGCCGTGCCTGACGACGACGGCGTCCGCACCGGGCGGTAACATGGTAGGAAGAAGCCGACCCGACAGTAAACACCTATCGCCTGCTGGCGGACAGAACACTCGCAGACCGGGGTGTATTCGAGCAGGTAGCCCCTCGTCGCGAGCCGGCTCGCCACGCTCCCGACTCGACCGGACCCGCGCCAGTCGTTACGTCACCCACGAGGTTGGGCCCGTTCCCATACCAGAATCTACGCAGCCAGTAGCAGCCACCAATCGCGCGGCATCGCCGCGCGATTCACCGAGCGTTTCGCGCTCGGGCGCCGAGGACCCCCGGTAAGGGTCCGATGGTGCTTTTTCCGCAAGTTTTTGCCAGGGAGGGCGCCGCAGCGCCCTCCCACACCAAAAAGTGCGTTTAGAGAAGTCCACCGGGCGTCGCGCCGTCGGCGACGGAGTGGGGAACAGTGAGCGGTGTGATACTGATCTCGTTGTCGACGCAAGCGTGGCGGTCAGTGCCAGCGGGGTCGGGGATGTTTCGGTCGAGGAATTCGTGCCAGAAGCGGTCTTCGACGTTGATGCCGGATTCGGTGAACTCGGCCTGGAGTTCGTACTCTTCAGTCGGGCGGGTAACGCGCTTGACGGGGTTGTCTGCGTACTCGGTAGCCGGTGCGTTCACGGAAAGGTAGTCCGCGGTGGGGAGGACGTCGCCGGCGACGAAGTCGGGGAGGATGTCGGCGATGGCGTCAGAGGCGATGTGAAACTGGTCGTAGGTGGGCTCCCAGTCCCCGGCGGGGTCGAACTCCCAGTCGTACATGGAAACCGCGACGGCGGGAATGCCGAGGAAGGAAGCTTCCATGGCAGCGCCGACGGTGCCCGAACGCGCGAGGATGTGCGCGCCGAGGTTCGGGCCGTCGTTACAGCCGGAGACGACGACGTCGGGCGTGAAATCAAGCGCGGCGACGGCGACAGCGACGCAGTCGGCGGGGGTGCCGTGGACGGCGTAGCCGTCCTCACGTTCCTCGTAGTCGAGCGTCTCGAACGTCCGGGTCTGGCCTGTGCCGGACTGTTCGGCGGCGGGTGCGACGACGGTGACGTCGTGGTCGTCGGCTAGTCGGTCGCGGAGCGCGCGAATACCAGGGGCGTCGATGCCGTCGTCGTTAGTGAGGAGTACCGACAGCGACTCGGTCATTACGCGATGCTACTTGCTCGCTGGCCGTATCGGTTCCGGTCTCGGCGACGACGCCGGGGCAGTTCCCCGGGTTTAAGCCGGCGGCCCGCGACTGGCCGCACATGTTGGAGTCGTGGTTCCTCAGAATCGCGGGCAACGACCCCGTGATGCAGGCGTTCGTCGCTGGGGTCGTCATCGCGGGGCTGAATCTACTCGGGGCCCTACTCGTCGTCGTGTGGCGGAACCCTTCCCAGCGCTCGCTGGACGGCGCGCTAGGGTTCGCCGCCGGCGTGATGCTCGCGGCGAGCTTCACGAGTCTCATCCTACCGGGCATCGAGTTCGGCGGGCAGAATGGGCTCATTGAGGTCATCGTGGGCATTTCGCTGGGGGTACTGCTGTTAGACCGCGCGGACCGCTGGGTGCCCCACGTGCACGTGCTCATCACAGGACGCCAGCGCAGCGACCAGACCATCTCGGAGGCGGATTTGGCGCCGCTGTTGCTGTTCATCGTCGCCATCACCATCCACAACATGCCCGAGGGCCTGGCGGTCGGCGTCGGATTCGGAAGTGGAAACGTCGCGGAAGGCCTGTCGCTGATGCTCGCCATCGGCATCCAGAACATCCCCGAGGGACTGGCGGTCTCCGTGGCAGCCGTGAACGCCGGATTCGACCGCACGACGTACGCCGCACTCACCGGGATTCGGGCGGGGCTAGTGGAAATTCCGCTGGTCTTGCTCGGCGCATGGGCGGTCTCCGTCTCTGGCGCGATTCTGCCGTACGCGATGGGGTTCGCTGCTGGAGGGATGCTGTTCGTCATCAGCGACGAAATCGTCCCGGAGACGCACTCGAACGGCCACGAGCGTGTCGCCACCCTGGGCCTGATGCTCGGCGTCGTCGTCATGCTGTATTTGGACGTGAGTCTCGCGTAGTTGGCTGGTTTTGGCTCGTTCGGGCACGCAGCTCGCGGGTCGCTACGCTCCCCGTTCGCTCTGACGTGCCCTCGCTTCGCTCGGCCACCCATACCGTAAGGCAGAGGGATTCCCCCCGTCAAGTAGTAGTATATGGACCAGAAGCGGGAGCTGACGAGCGTCGACCTCGTCGCCCTCACTGCGGAGCTCAACGGCTACAAGGGGGCGAAAGTCGACAAGGCCTACCTCTACGGCGACGACCTCCTGCGGCTGAAGATGCGGGACTTCGACCGTGGCCGCGTGGAACTCCTCATCGAAGTCGGGGACACGAAGCGCGCACACGTCGCAGCACCCGAGCACGTGCCGGCGGCTCCGGGTCGCCCGCCGAACTTTGCGAAGATGCTCCGGAACCGGCTGTCGGGGGCTGACTTCCACGAGGTTCGACAGCACGGCTTCGACCGGATTCTCGAGTTCGAGTTCCGCCGTGAAGACCAAGACACGACCATCGTCGCGGAGCTGTTCGGAGACGGCAACATCGCAGTCGTCGACCAGAACGGCGAGGTCGTGGACTCGCTGGACACCGTCCGCTTGCAGTCGCGGACGGTCGCGCCGGGCTCCCAGTACGGGTTCCCGAGTTCGCGCGTCAACCCGCTGGAACTCGACTACGAGGGGTTCGCGGCGAAGATGCGCGAGTCGGACACGGACCTCGTGCGAACGCTCGCCACCCAGTTGAACTTCGGTGGGCTGTACGGCGAGGAGCTCTGCACGCAGGCAGGCGTCGAGAAGACCAAAGACATCGACGACGCCGGCGAGGAGGAGTTCCGTGCACTCTACGAGGCCAGCGAGCGCCTGCTGGACGCGATTCAGGCAGGCGAGCTCGACCCCCGCGTCTACTTCGAACCCGGCGAAGGTGAGGACGAGGACGGAAAGGCGGCGCGCGGACAGCGCGTGGACGTGACGCCGCTGGCGCTCGAAGAGCGCGCCGACCTCCCCTCCGACGCGTTCGACCGATTCAACGACGCCCTCGACGACTACTTCACGAATCTCGACACCACCGAGGAGGAGGAGAGCGGGGAGGCGGTGTCGAAGCCGGACTTCGAGCAGGAGATTCAGAAGCAGAAACACATCATCAAACAGCAGGAGCAGGCCATCGAGGACTTCGAGCAGCAGGCCGAGGCCGAGCGCGAGAAGGCTGAACTGCTGTACGCGAACTACGACCTCGTCGACGACATCCTCTCGACGGTACAGGACGCTCGCGACGCGGGCCACGGTTGGCAGGAAATCGCGCAGACGTTCGAGGAGGCTGCGGGCGACGTGTCTGGCGCTGACGCGTTCGCGGGCATCAACGAGTCCGAGGGCACCGTCCGCGTCGAGTTGGACGACCACACCATCGAGGTGGACCCCGCGTGGGGCGTCGAGAAGAACGCCGACGAGCACTACAAGGAAGCCAAGCGCATCGAGGAGAAGAAGGAGGGTGCACGCGCGGCAATCGAGAACACGCGCGAGGATCTCGAAGCCGCCAAGCAGCGTCGGGAGGAGTGGGAGGCAGAACCTGAGGAGGCCGAGGAGGAAGAAGATCGAGACATCGACTGGCTCTCCCGGTCGTCGATTCCGATTCGCAAGCAAGAGCAGTGGTACGAGCGGTTCCGCTGGTTCCGTACCTCTGATGGATTCCTCGTCATCGGCGGTCGCGACGCCGACCAGAACGAGGAACTCGTGAAGAAGTACATGGACCGCTACGACCGGTTCTTCCACGCACAGGCTCACGGCGGCCCGGTCACGGTGCTGAAGACGTCCGAACCGAGCGAACCCTCGAAGGACATCGAGGTACCCGAGTCGAGTAAGCGGGAAGCAGCCCAGTTCGCGGTGTGTTGTTCCTCGGTCTGGAAGGACGGCCGCGGCTCCGGTGACGCCTACATGGTATCGCCAGACCAGGTGTCGAAGACACCCGAGAGCGGCGAGTACCTGGAGAAGGGTGGGTTCGCGATTCGTGGCGACCGCACGTACTTCCGGGACCTGCCTGCGGAGTGGGCAGTCGGCATCAGTTGCGAACCCCACACGCGCGTGCTCGGCGGCCCCATCGACGCCATCGTCGACGACGTGGAGACAACGATTGAACTCGAACCGGGCCGGTACGCGCAGGGCGACGCCGCCAAGCGCATCTACCGGGAGTTCCGCGAGCGCTTCGCGGACGAGTCGTTCGTCCGGAAGGTCGCCAGCCCGGACGAGATTCAGAAGTACATGCCGCCGGGCGGAAGTCGTATTCGAGACTAGGCTTTACCGCTCAGAACTCTCGTTCTGCTTCAGGCTGTGGGAACGCCGAGAAAGTGCTTTTCATCCCGCCATAGCCGGTTGAACGTATTGTGGCGAACTGAAAGGGGCGGCGGGCTCGCGCCTGCGTGGTCGTTTCGCGACGCAAGCACCGTAGCGTAGCGAGGAGCACAGCGAGCGAACGACCGCTAGCGCGCCGGGGCTTTCTGGCAGACAACAGCGGGACGAGTCGTGGACGTCCCAGAGTGTCTCAGTCCAGGGCGCGAGAGTAGCAGGACACTTGGGCGTCCCGTGCCTCGGTTCGGGTATGCAACTGAAGGAGCGCCGGCAGGTCGAGGGCGGCGGGGAGCGCATCACGCTCGTCCCCGAGTCCCTCGACGACCTCTGGCACCTCGCGTACATTCTGGAGCCCGGGGACCTCGTCGCGGGGGATACCCACCGCCGCATTCAGCGCAAGGACGAACAGATGCGGGACACGGGCGGCGAGCGCGAGCACATGCACGTCACCATCGACGTCGAGGACGTGGAGTTCCACAAGTTCTCGAACCGACTCCGGGTGTCGGGCACCATCGCGGACTGCTCCCGGGAAGACCAACTCGGCCTCCACCACACGCTGAACGTCGAGGAGCGCGAGGAAATCGAGGTTGAGAAAATCTGGAAGCCCGACCAGCTCGAACGGCTCAACGAAGCCGTCGAGGCGACCGACCAGCCGGACGTCGCAATCGCCACCGTCGAGGAGGGCGAAGCCTACATCCACGTCGTCCAGCAGTACGGCGTCGACGAGTACGGCTCGTTCACGGGCACGACGGGGAAAGGCGAGTACTCGCGCTCCCGCGAGGAATTGTTCGAGGACGTCGC
Organism: Halobacterium sp. KA-6; assembly: GCF_021029015.1. Lineage (NCBI taxonomy): Archaea > Methanobacteriati > Methanobacteriota > Halobacteria > Halobacteriales > Halobacteriaceae > Halobacterium > Halobacterium sp. KA-6. The sequence goes on from NZ_JAJJZH010000003.1 coordinate 208,195, forward strand.
GAGTGCACTCTCGCACCTCGACGCGGACGCCATTATCCTCGCCGGTCCCGGGTTCACAAAGCAGGACGCCCTCGACTACATCCAAGAGGAGTACCGGAGTCTCACGGACAAGATTACGACCGTGGACACGAGCGCGGTGGGCGGCCGCGGCGTTCACGAAGTCCTCAAGCGTGGCGCCGTCGAGGACGTTCAGGAGGAGACGCGCATCGCCGAGGAGTCCGAACTCATCGACGAACTCACCGACCAGATAGCGACCGATGGGAAGGCTGCCTACGGCATCGAAGCGGTCGAGAAGGCCGTCGACTTCGGCGCGGTCGAGACGCTGCTGATTCTGGACGAACGCCTGCGCAAGGAGCGCGCGGGCGAGGGCGACTGGGACGTCGACGTCAACGACCTCGTCACGCAGGTCGAACAGCAGGGCGGCGACGTCACCGTGTTCAGCCACGAGTTCGCGCCCGGTGAACAGCTCCGGAACCTCGGCGGCGTCGCGGCCATCCTGCGCTACCGAATGGAGTAGTTTCGAGGGACAACGGCTTTCTCGGTGGCGCTGTGAGTTGGCGGCGTGGCAGGACTAACTCTGCTGGACGTCGGGCTGGTGCTGGTCGCGCTGGCGGCCGCTGGGTTGGTCGCGCGCAGGGTCGGCCAGTCGGTCATCCCCGCGTATCTTGTCGTCGGTATGCTCGTCGGGCCACATGCGCCCACGCTGTGGGGCGTCCAACCGACGCTCGTCGCTGACCCCGAGACTGTCGCGCTGTTCGCGGACCTCGGCGTCGTCCTGCTGTTGTTCTTCGTTGGACTGGAACTGAGTCTGGACGCGCTCTTCGAGAAGGGCGACCAGGTACTCGCTGGCGGTGCCATCGACGTCTTGGTGAGCCTCCCGCTGGGGTTCGCGGTCGGCCTCCTCCTAGGCTTTGACTGGGTGGCGTCGTTCGTGCTCGCGGGTGTGCTGTTCAACTCCTCGACAGTCATCGTTGCGAAACTCCTGCTGGAACTGGACTGGATTGCCAATCCTGAGAGCGAGGCGATTCTCTCGATTGTGGTTGTTGAGGACGTGGCGACCGCGGGCTACCTCGCGGTGCTGTCGGCGGTCCTGCTCGGCGCAACCGACGTGGGCGCGCTTGCGACTGACGTCGCTGTCGTCGTCGCGCTCGTCGCGGCTGGCGCGGTGGTCGCGCTCCGCGGGACGAACGTCATCGAGCGCCTCCTCGACATCGAATCCGGCGAGCTGTTCGTGTTGCTCGCGCTCGGCGTCACCGCGACCGTCGCCGGCCTCGGCGAACACTCGGGCGTGAGCGCCGCCGTCGCAGCGTTCCTCGTCGGCACCGCAGTCGGCCGGACGACGCTCACCGACCGCGTCGAGGGCTTGCTGTCGCCGTCACGGGACCTGTTCGCGGCGCTGTTCTTCGCCGCAGTCGGCCTCTCAACGAACCCCGCGCTCATCACGCAGGAGGCGTGGGCGGTCGCCGTCGCGGTTGCCATTACGATTCCCGGCCAGTACGTCTCCGGCTATTACGCCGGCCGCCAGTTCGACCTCGAACCGCGGCGCGCGTTCCGCGTCGGGTCCGCGCTCGCGCCCCGCGGGGAGTTCGCGCTCGTTATCGCAGCGCTCGCCGCCAGCGTCGGCACCACGCCCGTGCTCACGGAGCACGTCCCCGCGTTCACCGTGGGCTACGTGCTCGTGACGAGCATCCTCGGCACGCTCGCGATGCGGTACAGCGACCAGTTGTGGGCGGTGCTGCCGTGGGCCGAGACACGGTGAGCAGCGGCGGTGGGCTTTTGCGGCCTCCCGTCGAATCCCCAGTGATGCCTGTCCGCGAGACGGAACTCCCCAACGTCGGCCGAAAGTTCGAACTCGACCTCGCCTCCGGCGGCCGACTGTCGGTCGTCATCGGGCACGACGGCACGCGGACGCTGTACCGTCAGCCCGACGGAGACGGCGACGCCGAGCGCGTCGCCGAACTCACCGGCGAGGAAGCCCGACAGTTCGGAGCTATCCTCGGCGGCGCGTACTTCCAGCCGGCCGAGTCCGAAACCGCAAACGTCCCCGTCGGTGACGCCCGCATCGAGTGGTACGACGTCCACGAGGACTCACCGCTGGCAGGGAGCTCGGTTGGCGACTCGGAGATTCGGACGGAGACGGGTGCAACCCTCTTGGCCATCCAGCGTGGCAGCGATACTATTGCGAACCCCGGCCCAGAGGAAGTCATCGAACCCGGCGACGTGCTCGTGACGCTCGGGACCCAGGAGGAACAGCGAAACCTTCAGGCCCGCGTCAACAAGGACAGCGACGCCTGAACTACTCGGTTTCGACGACGAGACCGTCCCGCGCGAACGCGACGTGTCCGTCGAAGTGCTGCTCTATCGACGCCTGCATCTCACGGTGGTTGCCCTCCGTGTGGGGGTAGAGATGAGTGAGGTACAGTTCGTCGACATCCACGCCCGCGAGGGACTCGCCGAGTTGCGTCGGCGTCGGGTGGTTCGAGACGTCTACATCGTCGGGGAACGAGCAGTCGTGGACGAGCACGTCGCAGCCGTCCGCGAACTCGCCCATCCCCGCGAACGCCTCGGTATCCGCGCTAAAGGCCAGGTCGTCGTCGAATTTGTACGCCAGCCCCGGCATCGAGTGACGCGTCTCGATGGCGTCCACGTCGAATCCCGCCACCTCGAAGCTCCCAACGTCGACCTCACGTAACGTGAGGTCCACGCGGTCCTGTAAGTACTCGTGGACGTCCAGCAGGTCCGTTACGAGTCCTTTCGTCCCGGTCGGTCCGACGACGGTGAGATGTTCTTCGCCTGCGAGCCAGCGCGCCTTCAACAACGGCAACAGGTCGTTGACGTGGTCGAGGTGGTGGTGCGTGAGCAACACCGTGTCTACGCCCTCATACCCCACGTCTGTCCGCGCGAGCGTGTGCAGCACGCCGCTCCCGCAGTCCACGAGCAGTCGGCTGTCGGGTTTTTCGAGGAGGAGCCCAGTCTGCATCCGGTCACCCGTCGGCATCGCGCTCCCCGTCCCGAGGAACGTCAGTTGCATACCGGGAGCCGCGGACGGAAGGCGGTTAACCGTTCGGGGTGCGTGTTCGTGGCTTCGGTAGGCAGTGCTCTCGAGAACGCCTCGAAAGTCCCACCCGTCGCCCGTTGGACAACCGGTAGCGGGGTGGATTGAAAGGGAGCGGCTGACTTCGCGAAGCACGACGACGTAAGCACTACAGCGAGCGAAGCGCGCAGCGAGCCGCTCGACCAAAGCCAGTCGGGGCTTTCGAGGTGTCGAAGACCATGGTCAGTCCAGAAACAGCGAGGCGGACCAGATACGAACAGCGCGATTTGCCTAGCGGCGTCAGACACTTGCCGTACGGGAGCCAAGCACACGCGAACGATGGGTCCCGAGTCGGAGGCGACGACGCGGTCGGCAGACGAGGACCACCAGTCCTCGGACCGCGAGATTCTGGACGCGCTCGACCCCGCTGTTAGCGAGTGGTGGGTCGACCGGTTCGGGAACCCCGAGCAGGACGGTGGCTGTTTGACGCCGCCGCAGCGCGAGGCGATTCCGCTGATACACGCGAGCGAGAATGCGCTTGTCGCGGCTCCGACGGGCTCCGGAAAGACACTCGCGTCGTTTACGGCCATCCTGAACGAACTATTCGAGCGCGAGCAGGCCGAGGGCCTGGACAACGCAGTCCACTGTCTGTACGTGTCGCCGCTGAAGTCGCTCGCAAACGACATCGAGCGCAACCTCGCGGAGCCGCTCGACGGTATCAGTGAGCGGCTCGCGGAGCGGGGCGTCGAGACGGACGTCCGGCAGGCGATTCGGCACGGCGACACGTCCGACTACGAGCGCCAGCAGATGCTCGAAGAGACGCCACACATCCTCAACACGACGCCGGAGACGCTCGCGATTCTGTTGAACTCACCGAAGTTTCGGGAGAAACTCCGGAGCGTCGAGTACGTCGTCGTCGACGAGATTCACAGCCTCGCGGACTCCAAGCGTGGCACCCACCTCTCGGTGAGCCTCGAACGGCTCCAACGGCTGGCTGGCGACTTCACGCGCATCGGCTGCTCGGCGACCGTCGAGCCGCTGGCGGACATCGCGCGCTACCTCGTCGGATTTGAACGCGAGGAACCACGCCTCGCTGACGAGCCGAGCGGGCACCGCCCGCGAGGCAACGGCGGCGAAGCCAGAGACTGCGAAATCGTGGACGCGCGGTTCGCCCGCGACTACGACCTCCAGTTGTCGTGCCCGACGCCTGACCTGGTGAACGCCTCGAAGGGCGCCATCAACGATGCGTTCTACGCGGAACTCGGCGACCTCATCGAAGCCAACGACAGCACGCTCGTATTCACGAACACGCGGTCTGGCGCCGAGCGCGTCCTCGAGAACCTCCGCGAGCGCGGCGTCGTGAGCGAGGACGAGTCCGCGTGTCACCACGGCAGCCTCTCGAAGGACCGACGCACCGAGGTCGAACAGCAGTTGAAGGAGGGGTCGCTGTCGGTGACGACAACCTCGACGAGCCTCGAACTCGGCATCGACATGCCCCACATCGACCTTGTGGTGCAAGTCGGGTCGCCGAAGTCTGTCGCCAGCCTGCTCCAGCGCGTCGGGCGCGCCGGCCACCGACCCGGGAGGACGGTCACGGGCCGCGTCATCGCGCTGGACCGGGACGAACTCGTAGAGTGCGCAGTGATGCTGCGGCAAGCCGAACGCGGGTTCGTCGACCGTGTGCACATCCCCGAGCGCGCCCACGATGTCGCCGCCCAGCACGTCTACGGGATGGCCATCGAGGGCCCGCTCCCGGAGGCCGAAGTGCGCGCGACGTTGCGGTCGGCGTATCCCTACCGCGAGTACAGCGACGACGACTTCGAGCACCTGTTCAGGTATCTCACGGCAGACTACGACGGCCTCGAAGACCGGAACGTCTACGCGAAAATCTGGCGCGACGAGAACGACCCGCCAGGCGGCGACGACGGCGACCCCGACGACCCCACGTCGGGCACGCACCACTACCCCGACTTCGACATTGGCGAGCGTCTCATCGGGAAGCGAGGCCGGCTTGCGCGCCCGATTCTCCTCCAGAACCTCGGGACGATTCCGGACTCGTTCACGGTGAACGTCTACGTGCGCGGCGACGACGAGTGGGTCGGCCAACTCGACGAGAGCTACCTCGACACGCTCGAAGCCGGCGACGTGTTCGTGCTCGGCGGCGACCGGTTCGCGCACCGATACCGCCGGGGGTCGAAGGTGTACGTCGACCGCACGAGCGAGCGCGCGACCGTGCCGTCGTGGTTCTCCGAGCGCCTCCCGCTCTCGTACGACCTCGGCCGGGAAATCGCGCGCTTCCAAGCCGACCTCCTCGACGAGTACGAGGACGGTGGTGCAGCGGCAGTCCGGCGCTGGCTCCGGGAGTTCCCCGTGGACGCGAACGCAGTCAGGGCGCTCGCCCGAATGTACGACGACCAGATTCAGTACGCGGGCACAGAGAGCGTCAGTACGACCGAGCGCATCGCCATAGAGGAGGTGAAAGACCGCGACGAGTACCGGCGGCGCTACCACGTCCGGACGCCGTACGGCCGCCGGTTCAACGACGGGCTCTCTCGGCTGCTCGCCTATCGCTGTGCAAACGAAGCGAACGCGAACGTCGCCGTCTCCGTGGCGGACAACGGCTTCACGCTCGCGATGCCGCTGAACCGGAAGGTCGACGTCGCCGAGTTGCTCCGCCAGACGGACCCCGACGAGGCGCGCGAGACGCTCCGGGCGGCGTTGGACGGCACCGACCTCCTGCAGCGGTACTTCCGCATCGACGCGACCCGGGCGCTGCTCGTGCTGAAGCGCTACAAGGGGCGCGAGAAGTCCGCGAGCAAACAACAGGTTGCCAGCGAGATGCTGCTCGGGTTCGCTGAAGACCTCGAGAACTTCGCGGTGCTGGACGAGACGTACCGCGAACTCATCGAGGACAAACTCGACCTCGCGGGCGTCCGCGAAGTGCTCTCGGCGCTGCAGTCGGGCGACGTCGAAGTCACCGAGACGACCCTGAAGTCACCGTCGCCGCTGTCGTTCGGGCTGGCGACGCTCTCGGCCAGCGACGTCGTGCTCGCCGACGACGAGGACGCGGTGCTCCGGGCGTTCCACGAACGCGTCCGCGAGCAGGTCGACGACTGACTGGCGAAGCGTTCATCCGGAAGTGCGATGTATTTGGGGTATGCCAGTCGTTTTCACGCCGTACCTGAAGCGCGTCGCCGGACGCGACACGGACGACGAGGAGCAACGCGAAGACGAAGAGGCAAGCGGCGGCCTATCGAAGCGACGGCTCGCTGTCGGCGCAGCCGTCGCAGCGGTCGGCGCGGCGTACGCCGCGTGGCGGTTACAGCGCACCCAGCAGTTCGAGGAGCGCCGCCAGCAGGCCCAGCAGGCCGAGGCCGACGAGAACGCCGGGCGACTCCGGCGGGTCGGCAAAGGCTGGATTCGGCGCTGACGGCAGCGGTGTAGAGCGCCGACGCATTAACGGACCGTGCCCCGATAGGTGGGCTATGGTGGGACTGGCTCACGAGCGGCTGACGGACGCAGCTGCGCACTGGTGGTTCTACGTGTACGCTGTCGTCGGATTCGTCGCCGCCGTGGGCTACGGCTACTACGTCGGGTGGAGTGTCGCTGTCGGACTCGAAGTCCTCATTCTCCTCTCGCTCGCAGCCACGCTCGTGCACTCCGGCATCGACGCACGTGGCCGGGAGATTAGCCAGGCGGGACTCGTGCGAGCGACCGGACTGACCGCGCTCACGGGTGTGAGTTTCGCGTTGCTGGCGGTCGCTATCTCGCTCATCTGGCAACTGGAGGGCCACCCGGTCGTCGACACCGAGTTCATGGTGGTGTTCGCGATGTGGCTCGGGCTCGCGGTCGGCGCGCAGGCGAGCCTCTACGCGGTCGGGTCCGAGGAGAAGCGCACGCGGCTGGCGGACCTCGTGAAGCTACTCACGATGAACCAGCGCGTCCTCCGGCACAACCTCCGTAACGAACTGTCGGTCGTAGACGGCCACCTCCAAAACCTCGAAGAGAAGGTCGGCAGCGACGACGAGGACGTCACAATCGCGCGACACCACGTCGACGAGCTGCTGGAGACCAGCGAGCGCACACGCCGGATTCTGGGCATTTGGGGGAGCGACGAATGCCGCGAACAGGACGCCGGCGCAGTCCTCGCAGACGCCGTCGAACGACTCCGAGAACGCTACCCGGATGTCGACGTCGAAATTGCGGCCAGTGAGGATGCGGTGGTGTCGGCTCACTCCGCGCTCGGCGACGCGGTTTACGAGGTACTCGCGAACGCCGTCGAGCACAACGACGAAGATGTACGCATCTTGGCGTCCGTGACGAACCCGCCGGACGACGACGTCGTCTTCGAGGTCGCGGACACGGGGTCGGGGATTCCTGACCACGAGCGGTACATCCTCGACCAACCTGAGGAGACGACGCTCTCGCACGCGAGCGGGCTCGGCCTCTGGCTGGTCTACTGGACGGTTCGTGAGTCGGGCGGCACCGTCGACTTCGCCGACGACGCGGACGGGTCGACGGTCCGGCTCACACTGCCCGACGCGACAGTACGGCCCGGGCTTTGGGGACGGCTCGTGGGCCGTTCTCGGTGATTGCGTCAGTCGAGGTACGGCTGTAGCACGGCTCCGAAGCCCGTAATGCCGATGGCGACCGCGAGGATGCTGCCGACGCCGGTCGCCGCGAGCGCGCCGTTGATTGTCGCAGCGACGAGCAGCGTTTTGAGCCAGCCGTCTTCGTGGCCGACTAGCCGGTCGGCGATGGCGAGGTAGGCGACGGCTGCTCCGACCGCCCAGACGACGTACGCGACGAGCAACAGCGGGAACGCGACGACGATGCCGATGATGGTGAACACGAGCACCAGCGCCGCCACGAACAGCCCGACGACGCAGAGGAGACCGTACGCGAACGAACCGACTGGGTCGTCGAGGACGCGCGCCATCAGGCGCTCGGTGCGTTCGGGAAACATCGCGACCGCGATAGCGCCGACCACCAGCGTCGTCAGGAACGCGCCGACCGCACCGCCAACGAGCCCCTGCCCGAGGGTGACGTCGACGTCGAATCCGGAGCCCGCCTGCGCTACCAACTTCGTTGCCGCGACTGCGAGGACCTGCATCGTATGACAGGTTCGTCACACACCGAGATAAAGGCAGAGGCGACGGCCACCCGTATTCATATCCGAGCGTCGGCCGAACGTCGACGCGATGCGTGCCGCAGCATTCACGGAGTTGACCGGACCGGACGGCGTCGGCGTCATCGACCAGCCGGACCCCGAACCAGGGGCCGGCGACGCCGTCGTCGACGTGGAAGCGTGCGCCATCAACCGCCACGACCTCTGGATTCTGGAGGGCGACTCTGCGATGGTCGACGCGGACGACCTCCCGTTCGTCAGCGGGCTCGACGTCGCCGGTACCGTCACGGACGTCGGGGACGGTGTGACGGCTGTCGAACCCGGTGACCGCGTCGTGCTCTGCCCGAACGAGACGTGTGGGACCTGTCGGTTCTGCCGTGAGGGCCCGGAGAACCTCTGTGAGGAGTTTTCGCTGTTCCACGGCGGCCTCGCAGAGCAGGCGCGCGTGGACGCCGGCCGACTCGTCGCACTCCCGGACGACGTCGACACGACCACCGCGGCAGCCTTGCCGACGGCGTACATGACCGCCTACCACATGCTCCGCCGTGCCGAGGTCGGGCCGAACGACCTCGTGTTCGTGCCCGGCGTCACGGGCGGTGTCGGCGTCGCTGCCGTCCAACTCGCGGACGTTCTCGGCGCGCAGACGGTTGGCACGTCGTCTTCGCGAGCGAAGCTCGACCGCGTGACCGAGTTGGGGCTGGACCACGCGATTCGGTCGACAGACGTCGACGATATTCGAGAGAAGGTGGAGGCCATTGGCGCGCCGGACGCGGTGCTCAACCACCTCGGCGGCGAGTACACGGAACTCGGACAGACCGTGCTCCGGCGCGGCGGCCGCATGGTCGTCTGTGGCCGGACCGCGGGCGGGCGCTCGGAAATCGACGTTCCGGACCTCTTCCTCGGGCACAAGCGAATCATCGGCTCCACGATGGGGACACAGCCCGACCTACAGCGGCTCGTCGACCTCGTCGCAGCCGGTGACCTCGCGCCGGAAGTCGCCGACACCTATCCGCTCGCCGAAACCGGCGACGCGTTTGCCGCGATGCAGGACCGCGACACCGTCGGCAAGCTCGTCGTCACGCCCTAAGAGAAGCGAACTGCGCCATCAATCGAGGCTAATTCGGTCGCAACGTGTAACGGAACGGCCATCGTCGTTTTCCGCGGGCAGCCAGTTTCTTCGGTGATGCGCGCTGGACGGGCAGTCAGTCCCGTCGTCGGAGTCGCACTCATGGTGGCCATCACCGTCGTGCTGGCGGCGACGGTGCTGGTGGCCGTACCGGCCATCGGAGACATCGAGATGCCATCGTTCGCGGATGGCAACTCCGACGACGAATCGAACGAGGTACAGACCGAACTCATTCGCGCAGCCGACGGTGAATCGGGTGAACTCGACGACCACTACATTCGCGTCCACATCGAGGAGGGCTCGAACGCCGTCGGGAACTCCCTGAACCAGCTACACGTCGCGTACCCGAGTTCGGCCGACGCGAGCAACGTCACGGGTTCAGACGTCGAGCGCGTCGGCATCGACAAAGACGGCGATGGCGTCCTCGAAGCCGACGCCATGGTCGACCTGAGCGGGCTCTCGACCAGTAACGATGGTAGCACGCTCGACGTCACCTTCAACGGGAACCACAACATCGAAGCTGGCGACTGGATCGTCTTGGACGTCTCAGACGTGCAGAATCCAGCGCCCGCCGGCGAGTACAACGTCTCCGTGGACGTCAACGGCGACATGACCAAGGACGGCGTACTGACTATTGAATAGTCAGGAAAGCGACGCCCACTCGGCCATGCGGTCGTACAGCGGCTCCGAGCGAAGTGCCGTCTCGTCGCCGACGAGAACGAGGCTCTTCTTCGCGCGAGTGAGCGCGACGTTCACGCGACGGTGGTCTTCGAAGATTGGGCCGTCGAGGCTCCCGGTCGCGACGAACGACACGACGATGACTTCCTTCGAGGAGCCCTGGAAGCGATCGACCGTGTCCACGGCGACACCGTCGGAGACATGCCGCCCGATTTCCGCGACCTGCGCGCGGAACGGCGCGATGACGCCGATATCCTCGGGGTCGACGCCAGCGGCGACGTACTCGCGGGTGATGTCGCCGACGCGTTCTGCCTCTCTGGGGTCGACGTGTGCGTCGCTCGTCCCGGGCACGTCGTGGAAGGTGACACCATTCTGGACCGCGTCGCCAGTCTCCACGCCGAGGTCCGCGAGCGTCTGCGCGGCCACTTCGGCCGTCGCGGGGCGGAGTTGGCCGTCGTAGAACTCCTCCGAGGAGAACGCCTGGATGCGCTGGCTCATCCGGTACTGCTGGTCGAGCATCACGGACGCCTCCGGGTGGGTGTCCTGGAGGCGCTCGAACAGCGACGTCGACAGCCGGCCGCCGGAGCGCACGACGGGCGGAAGCTGTTCGTGGTCACCGACGAGCACGAAACGCTCGCCGCGGTTGATGGCTGCGAGCGTGTCCGGCTCGGTGAGCTGGCTCGCCTCGTCGACGAGCACTACGTCGAACTCCTGCTCGCGCATCACCCGGGAACCACACGTCGCGGTCGTCGCGGCGACGACGTCGGCGGTCTGGAGCGCTCGCGCACACTCCGCGGGGTCGCCGGACTGGTTCAGCCGGAGGTCCCGCATGTCTTCGCGGACGCCCGTCGACGTCCCGACGCGGACGATGTCCTCGTGCCCTTGCTCCCGCAGGGCTTCGAGGGCGTTGTCGACGGCGCGGTTCGTGAACGCCGACAGCAGTACGCGGTCACCGCGGTCGACGAATTCCCGAATCAGCGTCGCGATGGTGTACGTCTTCCCGGTGCCGGGCGGACCGTGGACGAGCGCGAAGTCCTCGGCGTTCAACGCCTTGCTGACGGCTTCGTTCTGCGCGTCGTTGTTGTCGACGACGCTGTACTCCTCGTCCGCGAAGTCCGGGCTCTCGCGGTCGAACAGCACATCTTTGCGGCGCTGGTCGCCCTTCAGGAGTCCATCGTGGAGTGCGGTGAGCATCCGGTCGACGCTCAACTCGGAGGGGTAGACGTCGAGCCGACGGAGGTCGACGGGCTCGTCGGCGGTGACGACGACGCGATCGGGCGCGAGCGTCTCCACGCGCGCCATCTCCGCGGTCCCCCGCACGGGGTCGCCGTCGGAGGCGAGCACGCGGTCGCCCTGCCGAATCTTGGAGGCCGCGGCGGTCGGTCGCTTCGCGGTCAGCCGCCAGCGGCCGTCCGGCAGCTCCTCGTTGCCCGCAGGTTCGAGGTCCACGACTGCGCGGTCGTCGGCCGCGCGCTCTTCGGCCGTCTGCTCCCAGAGCTTGCGGTACTCGTCGTGGACGGAGTCGCGCTCGCGCTCGATTGCGGCGTAGATGTCGTCGAAGTACGCGCGTTCGTCCTCGGGGAGCGGCTCGCCGAGTTGGCCGGCCTTCGACTCTTGGTCGAGGCGACCCGACACCACCATGCAGGTGTCCTGCTCGAAGCAGTACTCGCACTTCGCGTCCGCCTCGAACCCCGTCGGCGGACTGCCCTCGTACTCGATAGCGGCGAGGTGGTTGCGCTGGCGGACGACGAAGTCGAGGAAGCCCTTCCCGATGGAGAACTCCTTGGCGGGCGAGAGGTCGCCGGATTCCTCGCTGCGGTCGACGGCCGCGTTCTTCGTGTACAGGAGGGTTCCGGTGTCGGCGTTCACGCCGCGGTCGTCCAACATCAGCGCGTAACACGCCGCCTGCACCTTGTCGTGGAAGCGCGGGTCGCGGTTCGTGTTCTTCCCCGTCTTCAGTTCGACGGGCATCCCGCGACGGATGGCGTCACAGCGGCCCTTGATGCCGAACGTCTCCGAAATTAGGGTGTACTCCGAGCGCCAGTCGTCGCCTGCGCGCCAGCCCTCTGCGGTCTCTTCGGTGGTGCCGCCGTCCCCGGAGAGGTGGCCCTGTTGGAGCCAGCCCTCGATGGCGGCGGCGTTCGCGCGCACGTCGGCTTCGACTTCTTCGCGGTCACGACCCAGCAGGCCGAGTTCAAGGCCGGCGTCGTCCACGCGCTCCGCGACGGACTCGTCGAGGTCGCGACCGCGGAGCAGGTCGCCGAACACCTCGTGGACGATGGTCCCCTTCGTCACCGGGTACTTCAGCGGGAGTCCAGAGAGCTTGTTCAGGTAGTAGAGGCGCGGACACTGCACGAACGACCGGATGTTCGTCACGTCCACGAGGAAGTCCGGCTCGACGACGACGTACGACTCCTTGCTCGTCGAGTACTGGACGTCGCCGTTCCACTCGTCTTCCTCGGCTTCGGTCACCAGCAGGTCCATCCCGGGTTCGAGGTACTGGACGGCCTCCGTCCACTTCCCCCACAGCGTCACGCGCACGGACGCCCCAGGGTCGTCGGCGGCCGCGTCGCTGTCCGCGTCCGGCCGGACGTGGACGTCAAGCACGTCCCGGTCGCCGTACTGCGTGTTCACGGACCGCACCTCGTCGACGTCGGTCACCTCGCCCCGTACGTTCACGGGAGAGGTGTGGGGAGCACCGCGAAAAACCCTGTCGCTCGCGGGAGTACGGTGACGGAACGACGACCCCGAGGCTCATACATCCCGTTCACGACGGTCCATCAGCCACGACGCGACGGTCGCGATCACGCCAGCGAAGGCGGCGACGGCGACCGTGACGTCGACGGAGAGCGCCGACCGGAGGCCGGCGAGATTCACGTAGCTCACTGCTTGCAGCACGACGACGGCGAGCCCGAATCCCGCGGCAGCGTCCACGGCGTACCGCAGGACTGGCGCGGCCTCGTCGTATCGGGCTGCGACGGCGGCGAAGACGGCCCCACCCACCAGCAGGCCGACGGGAAGACCGACGAGCGCGGAGAACTCGAAGGGCAACAGCTCAATGACGGCGACAGCGACGACCAGAAAGGTCGTTATCCCGGCTCCGAGCGCCGACAGGACAGTTCTGGAATGCATGCAGTTCGGTGCGCTCGCTGATACGATAAATACTGGTGGTCGCCAGGGTGGGTTACCGGGCGAACAGACCTAACTCACTCGCACTCCCTTCTATAGGTATGAGCGACGACGACCGCGACGAGACCGTACAGGTGTGGCTCGTCGAGCGAACGTACTCCGACGACGAACAGAACATCATCATCCTCACGTACGCGACGCCGGACGGTGAGCAGTACTTTCGCAAGGAGCGCGCGCTCACCAGTTTCTCGGACGTCCGAGACACGACCGCAGCGGTCGAAGCCGAACCCGGCAATCTCGGTGACGTCTCCGACTCCGACCTGAAAGAGCAGTACGCCGCCGAAGCCCAGCGGATGCAGGAAGTCCACGACCCCGACGACGTCATCTGATTTCTGCGACGAACTTGCGGGCGGCCGATGTGCCTACTTAGTCGTCGGCTGACGCGGCTTGCTCGTCGACCACGCTGGCCCAGACGCCGTCGTCGAGGTCGAGCGCGTCGTTCCACTTCCCGACGACGGTCGAAACCGCGAGGTCGCCGGTGACGTTGTTCATCGTGGCGATGCGGCCGAGAATCGGGTCGACGCCGGCGACGAACCCGACGACCTCCAGCGGGAGACCGACCTGATTCAGGACGACGGTCAACATCACGAGCCCGGCGCCCGGTACGCCCGCCGTGCCGATGCTGATGAGGACGGCGACCACTAGCACGAGCACCTGCTCGGTCGGCGCGAGCGGCTGTCCGACGACGTTCGCCGCGAAAACGACGGTGATGGCTTGTCGGATTGCCGCGCCGTCCATGTTCGCTGTAGCGCCGACGGGAAGCGCGAAGGAGTACACGCGCTCGGAGATGCGGAGGTCCTCCTCGGCGTTGCGCATCGTCACCGGGAGTGTGCCACTCGACGACCGGGTGGCGAACGCGGTGACCATCGCGTCCTTCGCACCCGCGAGGAACGAGAGCGGGGAGACGCCGACGACCAGCTGCATCAGCACGAACAGGTACGTGAACGCGATGTGGACGACCACCGCAATCGCCACCGCGAGCACGAGTTCGCCCAGCGAAGAGAACACGCCGACACCTTCCGTTCCGATGCCTGCGGCCATCAGCGCGAACACGCCGACGACGCCGAATTCGAGGACGCCACGGACGACGACGAACATCGCCTCCGCCCCGACCTCGAACGCCTCGAAGACGGAGTCGACGCTGTCCGCGAGGTCGTCGTGTTGCGCGCGGACGTAGGTCAGTGCGATGCCGAAGACGATGACGAAGAAGACAGTCGCGAGGAGGTTCCCCTCGGCCATCGCCGCGACCGGGTTGTTCGGGACGATGCCGAGAACCACTTCGGTCAGCGACGGCGGTGCCTGCGATTGGGCTTCCCCGCCCGTGAACTCGACGCCGCGGCCCGGCTGGAGGATGTTCGCGACGGCCAGCCCGATGAGCCCCGCGATAGTCGTGGTGACGGCGTACAGTCCGACGGTCACGCCGCCGATTCGCCCGAGGCGAGCGGGCGAGAGTTGGCGAATCCCCGTCAGGAGCGTGAACACGATAATGGGGATGACGAGCATGTTCAGCAACCGCAGGAAGAGGTCGCCCAGCGGCTGTACGACGGTCATCCGTTCGCCGAATGCGATGCCCGCGGCCGACCCGAGGACGAACGCGACGAAAATGCGCGCGATGAGCGGCACCGAGCGGTACCGGTGCCACACGGTGCTAACTGGTCCAGACATACCGAGGACGAGCCACCAGCCGGGCAAAAAAGGCGCCTTTCCGCCCGTTTCTGCAGGTATCTCGGACACGTGGGAGTGGGGTCGTAACGAACAGACCTAACTCGCGTGCGGCCGACGCTCCGAGTATGAGCGACGACGACGAGCACTTCGAGACGCGAGCCATCCACGCCGGGCAGGAGCCCGACGAGGAGACGGGCGCGCTGATGACGCCGATTTACGCGAACTCCACGTACAAACAGGACGCACCCGGCGAGCACCGCGGCTACGAGTACTCCCGCACCGGCAACCCGACGCGCACCGACCTCGAAGCAAACCTCGCGAGCCTGGAGGGCGGCGACTACGGCCGCTGTTTCGCTTCGGGAATGGCCGCTATCAACACGGTTCTGAACCTCCTAGAGGCCGGCGACCACGTCGTCGCGGGCAACGACGTCTACGGCGGCACCCACCGCATCTTCACGCAGGTCTACGAAGAGTACGACCTCGAATTCGACTTCGTGGATACGACCGACCACGACGAGGTGCAGGACGCGATGCGCGAGTCCACGGAACTGCTCTGGGTGGAGACGCCGACGAACCCGCTGATGAACGTCAACGACATCGGCGCACTCGCCGACGTCGCCCACGACTACGACGCCCTGTGCGCCGTCGACAACACGTTCGCGACGCCGTACCTCCAGCGCCCCCTAGAGTTCGGCGCGGACATCGTCTGCCACAGCCTCACGAAGTACCTCGGCGGGCACTCCGACCTGGTCGCGGGCGCACTCGTCACGGACGACGAGAACCTCGACGAGCGCCTCGCGTTCTACCAGAACTCCGTGGGAGCCACACCCAGCCCGTTCGACTGCTTCCTCGTGCTGCGCGGAACGAAGAGCCTCGGCGTGCGGATGGACCGCCACTGCGAGAACGCGCAGGAACTCGCCGAGTGGCTCGACGCCCACGACCACGTCGAACACGTCTTCTACCCCGGGCTCGAGAGCCACCCGGACCACGACCTCGCTGCCGAGCAGATGGACGGCTTCGGCGGCATGCTCTCGTTCGAGTTGGACGCCAGCCTCGACGAGGCCAGCGACTTCGTCGGCGAGACCGAGGTGTTCACGCTCGCAGAGTCGCTGGGCGGCGTCGAGTCGCTCATCGAGCAGCCCGCCGCGATGACCCACGCCGCCATCCCGAAGGAGGAGCGGGAGGCCGCGGGGCTGACGGACCCGCTCATCCGCGCGAGCATCGGCATCGAGCACGTCGACGACCTGAAAGCCGACCTCCAGCAGGCGATGGACGCCGTCTTCTAGGCGCTCAAAGCGCTCTTTGACTCCAGAGAAAGCGTTTATCCGCGCCACTCGTGGCTTCGGGTATGCACCGCCGCACGTACCTCGCGACGCTGGCGACCACGGCACTCGCCGGCTGTGTCAGCGCGCCGGCCAGTGACAACCCCACTACTGGAACGACAAGCGGGTTCCCGTACACGCTCACGAACGTGCAGACGGACGACCCGCCAGTCGAGAACGTCACTATCGACGTGACAGTCACCGCTGACTTCACGACCGACCACCCCGCGCGCCTCGAGGTCGCGTTCACGAACGACGCCGACGATACTCAGACGTTCGCGTTCGGGTCGCTCGTCCCGTGGGACGCGATTCGCGGCACGCACGAGGACAACGAGGCGGCGCTGCTGCTCTCGCCGAACGCCGGCGTCACACCGGACGAGCCCAGCGACGACTGCTGGCAGGCGACCGACGGCGTCGCGCTCCCTGCCGTGATGTACGAGGAGACGCTCGACCCGGACGAGACTGTCAGCCGCGAGTTCCGCGTGCTCGCCGCGCACGACAGTCAGAACTGCCATCCGACGGGAACGTACCGCTTCGAAGACAGCAACTACCTCGGGGAAGGCTGGGGATTCAGCGTGGACGTCGTGCCGTCCGAGACAGAAAACGGGGAATAAGACGGAGCGGCACCGGATTCCGCAGCGGGTAGCCGCTAGCATTCGCGGACCGAGCGGGTCGAAGACCCCGGAAGGTCCGCGATTCACTGCGCGAGCGAACGAGGTGAGCGAACGCAGGCCGACGAACGACTAACGCGAGCGTAGCGAGCGGCAGGAGCGAGGAGTGCTTTTCCGCAAGTTTTTGCCGAGCGAGGCGCGCGTAGCGCGCCTCACGCAGCGCAAAAAGTGCGCTTTAGATACGACCGACTTCTTCGACGGCGACGCTCTCGACGTCGTCCACGTTGGAGAACGCTTCTTCGACGGCTTCCGTGCCGCCGGCGTCGTCGGGGACGATGACCGTCGTCAGGAGCGCGGTGAGGCCGAACGCGACTTCCTCGGTTTCGACGCCGTTGATTTTCGCGCCTTCGGGGAGGGATTCCGAGAGGCGGTCCTGGAGGTCGTCGAGGTCGACGTCGGGGCTCTTCGGCATGACCTTGAGGACGGCGGCGACTTTCCCCATCGTTACGGCCCCCGGAACCCGCAGTCGGGACACTCGTAGAGGTTGCTCTGCTTGCGGCACTTTGCGCAGCGGTAAATCTGCTGGCCGCAGTCCGGGCATTTGAACGCGGCGGCGGTGGTGCCGGAGATGTTGATGCCACAGGAGACGCATTTGCGCGCCCGTTTGGCTTCGGTTTCGCTCATAAGTTGTTTTGCGCCCGGACGCGTTTTAACCGTTGTCTTTCGGCATCGCCGGCCGGAACAGCTAGCTCCCGGGGAGGATGTCGCCGAGCGCAGCGCCGATAGCCATCGGGAGGAGGGCGACGACGACGGTTGATGCGGCGAGCGTCGGGTCCGTCCACGAGATGCGGCCCCACGCGGTCAACAGCAGTATCGCGGTGGCGGTGGACGCGCCGAGCACGCCGACGAGGCGGCGCGGAATCACGCCGAGAATCGGGTCCGCGACGCGGACGTCTTGGAACTGCGCGACGTACAGCAGGCCGTAGACGATGACGACGGTGGCTGCGGCGCTACCGACGAGCAGCGGGAGGTGACTGGCGAGGAATTCGCCGGCCTCGTTGGTCCCGCCTTCGACGGCCATCGGGATGCCGAACAGGAGGCTTCCCAAAGTGGCCTCCGCGAGGTCGTTGGCGTCGAAGCCGTAGATGACGCGGCCGAACGTGCCCTCGGGCTGCATGTCGGTCGCGAGTTCTTTCACCTCCCGGAGCTGTGCGCGGGCTTCGTCGTCCTCGACGTGTTCGTCTAAGTCTTCGAGTTCGTCGAAGAGGTCCGAGAAGTCCCGCTGGCTCTCGGGTGGTCTCGGTGGCGCGCTCATGGACAGGGTGAGAGCCGCCCGCCACTTAAAATGGCCAGCAGTATCTTGGGGGGCGAGCGTGAGAACCCGTGTATGTCCGAACGGGAACCACCCGAGTACCCGCACCCGAACGAACTCAAGAAGGGACTGCACGTTGTCATCGATCAGGGGCACGACAAGGAGCCAATCGAGGGCGAAATCGGTGTGGTGCTCGGCGAAGCCGACCCCGAGGGTGCCCGCGTGAAACTGAAATCCGGTGCCGAGGGCGTGGTCCGCCGCATCAAGCCCGGCGAGGGCGGCGGTCCGCAGCCGACGTGAGCAGGCAACCGCGATTCCGAGCCACACGAGTGGGTTTAACCCCGCGCGGCCGGTACGCCTGCACATGACTGAACAGGGGTGGTTCGTCGGCGTCGAGTCCGGCGACGCCGCCGCGATGGGCGATGCCGTCCGCGAGGGCGAAGCCGACGCGCCCGCGGACTGGCCCGAGCAGGCCGTCGACGCGGGATTCGCCGACGATACCGACGAGTACTACGAGTTGCTGCACGACGCGACGCTGGCAGGGACACGAGCCGCCGTCCGCGAGCGCGAAGCCGCCGACGACCAGCAACTGATTCACGCGGTGCGTGCGGCCGCGGACCTCGCGGACGCTGCGAACGAGCTCGCCGAGCGCGGCACGGAGTGGGCGGGCAGCGTCTTCGAGGACGTTGACAGCGGCATTCACGGAGCACGCGACGTGGCCGAACGCGACCCCGAGAACGCCACCGAAGAGCGCGCAGTCGCGCTCTGCGAGCGTGTCGCTGACCTCGCTGACGAGCGCGACGACGTCCGCGAGTACGTTGAGCGGCAGGCACCGACGGTCGCGCCGAACCTCTCGAACCTCGCAGGACCGATGCTCGCCGCGCGACTCGTCGCGCTGGCGGGCGGGCTCGACGATCTCGCGAAACAACCCAGCGGTACCGTGCAAGTGCTGGGCGCGGAGGACGCGCTGTTCGCACACCTCCGTGGGCACGCGCCGTCGCCGAAGCACGGCGCAATCTACACGCACGACTACGTGCGCAACACCCATCCCGAGAACCGGGGGTCGGCAGCGCGCGCGCTCGCCGGGAAACTCTCCATCGCTGCACGCATCGACCACTACTCGGGGGACTTGCGACCCGAGTTGCGGGAGGAACTAGACGAACGCATCGAGCGCATCCGCGCTCGTGATACGGAATGAGTCTCCCCGACGGTGTCCAGCGTCGCACGTTTGACAGTGAGGACGTGCTCGCGACGCAGGGTGAACCAGTGTACGGCGAACCAGTCGTCGAGGGCTGGCGGCGCTGGGACGCGTACCGCTCGAAACTCGGCGCGACGTTCGAACACGGTCTCGATACGGGCCTATCTGGCGGCGACAGCGTGCTCTACCTGGGCGCGGCGAACGGCACGACGGTCAGCCACGTCGCGGACTTCGCGGGGCCGACGTACGCCGTCGAGTTCGCACCCCGCCCCGTCCGCGACCTGCTCGACGTTGCCGAGGACCGCGGAAATCTCTTCCCGCTGCTGAAGGACGCGCGCAAACCCGAGACGTACGCCCACGTCGTCGAAGCGGGGTTGGACGCCATCGTCCAGGACGTAGCGACGCGCGGGCAGGCAGACGTCGCGCTGTCGAACCGACAGTTCCTCGCCGAGGACGGCCGGTTCGTCGGTGCCATCAAGGCGCGCAGCGAGGACGTCACGCGCGAGCCCGAGGACGTGTTCGAGGACGTGCTCGACCGGCTGCGAGACGGCTACGAGGTGCTGGAGACCGAACGACTGGAGCCACACCACGACGACCACCTCGCAGTCGTCGCGACCCCGAAATAGCCACAATAGGCTCGATAGGCTCCCGTTGGTGCTCCGAGCCACCCGGTAACTCCGCCGACTTCCAGAACTATTTACGGCCGCCGCGGGAAACTCCCGGCAGCATGGACGTGGGTTCGCCGGAGGCGTTCGCGGAACTGGGGACGCTCGGCGTCGAGGAGGAGTTCTTCGTCGTCGGCGAGGACGGCGTCCCGACAGCCGGGACCGACCAGTTAGTCTACGAGGCCGAGCCGCCGGAGTTGCTGGAGGGACGGCTCGACCACGAGCTGTTCAAATTCGTCGTGGAGACGCAGACGCCGAAACTCGACGGACCAGCCAACGCCGCTGAGGCGGTCCGTGACGTGCGGGCGGCGCTGGTCGCGCACGCTGAGGCGAACGGCTACCGCATCGCAGCTGCTGGTCTCCATCCGGGGGCACGCTGGCGCGAACACGAGCACGCCGAGAAGCCGCGCTATCGCTCCCAACTCGAACGCATCCAGTATCCACAGCACCGGAACACGACCGCCGGCCTGCACGTCCACGTCGGCGTGGACGACGCGGACAAAGCAGTCTGGGTGGCGAATCAGTTGCGCTGGCACGTCCCCGTAATGTTGGCGCTGTCGGCGAACTCGCCGTTCTGGAACGGCTTCGACACGGGACTGGCGTCGGCGCGCGCGAAAATCTTCGAGGCGCTACCGAACACCGGCATTCCCACCGAGTTCGACTCCTACGCAGACTTCGACCGCTTCGAGCGCCTGATGGTCGAGAATGGCGCTATCGAGGACCGCGGCGAACTCTGGTACGACGTGCGTCCGCACTCCGGTCACGGCACCGTCGAGGTGCGAGCGCCGGACGGGCAGGCCGACCCGGAGAAGGTGCAGGCGTTCGTGGAGTACACGCACGCGCTGGTCGTGGACTACGCGAAGCGCTACGAGGACGCCGCCGACCCTGCGGTCACGGACGTCTTCGGTGACGGCGATACGAGCGGCGCGCTCCGTCGTGAAGTCTTGGACGAGAACAAGTGGCGGGCGACCCGACACGGCCACGACGCGTCGTTCGTCCGACGGGACGCCAGCGGCGAGGTGTCGCTGGGCGAGGTCGTCGACCGCGAGTGTGAGCGGCTCGGTGTGTCCGGCATCCGGGACGTCTACGACGCCGAATCGGGTGCGAGCGCGCAGCGCCGGTTGCTCGACGAAGCGGGCGAAGCGGCGCTGTACGAGTCGCTGGTCCTGTAGCCGAGTACCGGGTCAGACCGCGGGGGGCGAAGAGTTTTTCACCCACACGTCGCTTTTGACCTGAACGAGACGACGCATGTCTGAGGACACTACCGACGAGACAGCGGGGGAGGACCAGTCGCCGCGGGACCGACTCGGGGAGGAGAAAGAGCGCGCCGTCGCAGGCTTCGACCAGGGGGTCGTCGACATTCTGTCGTGGGTGCTCGACACGGAAACGCGCGCGCGAATCTTCGTCTATCTCCGCCAGCATCCGTGGAGCACCAGCGAAGAAGTCGCCGACGGCACCGGTCTGTATCCGTCGACGGTCCGCGAAGCGCTCGCGGAACTCGCCGAAGAAGACGTCGTCGAGCGCCGCAAGCGCCAGAGCGACGGTGCGGGTAACAACCCCTACGAGTACACCGCCATCGCGCCGAGCGACCTGGTCGGCGGCGTCGTCGGTCGCGTCCAGAACGAACTCAACACCGTGTTCAACCTCGATGCGCACCTCGGCAACGAGGACGCCGAGACCACCGACGAGCCGGTCCGAATCGAAGTCGAGGCAGCCGACGACACCGACGAAGACGAGCAGCGCTCCTGAACCCAAACTGGTAAACGCTGCGCGTGCCTCCGGCGGCGTATGAACGTCGCCCTCGGTGGGACGTTCGACCCGATTCACGACGGCCACCGCAAGCTCTTCGAGCGCGCATTCGAGCTCGGGGACGTCACTGTCGGGTTGACCAGCGACGAACTCGCCGAACAGACGCGTAGCGTCGACCGCGAGGTCCGACCGTTCGAGGAGCGCAAGCGCGACCTCGAAGCCGAACTCGACGCCATCGCCGACGACTACGACAGCGAGTTCGAGATCCGGAAACTCGAAGAACCGACCGGTATCGCCACCGAACCCACCTTCGACGTGCTCGTGGTCTCCCCAGAGACAAAGGCCACGGGCGAGCGCATCAACGACATCCGCGCGGAGCGCGGGCTAGACCCGCTCGACATCGAGGTCGTCGACCACGTCCGCGCCGAGGACGGCGACATCATCTCTTCGACGCGCATCGTACAGGGAGAAATCGACGAACACGGCAACCTTACGCCCGAACGCGACGGCCGCTAGTTTCCTACCAGGACGGCGCGTCGAAGCCGGCTTCCTCCAAGAGTTCCTTCCAGCGCTGCTGAATGACGAGCCGGGAGACGTCTGCGGCGTCCGCGACCGCAGTCTGTGAGCGCTGGTCGCCAGCGATGAGTGAACCCGCGTAAACACTGGCCGCGACGACCGCGGGCTTCGACCGTTCTTCCCCCGGCACCGCCGAGAGGAAGATGTCCTTCGCGGTCGTTTTCGCTTCCGCATCCAACTGTAGCTCGCCAGCGACGCTCTCGAGGTCGTCGAGCCACTGTTGTTGGTCGAACTCGTCGCCCGCACGGTACATACTCGTAGGTTCGGCGCGCTACACGTAAATCTTCGCCGGCGAATTCGGGACAAATCGAGTGAATCCGGGGCGAGGGTGTCGACAGTTGAAGGGCTGGAGGGACGTCGTGGCGACTACAGATGACGACACCACTCGCGTTCGCAGTCGCGTTCGTGGAACTGTTCGCCGGGTTGGCGACGCCCGCGCAGGCTGGCGGCCCAATCGACGACTCCGTGGTCGTGTTCGCGGGGAGCCTGCTCGTCGGCGGCGTCGCTATCCACGTCGCCGCGAGTTACGTCGCCGGTGCGGGCGAGTACGGCGACGCAGTCCTCACCGCGCTCTTTGGCGCCATCGTGTGGGCGCTCCTCGACGGCGTGCCACTGGTCGGCGGTCTGCTCGCGCTGGTCGCGTGGGTCGGCGTCATCAAGTGGCGCTACCCCGTCGGCTGGACGCGCGCCGGCATCATCGGCGTCGCCGCGTGGGCCGTTGCAACCGTCGTCCTCGCCGCGCTCACGCTCGTCGGTATCGGGTCGCTCGACGCGCTCGGCGTGCCCGGGACGTAACGCAATTCTCATTTGCCTGCCTCGGATACGTCGAAGTGCGCGCGGGTAGCCAAGCCAGGAAAAGGCGTAGCGCTTAGGACGCTATCCCGTAGGGGTCCGCCGGTTCAAATCCGGTCCCGCGCACGTACCTTTTTGCGCCTCGGGTGTCGTCGCTCACTCCGTTCGCTGTGGGCACCACTCTGCACAAAATCTACGCTAAAAGGCTGAACGCTCGGCTTTGCCTCGCGTTCAATGAATCGCGCTCACTTCGTTCGCGCGAATGCCGACCACTAACTCTCCCTTCTGAAGTGAGCGAACGTTTCTTCCTTCGGTCCGATTCCGGTCCCGCGCCCTTGGAGTTAAAACGAGGGATACCGCCGCACTCCACTTTCACTACGGTTGGGTCGCCTTTTTGCGATGCCGCGTTCTGTATTCCGATGGAGCCTGAATCCATGTCCACGGAATCTCAGTCCCTCGGTGTGTGCCCGGAGTGTGGTGCGGCCATTCCGTCGGGTACGGTACTCGTTGAGTACGAGCGGAACGGCCACCGAGTGGTGTACGCGGAGTGCCCGGACTGTGTGGAGCCGGTCCACCCGAGTTAGTGGTTTTCACGCGCGGATGGCGGCACACGACTTCTCCCTTCCGAACGTTTTTGACTGAATAGTCAGTAAGGATTGGCAACACCAGTATGGCGGCGCAACCGACCGACGAGATTCTGGACGCGACGTATCGCGCGCTCTGCGAGCACGGGTTCGCCGACCTCACCGTGCAGGACATCGCAGACAACTCCGAGAAGAGCAAGGCGACGATTCACTACCACTACGACAGCAAACAAGACCTCTTCGAGGCGTTCCTCGAGTACCTCTACGACGACTACACCGACCACGTCGACGACGTATCCGGGGAAACCTACCGCGAGCACCTGCTCGCCCTCGTGGAGTTCTCGCTGGCGGAAGGCGGCGACGTCCCCGGAATCGACTTCCGGACGGCAATGCTCGAAATTAAGGCGCAAGCGCCCTACGACGAGGGGTTCCGGAAGCGCCTCACCGACTTCGATCAATACCTCACCGACCGCATCGAGGCGGTCGTCGCGGACGGCGTCGAAGCCGGCGAATTCCACGCCGACGTCGACCCCGAGACAACCGCGGAGTTCCTCGTGACAACCATCAAGGGCGCACACACGCGCCGCGTCTCCGTGAACCACCCGCTCGACCGAATCCGGGAGACGCTCGCCGAGTACGTCGAGACCCACCTCGTCGCCGACGGGGCGGAGGTGAGCGCCTGATGGGGCTCCGAAGCCGGCTCGACTCCATCTTCAAGGGCCAGGAGGAGTTCGACCTGACCTCCGGGGACGTCGGGAAGCCGCTGTTCTTCCTCGCACTCCCCATCGTCGTGACGAACCTCTTCCAGACGGCGTACAACCTCGCGGACACGTTCTGGCTGGGCCAATACAGCACCGATGCACTCGCCGCCATCAGCTTCGGGTTCCCGATGGTGTTCCTGCTCATCTCGCTGGGCATGGGGCTCTCCGTCGCAGGCAGCGTACTGGTCGCCCAGCACACCGGTGCCGGCGAGCAACGCGAAGCCGAGTATGCGGCCGGACAGACGGTGACGTTCGCGGCTATCGCGTCCGCTCTACTCGGCGGTATCGGCTACTTCTTCGTCGAGGACTTCCTCCGGCTGCTCGGCGCGTCCCAGGACGTCCTCCCGCTGGCGACTAGTTACATGGAGGTCATCGCGCTCGGGCTGGCGTTCATGTTCGGCTTCTTCGTGTTCATCGCACTGATGCGCGGGTACGGCGACACGATTACGCCGATGCTCGTGATGTTCGGGTCGGTCGTGCTCAACATCGTCATCGACCCGTTCCTCATTTTCGGCTGGTGGGTGTTCCCCGAGATGGGCATCCAGGGTGCCGCCATCGCGACGGTGTTCTCGCGCGCGCTGGCGATGGTCGTCGGCCTCGCCATTATGTTCGAGGGGTCCCGCGGCATCGAAATCCACCTCCGTGACATGGCACCGGACTTCGGCTACCTTCGCCGCCTGCTCCGCATCGGGCTGCCCGCCACTATCGAGGGGACGGGACGCGCGCTCTCGATGAACCTGCTGTTGGTGGTCGTCGCGCTGTTCTCCGACACGGTCGTCGCGGCGTACGGCATCGGGACGCGCGTGTTCTCGGTCATCTTCCTGCCCGCCATCGCGGTCGCACGCGGCGTCGAGACGATGACCGGACAGAACATCGGTGCGGGCAAACCCGACCGCGCAGAGGCCGCCGCCGGCATCGCCGCGAAAGTCCTGTTCGGCGTGCTCACCGCAGCCGGCATCGTCACGTGGTTCACCGCGTCCGCCATCGCGGACGTGTTCACCACCGACCCGGCGGTCGTCTCGGTCACCACCGAGTTCCTCCGGTACGTCGCGCTGACGTTCGGGTTCATCGGCATCATGCGGGCGTACACCGGCAGCTTCCGCGGGGCCGGCAAGACGCTCACCGCCGCCGCCATCTCCGTGCTGATGCTCGGCGTCATCCGGCTGCCGGTGGCGTGGTTCTCCGCCCAGTCCATCGGCGAAACCGGCATCTGGCTGGCGTTCGCCGTCTCGAACGTCATCGGCGCCACCATCGCCTACCTGTGGTATCGGCGCGGCACGTGGCGCGACGCCGACCTCACGGAGTCCGAGGCGGCGAGCCCGGACGCTGCTGCGACCGACGACTGAGGACCTGCACTTCTTTTGCGCCGCGCGACGAACCCGCGACCGAGATGCCCACTTGGTCCCGACGGCGTGCCCTCCAGGCACTCGGTACGGCAGCAGCGGCAACGCTCGCAGGATGTAGCGGCGAGGAGAGCAGCGGATTCGAAGAGCCGGCGACGAGACGACGTGGTGAACCGGTTACCGACTACAGTCTCCATACTGTGCGGCAGTCGAGTGTCGAGCCGTTGTTCTGGCGAGGCGAGCGCTCGACCAGAACGGAGCGACGCCCGGGCGGCCACATCTACGTCAGCGACGAGGACGACCTCGACGACGTATCGTTCGCCGACAGCGACACCGCCGCGGAACTGAGGGCATTCGTCCAAGAGACGGACTACGACTCCGAGTCGGTGCTCGTCCAGTCGCGGGCCATCCAACAGTGCTACGACCTCCGTCTCCGCGGCGTCTGGCGCGAGGACGACGGCCTCCAGACGTCGTTCTGTTCGAGCCTCCGTCCCGCGGACGCGGCGTGCAGCCGGGATGCCGAGGAGACGGTCGGCGTGGGTATCCGGCTGCCGTTCAGCGGCGAGGACTTCTCCTCGTTCGGGTCACGGTGGAGCAAGAGCTGCGACGAGCGGCCAGCCCCCGTCACCGCCGACGACAGTAGGGGTGGTGGGGTGTGACCGAACGGAGCCGTCGGGCGTTCCTCGCGGCCGGTGCGAGCGCGCTCGCGGTGACTGCTGGCTGTTCGCGGCTCCCGGTCGTCGGGGACGACGACTCGAGCGTCTCCTACGACTCCGAACGCCTCCGCGACGTTCCGGATTTGGACGCCGTGACGATTCCGGCGACCCATCCCGGACCGGTACCGAACGCGCTCGCCGAAACCCACGCCAATCGGGCAGCGGCGCTACTGGCGGAGGTTCCCGAGGACCCTGCGATTCCGAACGGAGTCGTCGCAGCCCGGATAGCCGACGACCGCGAGCACGCGGCCGAGAGCATCGCGGACCGGTCGACGGACGTCTCGACGCTCGAAGCGGTCGGTGGCTGGCGCTACGACCGCACTGACGCCGCTGAGGTCCGCGGTGCGTACGAGGCCGCGACCGGTGACGCAGACCCCGAAGGCTTGCGCGAACGCCAGGAGGTGATACGTGGGGACCTCCGCGCGTTCCGAGAGAACTGGGCGTACCGGGGCCGAAACGTCGTCGAAGCGGCCGCCGTCCATCGTAACGTCGAGAGCCTCGCGACGGACGCGGGGGACGCGCTCATACCCGACCAGCCGTTCCCGGCGAACCCGAAGGACGCGGTTTTCGAGGTCGGGTCGCTGGTCAGTGAAGTAGAGGATGCCCGAGCATCCGTCGACGACGCCGCGGCGCTCCGCGACGCTTACACCGACGACGAGATGGCGGGCTACCGGGACGCCATCGCGACTGCAGCAGTCCGACTGGAACGCGTGACTGACGCGACGCGACACCGCGTAGACCCGTACGTGAGCGCGGAATCCGGCGTCTCCAACTTCCAACGTGACCTCGACGACAAGCCCGCTGAGTGGCTGTTCTGGCGGACGAAGTCCACCGCACGAACTTCCATCGAGTCGATGGAGTCGGCCATCGAGCGCGACGACTACGCGACCGCCGTCGCGGAGAGCGGTCGCGCGCTCGTCGGGCTGCTGGCGCTCGAAGCCGTCGTCGAAGCCATCCAGAACGGCGAGTATGGCATGCCACAGTCAACGGACGCGGTCGTCGACGCATGGGAGCGAGCCGTGGACGCAGTAGCGGAGACCGAGACGATGGAGCCCCATTCGCTCACGGACGTGCTCGCGGTGCGGGCGCGGTCGGCGCTGCGGGACGGGGAACGCGAACTCGCGGGCAACCCCGACTACGAGTCGCACGAAGACGTTCCCGACCAGCGGGACGTCCGAAACGCCGTTGCGATGTACGCGCTCGCAGTCCACGCCGCGGACGCGGTTCCGCCGGTCGCCGAACGAGTGACCGCGGTGCTCCGGGACGCGGTTCGCGGTGGGTCCGCGACGGACGGATAATCGCCCGCGAACGTTACGTCTCGACGAGCAGCCGGTCGTACTCCGGCGGGAACTGGGAGGTAATACCGCGGAACTCCGCCTCAGGGAGGACGTCGCTGAGACCACCGAGGACGGCTTCCACGTAGTCCCAGGCGTCGTCCTCGTCGGCGTCTGCTTCCTCGGCGACGAACGCGACGAACTCGTCGACCGACAGCGACGTCGGGCCATCAGACTCGGTGGGGAGTATCCAGTCCGCGGGGTCGCCGGCGAGGTGCTCGGCGATGTCTTCGGCTTCGCCGCGGGCGATGCGTCTCCCGAGCGCGGCAAGCACGGCTCGCGTTGCGGTGCGTGCCTCCGCCTCGGAGTCGAAATCGGCGTGCCGTCGTACTGCTTCGATAAGTTCGGTCATAGTGCAACGAGCGGGAGCCGCTCGTGGGGAGCGTCGAAGCGAGCCGGAAAGAGTCTGGGGGCCACAGACACGGCAGCCAACTGTCAGACAGGCAGACGACGGGCGCTAACCTTTTTGCGCGTGGGGCGGCTTCCTCCAGTAAATGGCTAGGCCACCGGAACTCCTCGAGGACGTGCTCGACGGCATCGACACGTTGCTCGTGTTCTCGCCGAGCGGGGCGTACTACGACCGCGTGAAAGACGTCGAGGGAGCGGACGTGGTGGTCGTCGCCACGGAGAACTCCGTCGGCGCGGAGACGTTCGTGGAGTTGCCGCTGGCGTTCGATGACGTCAAAGAGCGCATCCAATTCGGCGTCGAAGGCGCGCTCACGGAGGGGGCCATCGAGGATGGCGACGAACTCGGCTGTGCAGCGCCGCTGTTCGGCGACGACATCGACATGGTCGCGCGTACGAAAGTCGACGAGTCCCGTCACTCCGGCATCTACGACCTGTTCGCGAACTCGCGGGCGGAACCCGGCGTCATCCGGGACGTCTTCGAGGTCGCCATCGAACTCGGGCAGAAGGGCCAGAAGGGCAAGCCCGTGGGCGCGCTGTTCGTTGTTGGGGACGCCGGGAAGGTGATGAACAAGTCCCGCCCGCTCTCTTACAACCCCTTCGAGAAGAGCCACGTCCACGTCGGCGACCCCATCGTGAACGTGATGCTCAAGGAGTTCTCGCGGCTGGACGGCGCGTTCGTCATCAGCGACTCCGGGAAGATCGTCTCCGCGTACCGCTACCTCGAGCCCAGCGCCGAGGGTACCGACATTCCGAAGGGGCTGGGTGCGCGCCACATGGCCGCGGGCGCCATCACGCGGGATACGACCGCTGTCGCCATCGTGCTCTCTGAATCCGACGGTCTCGTGCGGGCGTTCAAGGGCGGCGAACTCGTGCTCGAACTCGACCCCGAGGAGTACTGACATGCAAGTCGATTTCAGTCCGGTACTAGACCCCGACTTCCGGTACGTGCTCGCCGTCGCGGTGCTGTTCGCAGGGCTCGCGCTCGGCTACCTGATTGGCCGTGTGAACGAGCGCCTACTGTTGGCGCTGGACGTCGACGAGGCTGTCGAGGGGACGAGCATCGAGCGCATGGCCCACGATATCGGAGCGTCCACGGTGTCGCTGGTCGCGCGGCTGACGTCGTGGATAATCTACGCGTTCGCGGTGCTGGTCGCGCTCGAAGTTGCTCGGCTCACCGTCCAGGACGCGGTCTGGTACCCAATTGTCGGCTTCCTCCCGTCGGTCGTGATTGCGGTCGCGGTGCTGTTCTTCGGCGTACTCGCGGGAGACAAGGCGGAGCTGTTCGTCAGCGAGCGACTGCGGAGCGTGAAGGTGCCGGAGATGTCGGTCCTCCCGAAGGCCGTGAAGTACAGCGTCCTGTTCGTCGCGGCGCTGGTCGCCCTCTCACAGGTCGGGGTCGCAATCGACGCGCTGCTCGTGTTGCTGGCAGCGTACGTCGGGGCGCTCATCCTGTTCACGGCGGTCGCCACGCACCAGCTGTTGACGTCCGCAGCGTCCGGTGCCTATCTCCTGTTACGGCAGCCGTACGGCATCGGCGACCGCGTCGCTATCGGCGAGCACGAGGGCATCGTCCAGGAGGTGAACGTGTTCGTGACGCGCGTCGAGGACGACGGCCGGGAGTACGTGCTTCCGAACCACCTCGTGTTCAAGCGCGGCGTCGTCGTGGTGCGCGAATGAGTCCGGTCGCCTCCGTATTGGCGGTCGTGGGCTGGGCGGTGCTCACTGTCGGTGGCTACGCGATGATTGCCAGCGGCGACCGACGAGCGTGGGCGCGCGAGCACGGGTCGCGGTGGACGCTGTGGCTCGGCGCGCTCACCGGCGTGCTGATAGCCGTCGCAGCGGGGTCGTTCTCCGTGTGGGAACAAGCGGGCGTCTATCTGCTCGCAGTCGCCGGCGTACTCGGGTACACAGCAGGTGCCACCGCGGCAGCAGGCGCAGCGGGGCTCGCAGATGCGGCGACCAGCGACGGCGCACCGTTTGCACGCCGCGTGCGAGCGTTCTGGTACGCGTCGGCGGTTTACTTCCGGGGGACGCGAGCGGCGTTCGCCCTGGCCTTCCTGGCGTTCGCGCTGGCCGCTATCGTCGCGGGCGTCTCCGTCGACCCCGTCCTACGCACAATCGGCTCGTTCTCGGTCGGCGGCGCGTTCGCGTGTCTCACTGCGCTCGCTGCCACTGGCGTGTTCGTTCCGGGAAGTTACGACGAGGGCGCGGCGGAGCGCGTTCGCGCGACGCACTAGCGCTCGTCGTAGTCGAGCGGTTCGGCAGGGACGCCAGCGACTGTCTCGCCGGGTGGCACGTCGTCGGTGACCAGCGAGTTCGCGGCGACCTGCGCGTCCTCGCCGATGCGGACCCCGGGGAGGACGATTGCGCCCGCGCCGACCATCGCGCGGTCGCCGACGACGACCTCGCCGGTTCGGTACTCGTCTTGGAGGAACTCGTGGCAGAGCAGCGTGGCATCGTAACCGACGACGGCGTTCTCGCCGACAGTGACGAGTTCCGGCCAGAAGACGTCGGGCGTGGATTCCAGTCCCCACGACGCGCCCGTGCCGACCGTAACGCCGAGCCGGCGCAGTAGCCAGTTCTTCGCGCGGAGGCTCGGGCAGATGCGCGCGAGTACGACGACGACGTAGTTGAGCGCGACCCGTAACGGGTGTTTGGCGTCCGGCCAGTGCCACAGGGAGTTGCGGCGGCCGGGAGTCGGATTCCGGTCGAGGCGGTCGTGGCGCGACACGCTCGCGGGTTCGTGGGCGGCCGCCATGAACCTACGTGTTCCCCGCTGACTCCGAATGTACGACTACTGTCGAAGGTAGGATTTATTATCGTCGAACTATAGTCGGCAAACGACGAATGTCTACTCGACAGCTGCCGACTGGGGTGGAGTCGCCGCGCGGGAAGCTGGTCTACCTCTACCTCTCAACGAACGAGAGCGCGACGCTGGACGAACTCCACGGCGAACTCGACGTCCCACGCATCACGCTGTACAGCGTGCTGAAGACGCTGCGCAACCGCGGGATCGTCGAGCAGGACGGCGACAGCTACGTCGCTGCGCGCCCGCTCTAGGACTCCTCCACGGGAGTGAACGACCCCGTGACGTCCCAGGAGTGGACGCAGTAGACGTCACCGACCTCGTCGTCGACTCGCCAGTTCCCCGTCTCGTCGTCCCAGCGTTCCGAGCGCCCACACTGCGTGCACGTGCGCTCTTTCGGGGCTCGAATTTCGGCCATCACGCGTACGCAGTCGGCCCGCCGGCTTGAGTGTTCTGTCCACGACACCGCGAGTTCGACAGCCGTCGGTCCAAACAGTTACGGCGTCGGCGCGTCCGGGTTCGGGCATGCAGTTCGGAATTCTCTCCACGGCGAACATCGGCGACGAGTCAGTCGTCCCCGCGATTCGGTCGACTGACCACGAGGTCCGCGCGATTGCCTCGCGAAGTGCGGACGCCGCAGCCGCGTACGCCGACCGCCACGACATCCCCGAGACGTACGACTCCTACGACGACCTGCTGGACGCGGACATCGACGCCGTCTACGTTCCGCTCCCGAACGGCCTCCACGCCGAGTGGACGAAGCGGGCCGCCGACGCCGGCCTCCACGTGCTCTGCGAGAAACCACTCGCCGCGGACGCCGACGAAGCCGTCGACGTCGTCGAACACTGCGCGGACGCCGGCGTCACGCTCATGGAAGCGTTCATGTACCGCTACCACCCCCGGACGGTTCGCGCCGTCGACGTCGCGCGCGCCGAACTCGGCGACCTCCGCCACGTTCACGCGGAGTTCAGCTTCCAGCTCGAAGACGGCCCGGACGTCCGCCTCGACCCCGACCTCGCCGGCGGCGCACTCATGGACGTCGGCTGCTACCCCGTCAATGCCGCCCGCACGTTCCTCGGCGAACCCGCGCTCGTCTCCGGCCACACGCACGACCGCCGCGACGCAGGCGTCGACACAGAAGTCGCGGCTACGTTCGAATTCGACGACGGCGCGACCGCCACCATCGAAGCGAGCTTCGAAACGCCGATCCACCAGACGTACCGCGTCGAGGGGACCGACGGCTGGCTGGAAGCCGATGCCGCGTTCAATCCCGGTGGCTCGGAGACGACGCTCCGCTGGGGAACCGACGAGAAAACCGTCGAAGAGACGTTCGACCCAGTGGACTCCTACCGCCTCGAAATCGAGCACTTCGCAGCCAGCATCGAGGCCGGCCGCGACCCTCTGACGGACGGCGAGGAAGCCGTCGCGAACATGCGCGCCATCGACGCCATCTACGAATCGTCGGCGACCGGCGACACGATTCCGCTCTAGGCGTGCTCGCTCCAGAACAGGTCTAACTGGTCGCCGAGGAACTCCGGCGTCATCCGCGTGAACTCCTCGCGCTCGCCGGGGCCGAGGTACTCGAAGACGGAGTGGCGGGCGCCCTCGACGTAGCGCTGGCCGACGAACGCCCGCACGCCGACCTCTTCTGGGCCGCGAATCACGCGCCCGATAGCCTGTCGCGCGCGCCGCACCGCCGGCACCGTCAGCGCGTACTCGAAGGCGTGGTCCTCGCCGAACGCGTCAGCGTACGCCCGCCGGACGGCGCGCACGCGCGGCGACCCGACGTTCACGAGCGGTACACCCACGACGGCGCACGCCGCGAGTTTGTCGCCGTCGTAGTCGACGCCCTCCGTGAGCGTGCCGCGGGTGCTCGTCACCATGACTTTGCCGTCGCCGCGGAAGAACTGGCGCTTGAGCGCGTCCGTGTCCTCGTTCGAGGAGGACTCGTCGACGAGCACGGGCTTCTCGACGGCTCCCTCGAGGTAGTCACCCGCCCACGCCGCCTCGCGGTAGTTCGGCATGCAGACGAGGACGTTCCCCGGCGTGCGCGCGATGGTGCGGAGGACGTAGCGGTACTGCTCCCGGGTTTGGTTGGCGTTCTCGCTGGTCGGGTCGCCGCGATTGCGCGCGGTGAACGGCGTCGCGTCCACGATGAAGCTCGCGCGGTTCTCCTCGGGGAATCGCAGGTCGTAGCGGCGTTCGACGACCGGCCGGGCTTCCGCGTCACCGGCACCCGCTTCGAGCCGGTCCAGTCCCGTCACCTCGCGGAAGACGTCCAGTGGTTCCAGCGTCGCGCTCATCAGCACGCCGCCGCCCAGTCCCGCGAACGTTTCGCGGAGTGCGCGCGCCGGCATGCAGTTGTACGTCACGAGCGCGGGCGTGTACGTCTCTGCCCACGCCGCGCCGGCACGCCCGGACTCTTTGGGCGCGTGCTCGAGCTCGATTTCCCGGAAGTACGTCGCGTGGTCGCGCTCCCACCACCGCTGGAGGGTGATTCCGACTGCGCCACAGACCGCCGAGCGGTCGCCGTCGTCCTCCAGGATCGCCGCGACCGCGGTGCCGATATCCGCCAGCGACCGCCACAGCCCACCCGTGTACCCCTCCTGTTCGGCCCATCGCGTGAGGTCGTCGGGTTCGTCGGTTTCGGGGTCCCGGAGCGGAATTTCGTGGTCGTACTCCGGGAGGTCGCGGGGTCGGTTCGGGTCGTGGCCCTCGTTCGCGAGATACTCGGCGACGCGGTCGTCGAGCCACTCCGAGACGTCGCCGAGGAACTCCACGGCCTCCTCGACGGCGTCCAGGGTGACCTCGTAGCTCTTCAGTTCGTCCCGAACCTGCTGGCGGTTCGACTCGCTCTGCTTGGCCGTCGTAAGCAACTGCCGGAGGTCGTTTCGCGCGCGAGCTAGCGTGTGTCGGCCTACGCGGTCCGAGAGGAGGTCACGAACGCGCTCCTCCAGGCGGTGGGCTTCGTCCACCACGACGAAGGTCTGCTCGTCGAGTAGGTGTTCGGTGAGGCCGCGGGTCTGCGGGTCGAAGAGGTGGTTGTAGTTCCCGATGACGACGTCCGTGTGGTCGAGCATGACCTGCTGGACGCGGTGCGGGCAGGTGCCGTACTCTACGGCTGCAGGGAGGAAGTCCTCGCTCGTGACGACGTTGTAGTCGCCGACGTCGAAGCCGACGGGCGAACCCTTGTTCCGTCCGTACCAGTCGGCCTCGAACGGGCAGAACAGCGGCGGGTCGCCGTCGGCGAACTCCTCGGGTGCGCTCGGCTGCACGGGCACGTACGGGGAGTCTGCGCCGTCGGTCCGCAGCGGATTCTCTGAGAGATTGTGGTTGGCGTCCGCGCGCGCCGACCGTGCGAGGTCCCGAGCCTTCGCGGGGTCCCACCAGGGGTCGTCGAGCGCGTCCGTGGCGCGCAGTTCCGTCAACTCCCGGGCGTCCTGTCCGTCGAAACTCCCACCCTCGCCGTCGGCCTCCACGAGGCCTGCGGTGGACTCGCGGAGGTCCTCGCAGCGGTCGTGGACGCTGGCGTCCCGCGGGAACACGTCCTCGCGGCCGTACGGACAGAGGTCGCGCTTCCCGACGAGTGCGACGCCGTTCAGCGGCTCGTCGAGTCCCGAATTCATCTGTCGGAGGTCCGCGACGAACTGCTGGAGCTGCTGTTTCACGGGGGTGACGACGAACACGCGCTCGTAGTCGTCGGTACGGCGCACGAGCTGGGCGGCAGCGGTCAGCGCCGCCATCGTCTTGCCGGTGCCGCAGGGCCCCTCCATCGCGAGGTAGCCGCCGCGCTCGCCGGCGTCGATTGCCGCGTCGATGGCGTCGGCCTGCTGGTCGTAGGGTCGGTCGAACCCGAAGAAGTCGCGCCAGTCGTCGTCGCCCATTCGGTACAGGGTGGGGCGCCACGAGGTATGAACGTACGGATTGCCGAACGCGACGGCCGGAGGATTCTTCCGTGGAAGTACGCATCGGATTGGTATGGAACAGGGGGAGGCGTCGCCGGGCGCGAGCGCGCCACAGCGACAGTACGAGGCGCTAGCGGCCGTCGTCGACGGCGGCGTCTTCGAACTCGACGCAGACCGACAATTCGCCGGCGTCAGCGAGGAGTTCGTCGAGCAGACGGGGTATACGAACGGCGAGGCCGTCGGTGAACCGCTTGCGGCGCTGTTCGGCGACGACGCCGGTCGTATCGACCACACGCTCGACAGTCTCGACGCCAGTGCGGACGCGACGCTGACGGTTACTGTCGAATTGGCCACTGGCGAGTCGGCCCCCTTCGAACTACGGCTCCGAGGAATCGGTGCGGACGGCGAAGGCGGCACAGTCGGCGTGCTCTCACCGGCCGCTGACGGGAATGACGAGCACACACACGACCCCGAAGAGCGCCAGCGTGTTCTCCGGGACGTCTACGACGTGACGACAGACGCCAGCCGGTCGTTCGAGGAGCGAACCGAGGCGCTGCTGGCGCTCGTTCGGGAGACCATCGGCACCGAGTACGCGTCGCTGTCGACAATCGACGGTGACGACTACACGTTCGAACTGGTAGACGCGCCAGCGGACGCTCCGCTCGACGCGGGCGACACGTACCACCTCGACGAGACGAACTGCGAGCGCATCGTGGAGACCGAGTCGTCCGTCGTCTTCGGGGACATCGAGGCGGACGCATCCGGGTTCGAGGACCGCGCCACGAACGCCGAACTCGGGCTCTCGTGCTTCCTCGGCGCGCCCGTCGTCGTCGACGGCGACGTCGAGGCGACGTTCTGTTTCTTCGGAGCCGAGCCCCGAACCCGAGGGTTCACGGAGTGGGAGGTCACGCTCGTGGACATCGCTGCGGAGTGGGTCGGCTACGAACTCGCCCAGCAGCGCACCCGCGAGCGGCTCCAACGCCGGAACGACGCGGTCGAAGCATCGCGGCGCCGCTACGAGACGCTCGTCGAGAACGTGCCCAACGGCGCGGTTGCACTCGTGGACGACGACCTCCGGTACGTGACTGTCGGCGGGTCGCCGGCCGACACCGGCGACAGCACGGCCGCCGACCTCGAAGGCCGGTGTGTCGAGGAGGTGCTGTCAGCGGACCTCGCGGACGTCGTCGTCCCGCGGTATCGGGCCGCGCTGGACGGCGAGTCGAGTACGTTCGAGCGCGAAATCGGCGGCCGCGTCAATCAGTTTCACATCTTCCCGGTGTACGACGACGGCGAGGTCACGGCCGCGATGGGGATGTCTCAGGACGTCACCGAGCGCGCGGAGCGCGAACAGCAGCTCGCCCGCTACGAGACCATCTTCGAGACGCTCAACGACGGCATCTACGTCACCGACGAGGACGGTTACTACGAAGCAGTCAACGACCGGTTCGCCGACATCACGGGGTACAGCCGCGCGGAGTTACGCGGCGAGCACGCGTCACAGTTCGTCGACGAGTCGACGCTGGAACGCGCCGCCGAGATTCGGGCGGCCGCGGACGACGACGAGACGCCGACGCTGGAGACGACCATCGAGACGAAACACGGCGACGAACTCCCCGTTGAGGTGACGTTCTCCTCGCTGGAGACGCGGGACGGGGAACGCCAGCGCGTCGGCGCCGTCCGAGACATCACGGAGCGACGCGAGCGTCGCCGCCGCATCGAGGAAAGCGAACAGCGCTATCGCACGCTCGTGGAGAACTTCCCGAACGGCGCGGTCGGCCTCTTCGACGACGACCTCCGATACACCGCGGTCGGCGGCGAACTCGTCGACGAGGGCGACGTCTCGCCGGCCGACCGCGTCGGGCGCCGCGTTCACGACATCTACCCCGACCACCTCGTCGAGGAAATCGAGCCGCACTTCGAAGCGGCGCTCGACGGTGAATCGCGGGTCTTCGAGACGTCGTTCCGCGGAAGGCACGTGTCCGCGCGCGTGCTCCCGGTTCACGGGCCCGACGGCGACGTCGACGGCGGGATGCTCGTCGTACAGGATGTCACCGAGCGCACGGAGAACCGGCGGAAGCTCGAAGCGAGCGAGCGACGCTACCGCACGCTCGCGGAGAACTTCCCGAACGGCGGCGTCGGCGTCTTCGACGAGGACCTCCGGTACACGCTCGTGGACGGGACGATGTGGGAGGACATCCCGCTGGACGCCGCCGACGTCGAGGGGAAAACCATCTGGGAGGCGCTTCCCGAAGACACCGCGGACGACCTCGAACCGGTGTTCCACGAGGCGTTGAACGGTGAGACGGGCAGCGTGGTGTCGACGCTTGCAGGACGAACGTACCGAGTGTGGGCGACTCCGCTTCGGGACGCCTACGGCGACATCACGGCGGGACAGAGCTTCGCGGTCGACATCACCGAGCAGAAGAAACGCGAGCAGGCGCTCGCCGACGCGAAAGCCCAAATGGAGGCCGCAGCGGAAGCGGGCGCGGTCGGCACGTGGGAGTGGCACGTCCCCGAAGACCGTGTCGTCGCCGACGCCGCGCTCGCGCGCCTGTTCGGCGTCGACCCCGAGCGCGCCCGCGAGGGCGTGCCGCTGGCGGAACTCGTCACGTCGGTGCACGAGGACGACCGCGAGCGCGTCGCCGCAGCCATCGACGAAGCCGTCGAGACGTGCAGCGACTTCGAGGAAGAGTACCGCGTCTACGACGCCGACGGCGACGTCCGTTGGGTCGTCGCGCGCGGCCACGTCGAGTGCGAGGACGGCGAGCCGGTGACGTTCCCGGGCGCGGTTACGGACATCACCGAGCAGAAGCGCGCCGAGCGAGAAATCGAACAGCACCGCGAGCAACTGGAGACGCTGTTCGAGGTGTTGCCGGTGGGCGTCGTCGTGGCGAACGGCGACGGCGAACTCGTGGAAGCCAACGGCATCGCGAAACGCATCTGGGGTGGCGCGGACTTCGACGCCGATTCCGTCCAGGAGTACGACCAGTACACGGCGTGGTGGGCGGATTCGGGCGAACGCGTCGAATCCGACGAGTACGCGCTCGCTCGCGTGCTCGACGGCGAGCCAGTGGTCGAGCCCGACGTCTACGACATCGAGGGAGCGGACGGTTCCGAGCGCGTCATCGAGGTCCGCGGAATGCCGGTGTTCGACGACGGCGAGGTCGTGCGTGGCGTCATCACGATGACCGACGTCACCGAGCGCGCCGAACGCGACCGGACGCTCGAACGCCGCGCGCGCCAACAGCGGGTCGTCGCGAACCTCGGGCAGCGTGCGCTCGACACCGACGACCTCGACGAACTGATGGCGCAAGCCGCCGAGCAGGTGGCTGACGCCCTCGAAAACGACTACTGCAAGGTGTTGGACCTCGACGACGACGCGCGCGAACTGCTGTTGCGGCAGGGCGTCGGCTGGGACGACGGCATCGTCGGGAACGCGACCGTTGACGCCGACGACAATTCTCAGGCGGGGTACACGCTGCTCTCCGAGGAACCCGTCGTCGTGGACGACCTCACCGCCGAAGACCGGTTCAGTGGCCCGGAACTACTCACCGCTCACGACGTCGAGAGCGGCGTCAGCACCATCATCGGGTCGCCTGAGGAGCCGTGGGGCATCCTCGGCACCCACGACACCAGCCACAAGCAGTTCTCAGAGGAGGACGTCAACTTCGTACAGAGCGTGGCTAACATCCTCGCGGACGCCATCGAGCGCGAGCGTTACGACGCCGAGCGCGAACAACTCGTCTCGGACTTGGCTGAGTCCAACGAGCGCCTCGAACAGTTCGCGTACGCGGCATCGCACGACCTCCAGGAGCCGCTCCGGATGGTGTCGAGCTACCTCTCGCTCATCGAGGACCGGTACGAGGACGAGCTCGACGAGGACGGCCAGGAGTTCCTCGAGTACGCAGTCGATGGCGCGAACCGGATGCAGGAGATGATAGATGCGTTGCTCGAATACTCCCGCGTGGAGCGCGGCGCGGAGTTCGAACCCGTCGACCTCGACGCGGTGTTCGCGGACGTCTGCCGCGACTTCGAGATGAAAATCGACGACAACGACGCGACCGTCGTCGCCGAGTCGCTGCCGACGGTCGACGGCGACGAAGACCAACTCCGACAGGTGTTCGGGAACCTCCTGAGCAACGCCATCGAGTACAGTGAGGGGCCGCCAACGGTCCGCGTGGCCAGCGAGCGCGACGGCGACGAGTGGGTGTTCGAGGTCAGCGACGACGGCATCGGCATCGACCCCGACCACGCTGACCGCATCTTCGAGGTGTTCCAACGGCTCCACACGCACGACGAACACCCGGGGACGGGGGTCGGGCTCGCGCTCGTTCAGCGCATCGTCGAGCGCCACGGTGGCGACGTCTGGGTAGAATCGACGCCTGGCGAGGGGTCAACGTTTTACTTCAGCATTCCCGATACGAGGCAACGCGATGATTGAGCACCGCGACGGCGAGCCTGTAGACATTCTGCTGGTCGAAGACAATCCCGGCGACGTGCGCCTCACGCGCGAGGCCTTCGCCGAAGCCCGTATCAACAACGACCTCCACGACGTCAACGACGGCGAAGCTGCGCTCGACTTTCTCCACCAGCGCGGCGACCACGCCAACGCCCCCCGCCCCGACCTGATGCTGCTCGACCTGAACCTCCCGAAAGTGGACGGTCTCGACGTCCTCGAGGAAGTGAAATCCCACGACGACCTGCGGACGATTCCAGTCGTCGTCCTCACGAGCTCCGAGGCTGAGGAGGACGTCGTGCAGAGCTACGAGCAACACACGAACGCGTACCTCACGAAACCCATCGACCCCAACGAGTTCGTCGACGTGATTCGCTCGTTCGAGCGGTTCTGGTTGACGCTCGTCGAACTCCCACCGGACCCTGACTGACACGCATGAGCGACGCCCGCCCCCGAATACTGCTGGTCGAGGACAATCCCGGTGACGCCCGCTACATCCGCGAACTGCTCGACGACGCCGTCTCGCTGGAAGCGCGCTCGTTCGACGATGGCGTGCTCGTCGACCGCGACGACCGCGAGGAGAACGACCCAATCGTCCACGAGACGCGCCTTGAGGACGCCCTCGACCACCTCGACGACGCAGGGGCCGACGTCGTCCTCCTCGACCTCGGACTCCCGGACAGCACGGGGCTGGAGACGCTCACGACGTTGCTCGACCACGAGAAGGCCGTCCCGGTCGTCGTTCTCACCGGGCTCACCGACCGCGAGGTCGGGATGGAAGCGCTGCGCCGCGGGGCCGAGGAGTTCCTCGTCAAAGACGAGATTAACTCCGAGTTGCTCGTGCGCTCGGTTCACCACGCTATCGAGCGGCGCGCGCACCGCCGCGAGCAGAAGCGCTACGAGACGCTCATCGAGGAGTCCACGGACGTCAACGCCATCACGGACCCGAACGGAACAGTCCAGTACGTCACGCCGTCCGTGGAGCACGTACTCGGCTACGACCCCGACGAGTTGGTCGGCGAGAACGCCTTCGATTACATCCATCCCGACGACCGCGTCGCGGTCCGCGAAGAGTTCGACCGGCTCGCCGGGGACCCCGACTACCGCGCGACCGTCGACTTCCGATTCCGCTGTGCGGACGACTCGTGGGTGTTCCTGGACGCCCGCGGCCGAAACCTCCTCGACGAGCCCGCGATAGACGGCTTCGTCGTGTACACACGTGACGTAACCGAGCAGCGCGAGTACGAGCGCCAACTGGAAGCCCAGCGCGAGCGCCTCGCCGCGCTGAACCAACTGAACGACGTCGTCCACGGGGTCGCGGGCGCGGTCGTCGACCAGTCCACCCGCGAGGAGATCGAGCGCATCGCCTGCGAGCGCCTCGCAGAGTCGCCGTCCTACGAATTCGCGTGGGTCGGCGAACCCGACCCCGAGACCCAAGCGGTGAACGTGCGCGCGAGCGCCGGCACCGACGGCTACCTCGACGAAGTGTCGCTGTCCGTCGACCCGGACGACTCGGCTAGCGAAGGCCCGACGGGGCGCGCGTTGCGAACCGGTGAGATGCAGATTGTACTCGACGTCCACGACGATGGCGACTACGAGCAGTGGCGCGACGTCGCCGACGAGTACGACTTCCAGTCGTCGGCCGCCATCCCGATTCACTACGAGGACACGACGTACGGTGTATTGAACGTGTACGCTAACCGTTCGGACGCGTTCCGCGAGCAGGAACGGACTGTCGTCGAGCACCTCGGCCACCTCGTCGGGCACGCCATCGCGGCCGCCGAACGAAAGCAGGCGCTGATGAGCGACGCGGTCGTGGAATTGGAATTCCGGATTCGGGAGATTGCGGACGCAATTGGTGCTGGCACCGTCCCGGAGACGCCGATAGAGCTGGAACGAACGATTTCCGTAGACGAGGACGAGTTCCTCGTCTACGGAACGGTCGACGACGGCGGCGTCGACCAGGTCGAACAGCTGGCGGAGACGGTGCCGTTCTGGGAGTCAGTCACCGTCGTCGGCGAGGACGTCGACGGCGTCCGGTTCGAACTCCGGCTTTCGGACCCACCGCTGATGTCGGAGGTAGCGTCACTTGGCGGGTCGGTTCGCCGGGTCGTCATCGGCGAAGACCTTCGAATGACCGCCCAGTTCCCGCAGGATACGGACATGCGGGAAGTCGTCGACGCGCTTCAGAACGAGTACGACTCCGCGGAGGCGGTGGCACGCCGCCAAGTCACCGAGCGCGACGAGCGCCCCGGTCGCCTCGCCGACGTCTGGTCGGAGGAACTGACGGACCGCCAGCGTACCGTCGTCGAGACCGCCTACTTCTCGGGGTTCTTCGAGTGGCCGCGTGCGACCAGCGGTGAGGACGTTGCTGACTCGCTGGGCATCTCTGGGCCGACGTTCTCACAGCACCTTCGCGCCGCCGAGAACAAGATTTTCGCGCGCCTCGTCGGCGACGACCCCAGCGATTCGTCGACTTAGAACTGTGGGAGCGAGAGCGGCACCGACCCCTTCGTGTAGCCGTCCACGGAGCCGTTCGGCCGCACGCGGAAGACGACCGCGGGCCGGTGGCCGACGTCTGGCTGTTCGCCGCGGACGCGGCGCCACTCGTCGTCGGGGAACGACGAGCAGTCCACGAACAGGACGGCGCCGCCGCCGTGGGCTTCCAGTTGGCCGCTGGTCTTCGTCTCCGCGGTCTCCTTGACCGCCCGAATTGGTGTGTTGGCGGCGCGGTCGTTCGTCGGGACCGGCCGCGTCACCTCCACGAGGATGCCGTGTTCGCCCTCGCGGTCCGCACGGAAGTCCAGCGAGTGACCGGTCGTCACTTCGATTTCGGGTGTGATTTCGTAGCCGGCCTCGTGGAGCAGCCACGCGGCGTGGAATTCGCTCATCGCGGCGCTCGCGCGCGCCAGGTCGAGGAATTCGGAGGTGCCGAGTTTGCCCGCCATCACGTGTCGCTCGTCGTCGAGGACACCCGTCTCGAGGAAGTCCTCGTAGAACGCGAGCGCGTCTGCGGGGTCGGCGTCCGGGAAGCCGGCGGCGTGTTCGCTGAAGAACGCGCGTGTCGTCTCGCGACCGTCCTTCGACATGAACACGGGAAGGAAGAACCACGACAGCGTGGGGTACGCCGAGAGCCACGGGTCTTCGTCGTGGAGTTCCGCGAGGAGTTCCCGTTGGGCCCACTCGGAGACTGCCTCGGGGGCTTCGGCGAACGACTGCTTGTCTGTTCGCCACAGCACTTCCGGCGTCTCGGTGTTGCCGAGCCACCACCCGCCGTCGTGGTTCCAGCAGAACAGCGCGGTGTCGCCGTTGTCCATGTCGAAGCGCCGTGCGTCGTAGCCGGCAGGGGGTTTGAACCACGGCGTCGAACTACTCGCGCCGAGGTTGTCGTCGAGGTCCCGGTAGAGCTGGTCGTGAACGCGGTCGGCACTCCACGATGCGTTCGAGCGCCGGAACCGCAACGGTTTCGCCACACGTAGAATTGGTCCGCGGCAGGGATGAGTCTGTCGTCGGCGCGCAATTCGGCATTAGACGAGTTCGAGTTCGTCGGGCCGGTAGGTGACTGCGTCGCGGCCGTAGTCGTCGAAGCGAACGACGATTCGTGGGTCGTCGCTCCCGGGACGGACGTCGGTGACGACGCCGTCGTCGCCGAAGTGCTGGTGGTGGTCGTAGCCGTGGACCGCGAGCTTCGCCTTCTCCGCCGACTGCCGCGTGACGCGTACCGGTTGTCCCAGCCGCAGGTCTGACTTCGAGCGTGCCATGGCAACTCATAGCATACCAGTCGTAATGAGTGTTTCGGCGATTTCGTCGAACGCGCGAATATATTCGGGAGAACACGCACCCTGGGGGACAGCCAACTATCGACTGCGATGGCAGCGAAAACACTCGATTTGCGGGAGGTACCGCCGCCCGAACGCCACCCCAAGATACACGACGCCTTCGACGAGTTAGACAGCGGCGAAGCGCTCGAACTCGTCAACGACCACGAGCCCAAGCCACTGTTCTACGAGATGCAGGCGGAAGTCGACTCCTTCGACGCGGACGCCTACGAGGTCGAACAGCGCGGCCCCAGCGAGTTCGTCGCGAAACTGCCGAAGGTGTGAGGTAAGACAGGCAATCTCTGCATCGTGCCCACTCTCGACCGCCGCATCACGCCGGCACTCCTGTTCCCATCACCACTTCGCTCCGACTCACCTCACCACTTCGGCGCTGCACTCGATGCTGACTGCAGGCACAGCCGGTCAACCGTCGTCCCGCTCGGCGTCGTCAGCACCCGCATCGGTCGGTTTCTCCATCGTGACGCGGTGTGGGGCGTACCCGCGGCGGTCGTAGAGGCGGCGCGCGGCCTCGTTGTCCCACAGCGCTTCGACAGCGAGCACGTCCGCGCCGGCGTCGCGTAGTTGCCCCTCCGCGTAGTCGAGTAGTGCGGACCCGACGCCCTCACCGCGGAGGTCGGGCAACACGTAGATATTATCCACGACGCCGCGTGTGGCGTCCGTCTCGAAGAATCCAGTCTCGACGTGGAACATCACGAACCCGACTGGCTGGCCGCCGCTTCGGGCGACCGCGCAGTCCCCGGTGTGGACGTACTGCGCAACGAGGTCGCGGGCCTGTTCGCGGTTCTCCTCGGCGAGCAAGTGCGAGTCGTGAGCGCGCTGCTCGCGGGCGAGTGCGACCCACAGCTCGGTGACGGCCCCGACGTCGTCTCCGGTCGCAGCCGCCACGTCCATCAGCGGTCCTCCACGGCCAGCGTTCTCGGAGCCGCCGGCGTCATCGCAGCGCCTCCACAGCTGGGAGCGACTCGCCCGTGAGCAATCGGAGGGCAGCGCCGCCGCCCGTACTCACGTGCTCGAACCCGGAGAGGCCGAATTGACGGATGGCCGCGGCCGTGTCGCCGCCGCCGACGATGGTGTACTCGGCCGCCGTCGCCGCCTCGAAGATGCCGCGCGTGCCGTCTGCGAACGCCTCCTCCTCGAAGACGCCAGCTGGCCCGTTCAGGACCGCCGTTCCTGTCTC
The DNA here is from genome assembly GCF_021029015.1 of Halobacterium sp. KA-6. NCBI lineage: Archaea > Methanobacteriati > Methanobacteriota > Halobacteria > Halobacteriales > Halobacteriaceae > Halobacterium > Halobacterium sp. KA-6. The sequence goes on from NZ_JAJJZH010000003.1 coordinate 252,569, forward strand.
TTCGAGGATGTCGGCGTACGCGGCGACCGTGTCGCTGCCGATGTCCTTGACGGGTTCGTTGCGCGCCGGCGGGAGTTCCTCGACCCCGAGTTCGACTCGCTTGCCGTCGCGCTCGACGGCGACGTCCTCGGGTACGTGGATGTGGTTGCCGTACTCGTAGAGGAGGTCGTCCGCGCGCTCGATTTCCGTCTCGTAGCCGCGGTCGTGGACGAAATCCGTGCTCGCACGCCCGATGTCCACGCCGGCCGCTGCGAGGAAGACGTTCGCGACGACGCCAGTCACGAGCACGTTCTCTGCGAGGTCGTTCGCGAGCGCGTGTTCGATGACCGTCACGGAGTCCGGGACCTTCGCGCCGCCGACGACGTACGTCCGCGGCGTCGGCGTCTCCTCGATGGAGCCCAGCACGTTCAGTTCCGTCTCCATCACGCGGCCTGCGTACGACACCAGTCGTTCGGGGAATCCGACCAGCGACGGCTGCGACCGGTGTGCGGCTGCAAACGCGTCGTTGACGTATGCATCTAGTACGGGCGAGAGCCGCGCGACGAGGAACGTCTCCGCGGCGCGCTCGGCGGAGAACTCCATGTACTCCTCGCTGTAGAAGCGCGTATTTTCGAGTAAGACAGCCGTGCCCGCGTCGAGGGCGTCGACTGCGTCCCGCGCCTCCGCGGAGAAGGTCGCGTCGCAGTACGAGACTGGGTTGTCGAGGAGTTCGTCGAGCCGGTCGGCGTGTGGTTCGAGCCGCTCGAACTCGTCACCGCCCGGGCGCCCCTGGTGGGCGAGAATTGCGACCCGCGCGCCGCGGTCGAGCAGTTCGTCGAGCGTGTCCACGTGAGCACGCAGCCGCGCGTCGTCGGCGAGCGTTCCATCCTCGGCCAGCGGGCTATTGATGTCGACCCGCACCCCGACCGCAGTGTCCGTGGCGTCGAGGTCGTCGAGGGTCCGTATCGCCATGTGGTGGGACCGAGAGAAGCGGCGTGCATAGGCGTTTCTGTCCGCCGCGGCCAGTCGCGCGCCCGAATTCGGGTACGCAAGAACGAGTAAATATGCGGTGTCGTTGCGGGCTCAGGGAGCGGGTCGCGGGGCGGTGTCGGCGAGTGGGGCGTCAGACCGGCTGGCACTCGGGACAGAGCAGTTGGCCGTTGACGTCCACGAGTTCGTGGGCGAGTCCGCCACAGCTCTCACAGACGCCCTGTTCGCTGTAACTGTCGGCGGAGTTGGCTTGCTCGCTGCCGGTCGGCGGGGCCGACGGCGCTGCGGGCGCGCCGCGGAGTTGTTTCTCGACGGTCGGTGCGACGTCGCGCGCTTCTACGACGCCGTGGACGCCGTCGTCGTCGGCGACCAGGACGCGCGGGTCGCCAGTACGGCCCATCAGGTCCGCGGCGTCTGCCACGGAAGCGTCCAGCGAGAGCGACTCTGGCGGGCCGTCCATCACGTCGGCGGCAGTGACGGCGTTCGGGTCGTGGCCGTCCAGGAGGAGGTCCATGACGGTCTCGGCGGTGACGATGCCGACTGGGTCGGTGCCGCGGAGGACGACCGCGCTGTTGGTGTTCTCGGCCCGCATCAGTTCGACTGCGTCGAGGAGTTCGTCGGATTCGCTGACGCCGACGAACTCCTGGGAGAGCACGTCCCTGAGCGCTAACTGTGCCATGGGAATACGTAGCACGCAGTCGGGCTAAAAGGTATCCCCAAAACGCGTATGGTGTCCGGAAGCGAAGGTCTCTGGGGACGAAACCGAGCGGGTCAAGGTCCTCAGTGGGAAACCGCGTTGCGACAACTTCTGTCGCCGAGTGAGAAGGTTCCTGCGGCGCGTGACAGCCACGAACCGCGGGATTCAACACCGCTGCCTCCCCTGTCGCGTAGTAATGACCATCCCGTCGTTCGCTATCGGCATCGCCGGGGGTACGGGGGCCGGCAAGACGACGGTAGCGCGCGAGATTACCGACAACGTCGAGGAAGCAGCCACCCTCATTCCACTGGACAACTACTACAAGGACCTCAGCCACATGGACTTCGAGGAGCGCAAGACGGTCAACTACGACCACCCCTCGGCGTTCGAGTGGGACCTCCTCCAAGAGCACCTCGACGCCTTGCTCTCCGGCCAGCCCGTCGAGATGCCCCAGTACGACTTCACCGAACATCTCCGTAAAGAGGAGCGGGTCACCGTCGAACCCACAGACGTCATCGTGCTGGAGGGGATTCTGGCGCTCTACGACGAGGACGTCAACGACATGCTCGACCTCCACATCTACGTCGAGACCGACGCCGACGTCCGCATCCTCCGCCGTATCGAGCGCGACGTCGTCGAGCGCGGCCGCGACCTCGAAGGCGTGATGGACCAGTACCTCTCGACGGTCAAGCCGATGCACGAACAGTTCATCGAACCCACGAAGAAGGACGCCGACATCATCATCCCGGAGGGCGCGAACGCGGTTGCGGTCAACCTCCTCGAAGAGAAAGTCCAAGCCGAGAGTTCGGAGATGGCGGAGTGGGCAGTGCGCGGCGATGAGGAGCGCTACGAGCGCGAATTCACGGACAGCGACACCGACGACGCAGTCGAGGAAGCAGTCGACGCGAACGCAGCCGAGAACTCGGAGTAGCGCGGGAGGTGGGAGTCCTCGGTTGTTCAGTCGTCGCTACGTAGGTTCTGTCGTCGTCGGTACGTAATCGGGAGAATCGACTGTCGCCGGACTATCGCTCGGGCGGGTGGTAGTCCCAGACGTTCGCGCGGCGCAGGCCGTCTCCGACCGCCTTGTGGAAGGCCACCTTCGTCTCGAACTCGTCTTCCTCGACGTGTTCAAAGATTTCCGCCACGGAGAGTACCTTCTCGTGGTTGATGCGGACCGGCCAGTCGCCGAATTCCTCGACGAACGCCGACTTCTCCAGGGGGAAGTCGTCTTCTTCGTCGACCATCTTCGAGAGGACTGCCATGTCGTAGTTACGGCCGCCCTCGCTGCCTTTCTCGCCGTCGGGGTCGTGGACCCAGTCCCGGCCCGAGGGGTCTTCCATCTCTGCCATACATCCGGTGTTCGCCGCCGGCCCCAAAACCGTTTCTCAATCCGCGCCGGAGATTCTCGTCTCCACGAGAAACGAGTTGTGTAGAATGTCAGCGGTGAGGCTGGGATTTGAACCCAGGAGGCTGACGCCACCGGTTTTCAAGACCGGCGCAATAGGCCGCTCTGCCACCTCACCACGCGAGTGACCGTACAATGAGTGCACGGGTCAACTACCCCACAAGGGTAGTGGGGGGCTTGTCAGTGGACTCACCGCGTCGTACCCGAAGGACTTTCGGGCATTCACGGATCGCCATCCCTGACTTCGGGGCCGATTGACGTCGGCCCGTGACCGGCAACAACTGTTGGCCGCCGACCACCTACAAATAACTCGGGATGCCAGAACCTTCAAACCTCCGAACAACCGACAACTGTCGACTTTCTCCCTCGTTTGAAACTGTCGTTGTCTGCCCGGGAACGACGTCCGCCCCCGGATTTCGAGTGTTCGACGGCGAGATGGTGGGGAGGTTGGGTGGACGACCTGCTTGGGGGTGAGCGAATCGTGAGGGGACACGCCCACCCCGTTTTGCAAGTGTTCTACGTAGAAACCGGAGCGGTGATGCCAGCGGTGGACGAATGGCTCGTTGTATCAACACTGGAACCGGGCGATAGAGCAGTGGTTGCGTGTGTTTTGGGGTGGGGTTGCTAGCACGGGAACGTGGCAGGAACTTCGGGACGGAACGAGGGAAACAGACCGAACACGCGAAACTGCCGAAACGATAGAACCGAGGGTATTATAGTGGATGAGCAGAAAGCGACTCGCAAGCGATGAAGACGCCGTTCCGAGACCGCGTCGAGCTGTTCACCAACAAGGACGTCCTCAAGGACCACTACGAGCCGGAGGAAATCCTCGAACGCGACGAAGAAATCGACCAGTACGCGAACGCCCTTCAGGACGTCGTCGACGGCTGGGAACCGGACAACGTCTTCGTCTACGGGAAGACTGGCGTCGGGAAAACTGCGGTGACGCGATACATGATGGACGCCCTCGAGTACGAAGCCGAGGACCGCGAGGGCGTCGACGACGTGGTGAGCGTCGAAGTCAACTGCCACCACCACCCTTCGTCCTACCAAGCCGCCATCGCACTTGTGAACGAACTCCGCGGAGACACCGACCAGGACCCCCTCACAACGGGGCTGTCGACGTCGGACGTGCTCAACGCGCTGTTCGACGAAATCGAAGCACGCGAGGGTACGGTGCTCATCGTACTCGACGAAATCGACAACCTCGGCGACGACGACATGCTGCTCTACCAACTACCGCGCGCGAAGACGAACGGCAACATCTCGGACTCGCAGGTCGCGGTCGTCGGCATCTCCAACGACTACACGTTCCGCAACGACCTCTCGCCGAAAGTCCAGGACACGCTCTGCGAGCGCGAGATCAAGTTCCCGCCGTACGATGCCAACGAACTCGTCACGATTCTCACTGACCGCGCCGAGCGTGGCCTCCGCGGGGACGTTCTCGAAGACGGTGTCATCCCGCAGTGTGCCGCGCTCGCCGCTCGTGACCGCGGGAGCGCGCGACAGGCCATCGACTTGCTCCGCGAGGCCGTCAACGTCGCCGTCGAGGACGGACGCGAAGTCGTCACCGAGGAAGACGTCGACACCGCAGTCGAACGCGTCGAACGTGGTCGCATCAAGGACTCCATCAAGGACCTCACGACCCACGGCCAGTACGTCCTGCTCGCGGTCACGCAGATGTCAGTCAGCGGCGAGACGCCGGCCCGCGCGAAGGAACTCTATGAAGTCTACGAGGAGGTCGCCGCGGAGTACGCCGCCGAACCCCTGAGCCAGCGCAGCGTCCACGACCACCTCAACGACCTCTCGATGCTCGGCTTCCTCCGCCAGCACGACCGTAACTACGGCCGCGGCGGCGGGCAATTCTTCGAGTACGAACTCGACGTCGACGCCGAGATGGTTCGAGAAGCGATGGCCGACGAAACCGAGTAGGGAATCGTTCTCCCCCGACACTTCCCTCTCGCCTGACTTCTCACCTGACTCTGCCTTCACCCCTAGTTCCCCTTTCCTGCCTTCCTCTCGACCTACCCCGTTCTCCTGCCCTGGAACATTCGAAAATCGGGGTGGGGGACCTCTCCCACTCGTCACACCCATTCCTCTCCCCTGACCTCCTCCCGACTTCACTTGCAAAACGGGGTGGGGGCCTTCTGCAGTCACCCGCCTACTCTCGAACAACACTTGCAAACGGGGGTCCCCGAGTGAACGCCTTCCCGGCCCGAATCTGTGCTCCTCACTCTCGGACGAGCACGCGCTCGCCGTCCTCCTCCTCGACACGGAGACCGAGGTCTTCGACGTACGCCGTCGTGAACGCGGGGACGATGCGCCCGGCAGCGCGTCGCGCGCGGAGTTCCGCGACCAGCGAGACGAGGTCGTCGCCGGTCCGGACGCGGGTCTGTTCGTGGAGGAAGTCGACGTCGTGGCCGGCATCGATTGCTCGCGCGGTCACGTTCTCGATTTCCGGCGCGCTCCACGCGCCCTCGAAGTCTATCGGTTCACGGAAGCCCGCGAAGTAGAGACTCCCTCCTCGGGACGGCCCGACGACGACCGGATTCCGGCGGAGCTTCAGCGCCGCGCTGTCGACGTGCTTGCGCGCGACCAGCGGCGCGTCGGGTTCGAGGATGGCGACCGACGCCACGCCCTCGGTGTCCAGCAGGTGTGTAACGGTGTTCCCGACACGGGCGTGCTTCGAGGACCCGACCTGCACTTCGACGCGGGCGGCCGCGGCCTCCTCCTCGTCGAGCACGTCCTCGACGAGACTCCTGACCTCTCGCTCGGCGTCCGCTCCCTCGGGGACGTGCTCGTCGGGGAGCAGGTCGTCGGGCCGGTAATTCACGAGGAGGTCGCCACCGCTCTCGGCCACCGCGCGGAACGCGTCGGCGGCCATCGCCTCGTACAGCGATACCACTTCGCGCTCGGAGAGCGGCGACGTGGCTGCCAGCTCCGGGAGTACGAGTCCTTCCCGCGGTGGGTCCACCGTGACGGCGACGACAGTCATACATGGTCCTCGGTCCGGGGGACGCTTGAACGCCGCGATACGCGGCCCCGTAGCCGCAACCGTGCTGCTCGTTGTCACAGCGTCGGTCAGGTCGTCGTAGTACCATCCAGTCGACACAGCACCGGCCACGCCGACACGGCACCGCCTAGCGACCGCGCCGACCCTTCGTCTGCCGGTAGTCGGTGTCGAGCAGGTCGAGGAAGAAGTCGACGTACTCCTCTCGTTGGTCGTCGGTCTGCTCGGCGGGATGAATCATCGGCGCGAGTTCGAACCCACGTCCTCGAATCGACGTCGCGTGGTGGTCCTCGACGTCGAGGTCGTCGGCGGGCGTGGTGGTGTACTCCTTCCCGAGTTCCGTGAGCGCGCGCTGGCCGACCGGAACGAGCACCTCGGGGTTGATGATGCGGATGTCCGCGTTCAGATACGGCTCGCAGGTCACGACCTCCTCGTCGCTGGGGCCGCGGTCGGGATGCCGGCAGCGCGTTAGGTACGTCAGATAGGCGTTGTCGAGTTCGGGCTCGTCGCTGGACGGCAGCGAGTAGTTCAGGCCGACGCTCCCGAGGATGTGCTGGAAGCGCTCGCCCGCCTCGTCGCCCGTGAACGGGACGCCCGTCTCCTCGGCGCCCTCGCTGGGGGCTTCGCCGACGAACACGAAGTCCGCGCCGACGTCGCCGTAGCCGTGGACGACGCGCTCGCGGACGTCACAGAGGCCGGGACAGTTCCGGCAGTTCTCGTCCATCCCGTAGGGGTTCTGCGGGCCTTCCTGGTGTGCGTCCATCAGTTGTTACGGGAGGTTCGTGCCACGGAGATTTACTCGTTACGCGGGCTGCTCGGGTGGTAGTCGGTGTCGTACTCGCCGGGCTGGTCGTCCAGTCGGTCCGGGTTGATGCGTCCGCCCAGCAGCATGAAGTCCAGAATCGTCACGTTGAGCATCGCTTCGACGACGGGGACGCCGCGCGGCGGCAGCACGGGGTCGTGGCGGCCGACGACCTGAATCTCCTTCTCCTCGCCGGTCTCCCAGTCGACGGTCTGCTGTTTCTTCGGAATCGACGTGGGTGCGTGCAGGGTCACCTCGCCGTAAATCGGCTCGCCGGTCGTAATGCCGCCCTGCAGGCCGCCGTGGTCGTTCTCCACGGGCACCGGGTCACCGTTCTCGTCGAATTCCCAGTCGTCGTTGTGCTCCTTCCCGGGAATCGTCCGGGCGTCGCGGCCGCGCCCGAACTCGAACGCCGTGCTCGCGGGCACCGACATCATCGCCTGACCGAGCCGGGCTTCCACGGAGTCGAAGCGCGGTGCGCCGAGTCCTCGGGGCACGCCCTGAATTTCGAAGTAGATGGACCCGCCAATCGAGTCGCCGCGCTCCTGGTAGTCCTCGATGAGTTCCTGCATCTCTTCGGCGGTCTCGGGATGCGCGCAGCGCACGTCGTTGTCCTCGGTGTGTTCGAGCATCTCCTCGAAGGACACCTCGGGTGCTTCGATGTCGCCAATCTGGTTCACGTGGGCTTTCACCTGCACGCCCTCGTGCTCCAGAATCTCCTTGGCGATTGCCCCAGCCGCGACCCAATTCACGGTCTCGCGCGCCGACGAACGCCCGCCGCCGCCCCAGTTGCGCGTGCCGAACTTCGCGGAGTACGTGAAGTCGCCGTGGGACGGCCGGGGCGCGGTGACGAACGGCTCGTACTTTCCGGACTCGGCGTCCTTGTTCTGGATGGTCATGCCGATGGGCGTACCCGTCGTGTAGCCGTCCTGAATCCCGGAGTTGATGGTCACCTCGTCGGGCTCCCCGCGCGAAGTCGTAATCATCGACTGGCCGGGCTTCCGGCGGTCGAGTTCGCGCTGAATCGTCTCCTCGTCGAGTTCCAGTCCCGCGGGACAGCCCGACACCACGACACCCATGCCCTGGCCGTGGCTCTCGCCGTACGTCGTCACCTGGAACAGTCGCCCGAACCGATTACCGTTCATTACCGGAGCATACGTCCCGAGGGGCTTATGACTTGCAGTCCGCGCAACCGCCGACCGACTCCACCCCCGAAACGCGAACGCGACCGTGAATCGACACGAACGGGTTCGGGAGTCGACTTTCCCGCGTTAGCGTGCTACCCGTGTACTATGGCAGCTACGACGCAGACAGCGACGCGGTGTGGGTGCGAGCGACCACGTGACTGCGTGGACCGCCGCTCCGGCCGGTACCTCACGGCTGTCTACTGGCTCGCTGTCGACGACACGCGGGTCGCTACTGGCGCGGTCAGCGACCGTCTCGGCGTCACGCCCGCGACGGTCACCGAGATGTTCGACCGGCTGGCTGCGGCCGCGCTCGTCGACTACGAGAAGCACGCCGGCGTACAGTTGACCGAACACGGCCGAACCGTCGCCAGCGAGTTGGCGTGGCGACAGTGCGTCGTCCGCACGTTCTTCGCGGCGGAACTGGACCTCGAATTCGGCGCCGACGAGGGCTACCAGTTCGGCTACGTGCTCCCCGCAGGCGGCGTCGAGACGCTGCGCGGCTTCGTCGACCACCCACGCGACGACTGCTGTATAGGGACGGACACCGACGACTGTCGCTACGAGGCGCACGCGCACTAACCCACTATGTCGGACCTCGAAGTCCACGACGTGCCTGACGGCGTCGACCCCGTCGAGTGGCGACTCGACGTCACTGGCGACGTAGCCCGTTCGCTGTCACTCGACCGCGGCGCCCTCGCCGATTTCCCGAAACAGTCGTTCACGGCGGACTTCACGTGCGTCGAGGGATGGGTCGCCGAAGACCTCTCGTGGCGGGGCGTTCGCGTCGGCGACGTTCTCGACCGCGCAGCCCCGACCGAGAGGGCCACTCACGCGCTCGTCCACGCGATGGACGGCGAGTACGCGTGCTCGTTCCCCCTCGACCGACTCACAGACGCCGTGCTCGCGCTCGAACTCGACGGCAGCTCGCTCCCCGTCGAGCACGGCGGCCCCGCGAGGCTCGTCCCGACGGGAGACGCGGACTGCTGGGAGAGCGTGAAGTGGGTCTCGGAGCTGGAACTGACCGACGGCGCCCGCGAGGACGCCGACACTGCCGAGTCAATCGCGCTCTCGCGGATAGCGTAGGCCCAAACCTCGAACATGTTCGGCTCTGACGCTATCCAGCCGCGTCCGTTCTGTCCACGTAATGGACTCGACTGTCGATGTCCGCGACACCGACCGCGCACAGCGCCGCGAGCGCGTCTTCGACCGTCTCGACGACGTCGACGTAGACGATACGGTCACCGTCACCGCCGACCGGGACGTCCACCCGACGCTCTCCCAGTACGAGATTACGCGGGATGCCGCCCTCGATCGCGCGTACGAGCGAACCGGGCCGGACGTCTGGGAAATCCGCGTCACGAAACGCCCGCTGGCGGAGGCTAACGACCCCTACGCGTTCGACGTCCGGAACCTGCCGCCCCAGCGCCGCCACACCGTGCTCACGGACACGTTCGAGTTACTCGACGTTGGCGAAGCGTTCGTGCTGGTGAACGACCACGACCCGGAGCCGCTGTACCACGAACTCCGGTCCACGCACGGCGACGTCGTCGGTTGGTCGTACGAGCACGAGGGCGACGGCGAGTGGCGCGTGGAAATTTCGAAGACCGGCACTTCGGCGGCCCGCGTGGACGACGGTGCGACGGCGACGTTCGACGTTCGCGACATCCCCAAATCCGACCGCCACCCGACCATCCACCACCGCTACGGGAACCTCGCGGCCGGCGAGTCGCTGGACATCGTCGCACCGCACGAGCCGAATCCGCTACGCCGGGAATTCCGGCAGCAGTACGGCGGCGACTTCGAGTGGGATGTCCGCGAGCGCGACCCCGGCGAGGTCCGCGTCCGCATTACGAAAGCCGCTAGTGACGACGCGACTGACACCGATGACACCGACGACGTGACCGACGAAAGTGACGCGACAGGGAACACCGACACGGACGACCTGACTGTCGTTCAGGAGTTGGACGTCCGCGACCGCCCGCCGGCCCAGCGCCACGAAGCAATCTTCGACGCCTACGCCCACCTCGACGCGGGCGAGGCGTTCGTGCTTGTGAACGACCACGACCCGAAGCCGCTGTACCATCAGTTCGAGGCCGAGGCTGGTCCCGAGTTCCGCTGGGAGTATCGGGCCCGCGACCCCGGTGAGTTCCGCGTGCTCGTCGGCCGGGCCGCCAGCGACGACCCGCAGTCGAGTCCGCCCGAGGACGTCGAAGCACCGTTCTGAGCGACGCCCCTCGTCCCGTCACTAGCCTACACCAAGTCGTCGAGGCGCGCGACACCGAACGGCACGAGTGCTTCGTCGGGGTGGAGACCGCCGTGCATGCCAGCGAGTGCGAGTTGTTCGGGTTCGTCTGCGTACCAGAGTGCACCGTCCTGCGGAACGACGATTAGGTCGCCGCTGTTCCGCTCGAACGCGGGCCCGGGCTCCCCGCGCCCCCAGAGATCGGCGTCGAGCGCTTCCTCGCGCGAGTAGACGAGTGCGTCGAGGTCCGCCGCTGCCAAGCGCTTGCGTGCCGCCGCGGGGTCGTCGACGCGCAAGTGAACGTTCCGCGGACCGCCCAGCACGAGCGGTGTCCCCGACCGGTCCGTCGGTACGTCCGCGAGTATCCCGATATCGTCGAGTTCGGTTCTGTCCTCGTCGCGAATGGGCACTTGGCCGTGGTCGGCGACGAGACAGACCACCGTCTCCTCTCGGACTTCCTCGTCGAGCGTCGCGAATGCTCTCTCCAGTGCGCCGCAGACGGCCGCAACCTGCATCCCGTACCGTTCGTCGTCGGGGCCGTGCTCGTGGGCGACTTCGTCGACGACCGGGTAGTATGCGTACGTGTACGACGGCGCGTCGGCCGACTGGAGCACGTCACGAATGGAGAGCGCGAAGGCGGGGGTCCGCTCGTAGTGGTGCGTCGTCGCGCCGACCAGCGCGCCGTCGTCGTACCCGGTTCCGTAATCCGGTTCGACGACGTGAGCGTCCACGCCCGCGTCACCCAGGCGGTCGTATATCGGGTCGCCGTCGAAGAGTTCGTCGGGGCCGACAGCGATGTCGCCGTCGTCCTTGGCGGCGTACGAGAGCGTCTCGTAGACAGTATCACCGACCGGGTCGTAGCCGTTCCACCCGAGCAGCCCGTGTTCGACGGGATCGCGGCCCGTATGCATCGTCGTTACGCACGCCGCCGTCTCGGAGGGGTACGTCGACGTGAGCGGCGTCACGCGGCCGACGTCGACGAACGACCGGAGCAGCGACACGTCGTCGTACACGCGCTCGAACTGCCGGAACCCGAGCGCGTCCACGAACAACACCAGAACGTGCTCGGCGTTCGCGTCTTCTCCGCCACTGCCTGCCTCGGAGAGAGCGCGGTCTGGGAGCGTTTCCCCGAGGTCCGTGCCCACCAGCGACGCAGCAGTCGCCGGTACCCGCGAGAAACAGAACCCGTCGTAGTCCGGACGGACGAACCCCTCCGCGAGTTCGTCGGCGGCGAGTTCCTCGGCGAGAGCGGTATCGAGCATACGACCGAATCTGCCATACCCGTAGAAAACACCACTGGTCGTCTGACAGCCCCTCACACGAGTGGTCGAACGACGCGCCCGCGTTCAGTTCACAGGTCGACGGCGGCCCCGAGGTCGTCGAGCGCGTCGAAGAAGTCCGGGAAGGAGACGTCGACGTGCTCGGCACCCTCGATGGTCGTCTCGCCGTCCGCGACGAGCGCAGCAACGGCGAGTGCCATCACGATACGGTGGTCGCCACGGCCGTCGACGCGCGCTCCGGAGAGGTCGCTGTCACCGCCGTTGACGACGAGTTCGTCCCGCCGCTCCTCGACGTCCGCCCCGAGTTTCGTGAGTTCTTCGGCCATCGCGGCGACGCGGTCGGTCTCCTTGTAGCGGACGTGCTCGGCGTCCGTAATCGTCGTCGTGCCGTCCGCGGCTGCGCCCAGCACCGCGATGGTCGGCAGGAGGTCGGGCGTATCCGCGACACCGACGGTGATTCCATCCAGGTCCGATTGCTCCACGACGATGCGCCCCTCCGAGCGCCGCCAGTCGACGTCCGCGCCCATCTGCCGGAGGATACCAACGATGGCGGCGTCACCCTGCTCGCTGGGGTACGCGCCCTTGACGACGACCTCGTCGCCGCCCGCGAGTGCGCCTGCCGCCAGCAGGTACGACGCCGACGAGAAGTCGCCGGGGACCGCGTACTCGCCGTCGACGGGTTCGTACGTCTGTCCACCGGGGACGCGATAGCCGTTCCCGTGCTCCTCGGCGTCGACACCGAACGACTCCAGCACGTCGAGCGTGATGTCGACGTACGGCGCGGACTTCAGCTCGGTCGTCAACTCGATGTCGACGCCGCGCTCGGTCACCGCGCCGGCCATCAACAGCGACGTGACGAACTGCGAGGAGACGTCGCCCGGCATCTCCACGCGCCCACCCTCGATGGGGCCGTCGACGATGAGGGGTGCCTGTCCGTTCTCGCGGGTCGAGCGCGCGCTCCCGCCGAGTGCCTCGATGGCGTCCAGCAGCGGGCCCTGCGGGCGCGAGCGCAACGACCGGTCGCCCGTGAGCACCGTCGTGCCGTCGGCGAGCGCGGCCGCACCCGAGACGAGTCGCATCGTCGTCCCGGAGTTCGCGCAATCGATGACGTCCGCCGGCACGTCGGGCGCGCCGAGGAACCCGGTGACGTTCCAGTCGCGGTCGACGCGCTCGGTGTCGCCGCCGAAGTGGTCGACGGCGCGCGCGGTCGCCTTCGTGTCCGCGCTCACGAGCGGATTCCGTACGAGTGCGCCCTCCGCGTAGCCCGCCGCGAGGAGCGCGCGGTGCGTGTAACTCTTCGACGGCGGGGCGCGGGCCGTCCCCGACACCCGGGAGTTCGCGACAGTGACGTCCATGCGTACGGCGACGGCGGGGCCCGGTATCAGGGTTCCGGCGACGGCGACGATTCGGGGGCGTCGTTCGTCCGGCTGGCCGGAGACGGTAGGATTTTGCAGCGGCCGCGACGAGTCGCGTGCATGGACCCCGACTTCGCGCGGCTCGACGAGTTCCTCGACGAGCAGGGACTCGACGGGTACGCCTTCCACGACGACGCGTCGAACAGCGACCTCTACTACGTCACGGGCTTCGACGCGCCGGACCCGTACTTCGCGGTCTACACCCCGGAGGAGACCGCCGTGCTCGTCTCCTCGCTGGAGTACGGCCGCGCGAAACAAGAGAGCCGCGCGGACACGGTCAAGCGCCACGCGGACTACGACTACCGCGCGAAGCACGCCGAGCACGGCGAGCGAGAGGCGCAAGCGCTGATGGCCGAGGAGTTCCTCGCGGACGTCGGCTGCGAGTCGCTGGCAGTTCAGGCCGAGTTCCCGGTCGCCACTGCGGACGTGCTCCGCGGGAAGGAAATTACCGTCGAACCCGACGAGGACGGCGTCGTTACGGACGTGCGCGCGACGAAGACTGACGAAGAAATCGAGCACGTGCGAACTGCCCAGAAGGCCAACGAGGCGGCGATGGCACGCGCCGAGGAGCTGATTCGCGGCGCGGAGACCAACGACGACGGCGAACTCGTCCACGACGGCGACGTGCTCACCAGCGAGTTCGTCAAGCAGGAAATCGAAGTCGAACTCCTCCGGCACGGCTGCGCGCTCGACGAAACTATCGTCGCGTGCGGGCGGGACGCTGCAGACCCTCACAATCGCGGCAGCGGACCGCTGGAAGCCGGCGAATTCGTCGTCGTGGACATCTTCCCGCGGGACAAGAACTCGAAGTACCACGCCGACATGACGCGGACGTTCCTCAACGGCACGCCGAGCGAAACCCAGCAGGAGTGGTACGACGTTACGCACGAGGCCATGCGGGCCGCGCTCGACGTCGTGGAACCCGGGGCTACCGGCGAGGAAGTCAATCAGGCGGTCGTGGACGTCTACACCGACCACGACTTCCCCACCGTCTACACCGACCCCGAAACCGAGACCGGGTTCATTCACTCGACGGGCCACGGCGTCGGCCTTGACGTCCACGAGCAGCCGTCGCTCTCCCAGGGCGGCGAGGAACTCCGCCCCGGCCACGTCATCACTATCGAGCCCGGCCTCTACGACCCCGAGGTCGGCGGCGTCCGCATCGAGGACATCGTCGTCGTCACCGAGGACGGCTACGAGAATCTCACCGACTACGAGATTTCGCTCGCGGACTGACGGGACGCAACACTCTGGCAGCTCCGTCACTCGCTCTGTGGCTCCTGGGGCGTCGGTCGTTCGCTGGCCAGCCGAATCGAGTAGTTCACGAGCGCCTCCATGCGGTCCAGTGACTCCATCGCGGACGCCAACTCCGGCGTCTCGCCGGTGGCCGCCCGCGCCGCTTCCAGGTCGTCGCGGAGCACGTCGATGGATTCGTGGAGGTCCGAGGAGAGCAGGTTCGTCAGTTCGAGCAGGTGGTCGCCACGCTGAATGTCCTCGTCCTCGACGACCGTCCGGAAGTGCACGGAGAGGCCGTCCTCCGAGGGGAACGCCCGCACCTCGAACGTCTTCTCTAAGGGCTGGAAGTATTCGCGGAACGTCACCGGCTCCTGGGCGGCCATCGCGCGGTGGTACTCCGTGTAGAAACTCGTCCCGACGGCCCCGGGGAACGCCTCCCAGACGTTCTCCCCGATGACGTCCTCCGCGTCCACCTCCAGAATCTCCTCGGCGGCGCTGTTCACGTACGTGAACCGCCAGTCGCGGTCGAGCGCGAAGAAGCCGTCCGTGATGCGCTCGTAGACGTTCCGCGCGAGGTCGTTCAACATCGCAACGTCCTGTTCGGCTCGGTAGGACGCTGCTGCGTCGTGGCACGCGTCGGCCAGTGCCGCCAGCGGGTCGTCCTCGTCGCCGTGTCGAACGTACTCGGTGACGTCCAGTGAGATGGCGCTGCTGGCTATCGAGTCGGCGTTCGCGGCCTCGTAGACGACGACCGGGACCGCTGGGTCGGTGTCGCGGACGAGCCGTAGAACCTGCAGGCCGTCGGTGCCGTCAGCCGCGTGTTCGACGGCGATGCAGTCGACGGCCTGCTCGGAGAGCACGCCGAGGGCGGCCGCCGCGGTCGGCAGCGCGGTCACTGTCAGCGACGCGTGTTCGGGGAGCGCGCGCTCGACCGCCGCGCGCGTCCGCTGGTGTGCGCTGACGAACAGGACGTGCATCGGTTCACCCATATCGGGGAGTCACTCGGGTGATAGGGAAGCCCGCGGGTTAGTTACTTGTGGCTTCCTCGTGGGCCTGGAGGTCGTGGAACACCGCGAGGAAGTCGTCATCGTCGAGGTCGGTGACGCGCTGGTCGAGTTTCGAGCGGAGTTCGCGAATGTCCTCGCAGAGCTGCTGGTAGCGTTCGTCGTCGGCGAGTTCGGCATCGGTCTTCGTCGTTTCGATTGTCGCCCGCTTGGACGCGAGTGCGAAGTACTGCTGAACCTCCTCGTTGTACAGCGAGCGAGCGAGCAGTTGCTTGACGAGCGCTTCGAGTTCGTCGCGCTCGATGGGCTTGACGACGTACGTGTCGAAGCCGAGTTCGAGCGTGTCGAAGTCGGGGTCGACGGCGGTCACCATCGCGACCTGGCAGTCGTAGCCGTGTTCGCGGATGGCGGCGAGCACGTCGTCGCCGGAGCGCTCGGGGAGCCGGCGGTCGAGCAGGACTACGTCGACGTCCTCGTCGAGCTCGTCGAGCGCGTCCGCAGCGCTGTACGCCGTCCGCACGTCGTAGCTGTCGGCCAGCCAGTCGGCGAACAGCTCCGCGAGTTCGCGCTCGTCCTCGACGACGAGCACCGTCGCCGGTTCAGGCATCTCGGTCTGACCAAGTTCGTCGGTTCGTTTAACTCTTTCCCGGTGCGTATCAATTATCACCCGACGGCACGCGGATGCTGACCGTATTCTCGTCGGGGACGGCGACCGCCGCGCCGCAGTGGCGGGCGAGCCAGTAGACCACCCACAGCCCGATGCCGGAGCCGTGCTGGAGCGACTCCTCGGTGAGACCGCCCAGCGCGCGACGCTCGTGCTCGGGAATCCCGGGGCCGTTGTCCGACACCCGGACTTCGACGAGGTCGTCGTCACTGGCTGTGACGGTCACCCGAGGCGGGTCGGCGTCGTTGTGTTCGACCGCATTCGTCAGCAATTCACGAACGGCGAGCCGGAGTCGGGCGTCGACCTCGGCGTCGACCTTACCGTCCACCTCGAAGCTAGCGTCTGGGTACTCCGAGCGTGCTCGCTGGAGTTCCGTGTCGAGGAGACTGTCCAGGGGGACAGTGCCCGCGTTTTCTTCGCCGAGTACGCGTTCGACCACGCGGGCTTTCTCGCTGACGTCGAGCAGGTCTTCGGCGGCGGTCACGATGCTGTCGACGTCCTCGTTGTCGCCGCGGTCCGTGAGTCGCTCGGCGCGGCCGAGCACGACGTTCAGTGAGTTCCGGACGTTGTGCCGGAGCACGCGGTTCAACACGCGCAGGCGCTGGTCGCGCTCCTCGCGCGCAGTGACGTCCCGGGACACCCAGATGTAGCCGCCGCTGGACAACGATGTCACGGACAACTCTTGGGGGTACGTGCGCCCGTCGTCGCGGTGCGCGGGCACGTTCCCGTGCCAGTGGTCGTCGCTGTCGCCGTTGGCGTCGAGTTCCTCGAAGACGCCCGCGAGGCGGTCCTCGGCGTCGGTCGGATAGTACGTCGTCCAGTGGGTGCCGACGACGCCCCCGTCGCCGGTCGTGTGGTAGGCGTCCCGGAACGCCCCGTTCGCGTACACCACGCGACGGTCCGCGTCGAGGACGGCGACGCCGTCCATCGCGGCGTCGAGCGCCTGCCTGAGGCGGGTGTGTGCATGCGAGCGGAGGCGGTCGCGCTCGCTGTATGTACCGGCGATGGCCGCGCCGAGCGCGCCGACGCTCGTGTGCTGGATGAACACGTGGTCGACGCCGGTGCCGACGCCGTACGCGCCCACGAACATCGCCCAGAGGTCGAGCGCGAGCACGATGCCGGCACCCGCGACCGCCCACGCGAAGACGACGTCGCCGCGCGCCACGTCCGGGCCGCGCACCCAGAACCAGACGCCGTATCCGAACACCCCGACCGCTGGCAACACGGTGGCTGCGACCACGAGCGGTTCGTTGTGGCCGTGCATGTGGAAGTGGCTGATTGCAGCCGCCGTGAGGGCTGCACCGAGCACGACGACGAGCCAGTTGCGGGCAGGCTGGCGGTCGACGAGCGATACTTCAGAGGGCGACATGCTCGTCGGAATCAGTTTGGTGTATAAAAATCCAAGCGCCGGATTATCAGTCTCGGAAATCACGGCACTGGACGCGAGCGCCAGCCGCCGTCGCGACGGTGGCGTGAACGAACCGCTTTTGCCGGGGCGGACGCTATCGGAATCCGATGGACGTACTCGTGGTGGGGGCCGGCGATGTCGGCCGCTGGTTCGCGGACCTGGTCGACGCGCCGGTGACGTTCACCGACGTCGACGAGGACCGCGCCCGAGCGGCCGCGACGGAGCTCGACCGCCGAGCGGCGGCTGTCCCGCTGGACACCGAGGAGTCGTTCGGTATCGTCGCCGTCGCCGTGCCGATGGGGGCGGCCGTCGACGCCATCGAGCGCCACGCCAGCTGCGCGGAACAGGCGGTCGTGGATTTCACTGGCGAGATGCGCGGCCCGCTGGCGGCGATGGCGTCGACGGCACCTGCACGCGAACGCGTGAGTTTCCACCCGTTGTTCGCGCCCGAACACGCTCCCGGCCGCATCGCGGTCGCGGAGAGTGCGCCTGGACCGGCGACCAACCGCGTCCGCGAGTGGCTCGAAACCGCGGGCAACGACCTCGTGGACGTCGGTGCCGCAGAGCACGACGACGCGATGGTGACTATACAGGGCCGAGCGCACGCGGCGGTGTTGGCGTTCGCGCTCGCGGCCGACGACGTACCCGAGGACCTCGCCACGCCGGTCTACGAGGACCTCGCGGCGCTCGCTGACCGCGTGACCGGTGGGAACGCCCGCGTGTACGCTGACATTCAGGACGCGTTCGGCGGCGCGGATGACGTCGCGGCGGCCGCCAAGCGGCTCGCTGACGCCGACCGCGAGGCCTTCGAGGAGGTGTACGACGATGCCAGTCGATAGAGAGGCAGTGCTGGACGCCGCGAAGTACCTCCGCGACGTGCGGCCGCTGGACCCCGACGAACTCCGGGAGTACGTCGCCGACCAGCCTCACGAGGCGGTCGTCCGGCAGGTGCTGCGCGAGCACGCAGCCGACCTCGGTATCGTGGAGCGAGGGGACGGCACATTCGTCCCTGCCAGTGGCGAACCGGTCCACCCCGACTTCGACGGTGTGGACGCGCTCCCTCGCGAGTACGAGCGCGTCGTCGAGGACTTGCTCGTCGACCAGTGGGGCACCGACTGGCACCGCGGCGACTCCGGGAAGCGCCTGCGGGAGACGATTCGACGCTTCAAGGAACAGTACTACCGCCAACACGCCGTCGAGTACGACGAGGAGGTCGCGCTCGGCTACGCAATCTACCACCTCGCGACGTACTACGCCGCGATCCAGTACGTGCTCGAAGACCTCGCGGAGGGCGACGTGCTCTCTGGGGACCTCCGCGTGCTGGACGTGGGTGCGGGCGTCGGCGGCCCGGCGCTCGGGCTCTTCGACTTCCTGCCCGACGACGCCCTCGTGGAGTACCATGCCGTCGAACCCAGCGACGCCGCGGACGTGCTCGACGAACTGCTCGACGAAACCGGGCGGAACGTCCACCCGACGATTCACCGGGAGACCGCAGAGGAGTTCGACCCCGACGGTGAGTACGACCTCGTGCTCGCCTGTAGCGTGCTCAGTGAACTCGACCAGCCGGTCGAGACCGCCCAGAAGTACGTCAACGCGCTCGCCGACGACGGGACGTTCCTCGGGCTCGCGCCCGCGGACAAGCACACGAGCACGCACCTCCGCGAGGTCGAGCGCGACCTCGAAGCACGCGGTGCGACCGTCTACGGCCCGACGCCGCGGCTGTGGCCGGGCGAGCGCCCGAGCGACCGCGGCTGGACGTTCGACGAGCGTCCCGACGTCGACGTGCCGAGCTTTCAGGAGCGCCTCGCGGGGGCCAGCCAACGCCCCTCGGAGTTCTACCACACCGAGGTGCGGTTCTCGTACTCGCTGTTGCGGACGGACGGCGTCCGCCAGCACGACGTTTCGCTGTCTGCCGACCGGTTGTTGAAGCTCGCGGACGCCGACGACCGCGTCACCGACCGCGTGGACGCGGTGCTCGCGAAACTCTCGCGGAATCTCGCCGACGAGGACGCCAATCCGCTGTTCAAGGTCAGCGATGGCAGCGAGAACGAGGAGTGTTACGCGGTGCTTGTCCGGCCGACGAGTCTCAACCGCGACCTCCAAGCCGCCGAGTACGGCGACCTGCTCTCCGTGGAGTCCGCGCTCGTACTCTGGAACGACGACGAGGAGGCGTACAACCTCGTCGTCGACGAGGAGACGGTCGTCGACAGGGCGTAGCAGCTGCGGACAGGTCGCCGCGTGAGGGGGTATTTTATGCGGGTTCGTCCGCCAAGACGACGTATGACACTGGAAGGCCTCGACGACCTGGACCAGCAGATACTGCACGCGCTTCAGGAGGACGCCCGCGGCACGTCCTCGCAGAACATCGCCGACAGCGCGGGCGTGTCCGCGAGTACGGTCCGCAACCGTATCCAGCGACTGGAGGAGCGCGGGATACTGCGCGGCTACCACGCGGACGTCGACTACGAGCAGGCTGGCTACCAGTTGTACACGCTCATCGTCTGTACGGCGCCAGTGACGCGCCGCGAGGAGTTGGCGGCGGAAGCACTGAGCGTGCCGGGTGTGGTACGCGTCGAGGAAGTGATGACGGGTGCGGAGAACGTCCACGTCTCCGCCGTAGGGACGGATAGCGACGACCTGAGCCGTATCGGTCGCGACCTCGACGATCTCGGGCTAGAGGTCGTCGACGAGGACCTCATTCGGAGTGTTCACTCCGGTCCGTACGAGGGGTTCGACACCGACGTATCGGACGGAGAGTGATTATATTCCTTATATTTTGACGACTCAGCAGAAAGTTCGGTTACTTTATGCGGTTCCGTCCGGTACGAGTGGGCAAGGAGCGACACTCGAAGCGACAGGTGCGCTTACTACCGCCCATGAGTTCATCCAAACACACGACAGACCAGACGCGACAGCGGGACGACGTGGTGTTCGTCGTCGGTGGGGGCGCCGTCGGGCGCGCCGTCGCCAACCGACTGGCGGCCGACGGCGAGACAGTGACACACGTCGGCAAGTCACCGACGACCGACCCACCTCCAGGACAGACTGCCCACGTCGTCGACACGCTAGACGCCCACTCGCTGCAGGGTGCCGGCCTCGCCGACGCGACCGCAGTGCTCGTTCTCGAACCCGACGACGCCACTAACCTCCTCGTCGCACAGCTCGCACGCACCCGATTCGGCGTCGAACGAGTACTCGTCCGAACGAACGACCCCGACAGAGAATCCGCTTTCGAGCTCGGGGACGTCGAGACTGTCGACGCCGCCACGGTGCTCGCTCGCGCCGTCACCGACCGGTGGTAGCGTGCGAGTGAGGACACTCCCTGCCGATAGCACAGCGCGACGACCACCGCATCTCACAGTAACTTCCTCATGAAAAAACTCGAACGAGACCTCGGCCTCGGCGCGGTTTTCGCGATTAGCGTCGGTGCCATGATTGGTAGCGGCATCTTCATCCTCCCGGCGCTCGCGCTCAAAATCGCCGGCCCCGCGGTAATAGTGGCGTACCTGTTGGCGGGCTTGCTCGTCGTTCCTGCCGCCCTCTCGAAGTCCGAGATGGCGACCGCGATGCCCGAAGCCGGCGGCACCTACCTCTACATCGAGCGCGGCATGGGGCCCGTCTTGGGCACCATCGCGGGCGTCGGTACGTGGTTCTCGCTGTCGTTCAAGAGCGCGCTCGCGCTCGTCGGCGGCGTCCCCTACCTCGTGTTGCTGTTCGACCTCCCCGTGAAACCCGTCGCACTCGGGCTCGCCGCGTTCCTCATCCTCGTGAACCTCTTCGGCGCGAAACAGACCGGCCGCCTGCAGGTCGTCATCGTCTCCGTGATGCTCGCAGCCCTGGGCTGGTTCGTCGCCGGTAGCGCCACCAAGACCCAGCCCGAGAACTACCAGAACTTCTTCACTGGCGGCATCGAGGGCCTGCTCGCGGCGACCGGCCTCGTGTTCGTCTCCTACGCGGGCGTCACGAAAGTCGCTAGCGTCGCCGAGGAAGTCGAGGACCCCGGCAAGAACATTCCCATCGGCATCCTCGGGTCGCTGGCGTTCACGACCCTGCTGTACGTCGGCATCGTCGCGGTGATGGTCGGCGTTACGGAGGCCGGTAGCGTCGCCGGCTCGGCCACTCCAGTCGCGGTCGCCGCGGAAGTCACACTCGGCCAGTGGGGCGTCTACGCGGTCATCGGCGCGGCGCTGCTCGCGCTCGTCTCCACCGCCAACGCCGGCATCCTCTCGTCGTCTCGGTACCCGTTCGCGATGAGCCGCGACCAGCTCGCGCCGCCCACGTTCGCGGAGATTCACGAGCGGTTCGGCACGCCGACGACCGCCATCACGCTCACGGGCGCGGTCGTGCTCGCGCTCATCGCGTTCGTCCCCATCCTCGAGATTGCGAAGCTCGCGAGCGCGTTCCAAATCCTCGTGTTCGTGCTCATCAACTTCGCGCTGGTCGCGTTCCGCGAGGGGTCAACGGAGAACTACGACCCCGAGTTCGAGTCGCCGCTGTACCCGTGGATGCAGGCGTTCGGCGTCGTCAGCGGCGTCGTGTTGCTCACTCAGATGGGGTGGGTGCCGCTGGTCGGCGCGGTCGTCATCACCGTCGGGAGCGTCGCGTGGTACTTCGTCTACGCTCGCTCGCGCATCCGCCGCGAGGGTGCCGCCACGGACGTCATCCGCCGTCGGCTCGGCCGTGACGTGCTCACAGAAACCGAGGCGTTCGTCGACGGCGACTTCGCCGACGAGGACACGCCGGAGGTGTTGGTCGCGCTCACGAGGGAAGCCGACACCGAGCGGGAGCGCGCGCTCCTGTCGTTGGCCGCAGACCTCGTTCGCCCGGATGACGGCCGTGTCGTCGTCGTTCGCTTCGACGAGGTGCCCGACCAGGTGCCCCTCGACCACGCCGCCGAAGTGCAGTCGCCCGCCGACGTCCGCTTCGAGGAGCAGACCGGGGAACTCGCCGACGAGTTCGACGTCGACGTGGAGTTCGGCGAAATCGTCAGCCACGACACGAAACACGCCATCGTGAATTACGCCGAGCACCGCGGCGTCGAGGCCATCGTCGCCGAACACGAGCGCCTCCGCCTGCGGTCGCGGCTGCTCGGCGACCCCATCGACTGGGTCGTTCGCCACGCCCACTGCGACGTGTTACTCGTCGAGAACCGCGGCTACGACGACCCCGAGCGAGTCGTTCTCGAAGGTGACGGTGGGCCGTTCGACCCCGCTACGGTCGCCGTCGCAGACACAATCGCGGGCGAAACCGACGGCCACGTAACCCTCCTCTCCCCGCTGGGTGACGACCTGCCCGAGACGCGCACGGAGACGATTCGAGCCTACCAGAGCGAGCTCGCGGGGCTGCTGTCTGCACCGGTCCGAACCCGCGACCGGTCGGCCGACGGCAGCGACCTCCACCCCGACGTCGTTATTCGGACGGGCGTGCAGAGTCGCGTCCGTGGTGGCCGCGGCGACTACTCGCCGAGCGCCGCCGATTCCACCGAGGTCACCGTCTACCCCCGGGAGTCGCGACGGCCAGGGTTCGTGCGGCGGGTCGTCGAACGCCTCGTATTCTGACTCACGCCGACACGCTTTTTCCCCACCGGGGTGACTCCCCGCCTAATGACAGACGTGCCGCCGGTGGTTCCGCGATGAGCGACGAACCCGAAATCCTCGTCACCAACGACGACGGTATTAACGCGCCCGGAATCCGAGCGCTCGCGGAGGGGCTGGACGAGGTCGGGAACGTCACCGTCGTCGCGCCGACCACCGACAAGAGTTCGACCGGACGCGCGATGTCCCACGAGGTCACCGTCGAGGAGCACGAACTCGGGTACGCCATCGACGGCACGCCGTCGGACTGCGTCGTCGCGGGACTGGAGGCGCTCGGGCCGTACCCGGACATTGTCGTTGCGGGCGTCAACGAAGGTGCGAACCTCGGGATGTACGTGCTCGGCCGGTCGGGCACCGTTAGCGCAGCTGTCGAGGCCGCGTTCTTCGGCGTCCCCGCCATCTCGTCGTCGCTGTTCCTCACCGCGGAAGACTTCGGCGAACCCACCGAGCCCTCGGACTACGAGGCAGCCGTCGACGCGACCACGTACCTCGTCGAGCACGCCGTCGACGCCGGCGTCTTCGAGCATGCCGACTACTTGAACGTGAACGCGCCCCATCCGGGCGCTGATGCGTCCGACGAGATGGTCGTGACTCGTCCCTCGCACGGGTACGACATGACCGCCGCTCGCGACGGCGGCACCATCACGCTCCACGACCGCATGTGGGACCGCATGGACGAGGGCGACATCCCCGACCCGCCCGGCACTGACCGCCGCGCCGTCGTCGACGGCCACGTCTCCGTCTCGCCGCTCACCGCGCCGCACACCACCGAGCACCACGAAGCCCTGGACGCACTCGCGGAGACCTACGACTGACTGGCACGCGAACTCTTCCTGATTGATCCCCGCAGCCAGCTATTTATAGCGTGCGAGGGAATACCACACTCGATGTCGTCGCCGCCAGACGGAGTCCTGCCCCGCGTCACGGGGTTCGCTCGCCGACTCGTCGCGCGCCTGCGCCCCGAGCGAATCGCGCTCACCCCGCCGCCGATGACGTTCACGGACGGCGAGGACCGCGAGGTCGACGTGCGCGCCTACGAGGACGGCGACGTCGAATCGCTCGTCGCGATGTACGACGACTTCGACCCCGCCCAGCGCGCACAGGGGACGCCACCGCTCGCCGAAGACGCGATTCGTGACTGGCTCGACGGCGTCCTCGACGGCCCGAACGTCGTCGCTGTCGTGGACGGCGACGTCGTCGGACACGTGATGTTCGTCCCGGATGACACTGGTCGCCACGAACTCGCCATCTTCGTCCACCAGGACTACCAGCGCGCAGGCATCGGCACGAACCTGCTCGCGGTCGGCCTCGAACACGCCCGCCGCGAGGGCGTCGAGTACGTCTGGCTCTCCGTCGAAGCGTGGAAGCGCGACGCCCAGCGACTCTACCAGCGCGCCGGCTTCTCGACGGTGAACCCGATGGGTGCCGCCCACCGCATGTCGCGGTACCTCTGACGGGGTCGTTCGATTCCCGCGCGTCCGGACCCCAGCCAGCATTTATGTGGATGTGAACGAGTCCACCGGTATGGACGACGTCGACTTCGACGAACTCGTCTCGTCACTGACGCCGCGCGAGGAGAACAGCGCGCTCAAATCCTACCAGAACACCGTCTCTGTGTCGTGTCCCGCCTGCGGCGACCCCTTCGACGACCTCGTCGTCTGCAAGGACAACCCCACGAGTCTGAACCTCTCGCGGCAACTCGACCTCTGCGTCGGCGTCGACGACGGCCGCGCCATCATCTTCACGCACAAACCCTAGTCACTGCACGACGGGTGTCGCCAGCGTCGGCTCCCACTCCAGACCGCCTTGGTAGTGGAACGGCTCGTCGTGTTGTGGGTCGAGTACCGTCAGCGACAGCCAGCCGTTGTCGAAGAGTTCGGCGACCTCCTCGTGCTTGCGGAGGACGTCGGTGACCCGTTCGACTGGCGCGTGAATCACCGCGGTCAGCCGGAGCGGCTGGTGGTAGGGCTGGTCGTCGTCGACGTTCAGTGACTGCAGCGGCAGTCCCGTCATCAGGTCCCCGCCGTTGCCCTGCAGCACGCCGACGTTGCCGGTCGGGTTCTGCGTGGTCTTCGACCCGCTTCCGTAGACGGCGTTGTCGACGGTCGCGAAGTAGTACTGGCTGTTGATCCACTGGGTGACGACCAGCGGCCCGGTCATGATGGCTTCCAGCGCGTCGCCCTCGGCGTCCGTCGTCCAGTCGTAGGAGTGCAGGAACGTGCGGCCGTCGAGGTTCTGGTCCTCGGTTAGCCCGCGCGGCCCGATGACGAACGAGGCGTTGCCGGCCAGTCCCCACTCGGGGCGCGTCTCCGCCCAGTCGGCGGTCCGGCGCTCCGTCTCGCTGACGGCGTCCGCGGCACCGCCCGTGGGCATCGACTCGACACGTTCGGCCGTTGCGGCGGCGCGCGCGTCTTCGAGGTCCTCGCGCAAGCGTTCGATGTCCGCCTGGTGGCTCTCGGGGACGTCGCCGTCGAACAGCGTTATCTCGTCGGTGGTCGTGTTGTGTTCGGCCGCGAGGAACACAGTATCGTCGGGGACGTCGAACCCGCGGTCGCGGAGCGCGGACTGTACCTCGTCGTCGTTGCAGATAGTCGCGAGGACTCGCGCGTTCGAGCCGCCGGGGTTCCCGGCGCACGCCCCGCAGTCGAGACTCGACCCGAACGGGTTGTTCGTCGTCTCGCTGGCGTGCCCCGTGAAGACGACGAGGCGCGCGAACTCCGTCCAGCCCATTAGGTCGAAGGCGTTCTCGGCGTAGGTGACCCGCTCCTCGAAGGTCATCCCCTGCTGGAGGTCGCCGTCTCCGTGTGCTCCTGGCTCGTGCTCGACTGTGGGAGTGCAGAACTCGGCCGGTTTCGGGACGCGGTCGTCGACCGCGTTGGAGGCGCTGGCCACGGCCGAAGGCAGCAGGGTCCGGGCTGTCAACGCCGCTCCGTAGGCACCCCCGCCACCCTCGACGAACGTGAACGCGGCGGCGAGGTTGCTCTTCAGCGACTTCAGGTGCTTCTGGGTCGCGGCCACCAGATTCGTCCACCGGTCGTGGGTCGCCCGTGCGTTCTGGTGCGTGCCGTTCGGCTCGTCCGTGACGCGGTGCTCGGGGTCGACAATCGGCGGGCACGCGTCGCTCTCGGCCTTCGAGTCGTATCCCTGGAAGCGCATCGGGACGCCGAAGAAGCCCGCGTACCCGTGCGTCTCGTAGGGGCCGGCGGCCTCGACGTGGCGGCGAATGACCTCCGAGCGCGTGTCGATACAGAAGACGAGTTGGGCGGCCGGCCGCGGGTCAGTCTCGGTGGACGACGAATCCGACACCGACTGGTCGATGCCATCGAGGAGGCGGTCGCGATAGGTCTGTTCCCACGCAGTCAGCCAGACTTCGGGGAGCGGGACGTCCTCGTCGACGGACGTCTCGTCGCGGTCGGGTTCGACGGGCGCGTCCAGCAGGTCGCACAGCGTCAACCGCACCGCGAGGTAGTCCAGCAGCGTCACGGGCGCTGCGTTCTGCCACGCTCCGTCGCGGTCGGCGCGCTGCTTGACGAAGCCGGTCCAGCCGGGCAGCGCGGCGAGGTGGTGCTCGAACAGCAACTCCCAACGGTCCTGTGGGTACTCGCTCAGGGACGTCTCGAGGGCTGCACTCGCAGTCTCGGGGAGGTCCGCGGGACTGTGACAGCCCGGAATTTCGTCGTCGTGTGGGGCGAGGGTGCGCCACGCGGCGTAGAATCCGTCTTCGCGGTTCGGCATCGGCCACTCCGCCCGCCCCTCGTCGACGAACGCTGCGAGCCACTTCGACAGCACGCGGTCGACCGCTTCCGTCGCCGGGTCGACGTCGGCGCCCTGCTGGGACGCGGTCTCCATCTCGTCGAGCAGGGATTCGGGGTCGTCGGAGATTCCGTGGGCGTCCAGCTCCGCGGCGAGGCGGTCCGGGTCGATGCGGCCGTCCTCCCAGGCCTGCCGGAAGACGGCCGGCTGCGGGTAGCCGCGGCCGCCGAACAGGCGCTCGCCCTCGGCAACCGCGTCCGCGAACGGTTGGTCTTCGAACCCCGAGAGGGGGTTTGCCGTGACGAACGAGTGCAGCGGCCAGACCGAGCCGACGGACTCGGCCGCGCGCTCGATGCTGTCCTCGATGGCGTCCTGGTTACGTGTCATCGTAGTCCTCCTTGCGCGTGAGTACGGTGTCCGGAGCCGGCTGTGCGGCGTTCAGCAGTGCGACGTAGAGGCGTTCGCTGCGACGGTGCCAGTCGAACTCCGTCGCCACGTACGCGGCCACGAACATCGCGGCGGCCACGGCGTGGACGACCGTCAGTTCGGTTGCTGACTCGGCCACCGCGGCGCCCACGATGGTCGTCGAGACGGCGTTGAACGCCGCGGCGTAGCCGCCGATGGCGGTGAGGACGACGAGCGGTGTGCTGGCGAGCCTGACCGTCGGTGAGATGGTCGTCCGCCGGAGGATGTCGCGCGAGGCGTGCATGGTCGTCAGGACGACGACGAACGCCAGGAAGAGCCCGCTGTCGACCTTCGTCCCCTTCCCGGTGAGCGTGGCGAACAGGACACCACCGCCGACGGCCGTGAGCAGACTGACGAGGACGCTCGCGACGGACAGCCGGGGTTTCCCCGAGTCCTTGGGCACCGTGTGTTCGACGGCAGAGCCGGACGACAGGAACAGGTACGCCTTGTAGAAGCCGTGAAGGATGAGGTGCGTGATGGCCGCGGCGAAGAAGCCGAGCCCGCACTGGAGTATCATGAACCCCATCTGGGCGACGGTGGAGGCGCCCAATTTGGACTTCACGTCCGTCTGAACGAGCAACAGTGCCTGTCCGAACAGGGCGCTGAACGCGCCGACGAGGACGATGCCGGACATGACCGCGGGCTCGTCGACGAACAGCGGCGAGAACCGGGTGAGGAGGATGCCGCCGGCGTTGACGAACCCCGCGTGCATCAGGGCGGACGCCGGCGTCGGCGCCGTCATCGACGACAGCATCCACGTGTGGAACGGGAACAGCGCCGACTGGACTATCGCGGCGAGGAAGAGGCAGCCGACGGCGGCGAGCGCGAGCGGGCGTGGAATCGTTTCGAGTTGCCCGAGGATGCCGGTGATCGTCGTCGTGCCCGTCGCCCAGGACAGGATAAGTAGGCCGATGCCGAGCAGGGCGCTACTGGCGAGGAAGTACCGGCGAGCGGTCCGAGCGGCGGCTTGGGCCTGCGTCCAGTCGCGGACGTGCCCGATGAGCGACGCCATCACCAGGCCCATCGTCAGCCACGCTGCCGCGAACAGCGCCACGTGGTCGGCCGCGGTCATCGTCATGACGGCGAGCGTGAACGCGATGGTCCGCGCGTAGAAGCGGTCGAGGTCGCAGTCGCCCGCCATGTAGCGGCGGGCGTAACTGTGGACGATGCCGCTGAAGAACGTGACTGCGACCCATACGACGGTGGTCAGCCCGTCCACGACGACCGCATCCGCGAACGCCCACTCTCGCCCGTCTCGGACCGTCAGCGTGAGGGCACCTAGGCTGAGGACGAACAGCAACCAGACGGCGTAGGTCGCGGCTCGCGGAATCAGCGAGGTCGAGGGGGTCGCGGTCTCGGAGAGCGGTGCGGTGTCGTTCGACTGTGGTTGGCCAGCCATTTTTCGGGGTCTCTGCTCGACCAGCGGCGTCGTCTCGTCGGCACCACCGCAGACGAACTGGTCGACGTTACTCCACGGTAGAACAGACTGGTTATTATATCCTTCTGTACTAACGAAGTGTTCGTAGCAACTTCGCGAAGTAACAACACGGTCGATAATGTGGGTTCCGTGGCCGGGCGTGAGTCGCCCATCGAGTCAACGGCCCGACGGCCCTCACTCCGAGGAGAATCCCTCGAACGGGGTCGACTCGTGACTACGGACGAGCACCTCGTCGACGACGGACAGCCCCATGTCCAGCAGCGCCTGCGCAACCGGCGTGATGTCGCTGTCCGTCTCGCCGACTGCCGTCACAAGCAGGTTCTCCTCCCCAGTGACGAGCTCCTGAACGGACACCACGCCCGGGATGTCCAGCACGTCCTCGATGAGGTTCCCACGCTCCGGAATCGGTGCCGTACAGAACAACAACATCCTGAGCGGGAAGCCGGACTCCTGGTAGTCGACGTCCGCACTGTACCCCTTGACGACCGACTCCGACTCCAGCCGCTGGATGCGCTTGCGGACCGTGCTCGACGACGTGTCGGTGCGCTCGGCGATGTCGCCGGAGGAGAGGTTGCGCGCGTCCTCCTGGAGCGCGTACAGAATCTCCCGGTCGGTTTCGTCGAGTTCGTACTCCGTCATACCTCCCACGTCGCCGCCGAGCGCATAAGGAACTTCGGCTGACCGTCACGCCCGCCAGTCGCCTCGCCGCTCACCGTGGCTCGATGCTCACCGACAGGTCGTCGACGTAGTGAGTCGCGTCGGCTTCCCAGATGACCGCCGTCCCGACCGCGAGGTACAGCGCGTCCGTGGATAACTCGGGTGTCGTCCACTCGAACTCGTACTCGTGCCAGCCGTCCGCCAGCCACAACGGTTCTCGCAGGCCACCGTACGGCGTCACCCCGTGCTCGGACGTGTTGACGCCCGGCTGTGGGAAGTCCTCCTCGACCTCGGGCGGTTCCGGGGCGAGACGCATCACGGCGTGGCGAATCGTGTTGAACGACTCCGACTCGCTCCAGAACTGTCCCTCGACCTCGACTTCGTACGCCCGTCCCCGTTCGACCGACACCGGGTGGACGGCCCACGTCACGCCGTCGTCGTAGTCACCTTCGTTCCACACCCGTAGCGACTGGTCGCCAGTCGCCGCCTGCGCGTCCGAGACGCCGACCTCCCACTCGAACTCCGTGATATCGACTTCCGGGCCGATGGCCGCGCCGGTCTCCCAGTTGCCGAGCCCGTCCTCGAAGCTCTCAGTGAACTCCGCATCGTCATCGTCGTCGCCGGGCACGACACAGCCAGCGAGGCCCGCGATTCCGGCAGCCGCACCCGTTCGAAGTACGTCTCGTCGTCGCATTACTGCAAGCCACTCCGGCTGGCGACATAACCGCTCTGGCACCCCTCACTCGCCGTCCCAGTAGTCGACGGCATCCTCCACACGGTAGTAGCCGTGATGGGAGCGCTCGTCTCGGCCTCCAGGTGGTGCGCCGACGAAGACGCCGACTTTCCCCGAGTCCGGGTAGACGGTCACGTCGGGTTCGTTCATCGTGGAGACGACGAGATAGCGTAGTGGCCCCTCCGAGTCGTTGATGACTTTATGCCCGCCGGACTCGTCGGCGGGGAGCGCGGCGTAGTCGCCCGCTCGGAGCGGCTGCGTCTCCCCGTCGAGACGGAGCATCCCGGTGCCCGTGAGCACGTACAGCGCTTCCTCGTTGGCGGTGTGGTAGTGGTACGGCCACGACGCCTCGCCCGGCGGCAGTTCGTAGAGACTGCAGCCGAGTTGGTCGCTGCCCGCTGCTTCTCCCAGTTGCTTGCGGCGCACGCGCATCTTCTCGTCAGCGACGTCGGTCCAGTCGAGGTCGGCCTCGTTCACGAGGGGCATGAGCCACGCTACGGCGCGACTTGAGTTGTTTCTTCGCCCGCAGCAAGGTCCCTCTGAACCCACACCGCGACTATATAGTCCTCATAGCGGTACTTAACACGTGAGACGCAGTGAACGTGCAGTCGCATGCCCTCCACGAAGCGACGCACGTTCCTCGCGAGCGTGGGCGCGATGCTCGCCGCCGTCAGCGGCTGTACCAGCCCGACGTCCGAACAGCCCGCGCACACAGTCTCCGTGTATCTGGTCGACGAGGACGACCCGCGTGAGGTCACCGTGGCCGTCGAAGCCGAGAACGGCGACACTGTGTTCAATCGAACGTACGACCTTTCCGAGCACAACGAAGCCGACGAGGACGCGACGTTTCCCGAGTCTACGGCTCCCGAAACCGTCGTCGTGACCGTCGACGGCCGACGCTTCGAGCGCGACTGGCCGGGCTTCGAGCAGCCAGAGTTACCCTGTAATGGACAGAACTGGACGGGAATCGAGGTCTGGGTGTCGAACGAGGACGGGGAGCCGTCCGTTCGCATCGAACCGAACTGCCAGCACGTGACGGTGTCGTAGCTCACTGACTCTGCGGCTCTGCCGTAATCCACTGCTCGCTACTGGAGAGCAACACGAGCTGGTCGGTCACGTCCTCCATCGCGTCGACGAGCCGGTCGAACAGGGACGCGAACTCCCGGTACACCATCGGCTGGGGGATGGCTTCGTCGGCGAAGACGTCGGCGATGACCGCGTTTCGGACGCCGTCGCACTCGGATTCGGTGGCTCGAATCGTCTCTACGTGCCTGGTTATCGACCCCGTCTCGGTCGAGGAACACAGCAGGCGGACGAACTCGTGGACGGCGTCAGCGAGCGCGGCCATCGCCGTCGTCGCGTGGTCGACCATCTCCCGGTATCGTCGGAAGCACGAGCGCCGCCGTTCTGGGGCAATCGTTACGAGGTCTTCGGCGATTTGTTCGGCCGCGTTCGGAATTTCGTCGAGCAGCTGGTAGAGGCGCACGACCTGTTCGGCGTTGAGGTGCACGCGGGAGTTGCGGATGCCGAACTCCCTGACGGTGGTGTTCGTGATGAGCGCGCTGAGTCGTCGGCTCTGTGCGTCGCAGTCGCTTTCGAGGCCCCGAATTTCCTCGACGAGGTGTCGGGCCGAGTCACCGGGCTCGTAGTTCTCGACGAGTCGTGACAGCAGGTCGACACACTCGCTGATGGCGTCGAGATACGCGTCGGTCTGCTCGACGACCTGCCTGGAGAACTCCGGAGCACCCTTGGATGACATCGATTCGAAGTCGGGTCCAGCAGTCGCAAAGAGGTTGATATGAGTGCTCCGTACCCCACAGTTTGGGACTATAGACGTGCTCGTGGCGTCCCTTCATTGATTCTCCTACTTCGATGGAGTCGACGTCTGCCAATCGACTGGATGGGCGCCGTTATTTCCACGCCAGCCTTTATCGCCAGCCTCAGTGTAGTGTTCGGTATGGATTCCCGAGAACGACGTCAAACCTCGACCGGCACTGCAGCACTCGTCGGGACTGTCGTCGGTCTCGGCGTGGTGTGTCTGTACCTCGGCCTCGGTCTGCTCGTCGCAGGATGGAGCATCAACGACTTCCTCGTTCGACTTTCGCCGGGTACTGTCGGGTACTTCGTCGGCATGATTGCTCTCGTCGTCGCCTCCGTCGGCCTCCCCATCTCCGTGTTCCTCCGATTCCAGTTGGTTAGCCCGCTCGTGGTTCTCGTGCTCGCAGCACTCGCGTGGCTCATCCTCGGCGCAGTACAGGGCTTGCTCTCACTCGAGACGATTTTCGCCCTCGCCCTCTACGCAGCGTATCTCTCGCCGATCGCCCTCGTTCTCTACGGCGTCCTCGGTGGAGGCGAGTATCTGTTCCGAACCGAGACGAACCGCCTGTAGAACTCGTTCTACGTACGCCCCATCCCCGTCGACGTCCGCCAGTCGCTCTATAGCCCGCATCGAGTGAGTCCGGAGGACGAACAGCCGATACGCCGTGTCCGTATTTCGCGCCTTCGAGATTGTCAGTCAGACTGCTCCTGGCTGTCGAATTCCGGGGAGGTATCGATAATACGGAATCCGTCATCTTCGTGGCGGCCGGTGAGTTCGCGCTGGGGGAACGGAATCTTCACGTCCTCCCGATTGAACGCGGTTTTGACAGCGTAGATGACTGCCTGAGCGGCGCGCCACTTCCGCTGGGGGGTTGGATTATCGATCCAGACGCGAATTTCGAGGACGACCGCGGAATCACCGAAACGAACCGGCAGTACCTGTGGGGCGGGATGGCTCATTATTTCGTCGAGGTCGCTGATCGCCTCACGTGCGATGGCTTCGGCGCGCTCTGGGTCGACGGCATAATCGACGCCGACCTCGATGGTGTGCCGGAGTTTCCCTTCGTCGCTGCGGTTGATGATTGTGCGGTTGCTGACCGCTTCGTTCGGGAGGACGACGTGTTCGCCGTCGAGATTCCGGAGTCGCACGTGGTTAATCGAAATCTCAGTGATGAACCCTTCGTGGTCGCCGATGCGAACCCAGTCCCCAATCTCGAAGGGGCGTGAGAGCATGAGCACGAAGCCGGCGAGAATCGAGCCGAGCGTGCTCTGGAACGCCAACCCGAGGATGATGCCGAGGACGCCAGCGCCCAACAGGAGGTCGCTAATCTGGATGCCCCAGAGGGAGAGCGTAGCGACGCCGGCCGCGATGTAGATGATGACCTGACTGATGTAGAAGAAAATCCGGCGTTGGTGCTCGCTGGTCGCACGACCGTTCGAGCGGTTATTGCCGAGGAGGATGCGCTTGACGACTTGCGTAAACGTGTGGGCGGCCACGAAGAGAAAGACCGTAATGAGGATGCGAAGCGCCGTATTCAAGCCGAACTCCAGCACACCCGTCATCGAGACTAACGCGCCGGTCGCTCCCCACCGCTGAACCAGGACGACCGCGACGCCACCGGCGAGGAGCAACAGCAGGAGCGAACGGGCGAGTTTGGCGTTCACCGCTCGGAAGCGTGCTTCGAGCAGCGTTCCGACGTACCAGATGCCGACACCGGCAAGCATCGCAGCAGCGATTACTGCCAGCGTTTCGTCAACCGGGATATCGGACTGTAGCGGTGTCAGCAACACCGGCTCTGTACCCGTGTACTCGGTCACGAACGTACCTACGGAGTGTACGTCGTTAAACTACCGACAGTCGGACAGTCTGCACCAAACCCGGTCATCGAACGAAGCGGTGGTCGTGCTCCTGATTCAGAAGTTCTGTCGAACGTCTCTCCAGCCAGGTTCGTCGGTCAAACTGGCGACGCAGACGTTCGTATCAACCAGAACTTTCATCGGCGCTCGCGCACGTCCCGAACCGCTTCGACGGAGTCGATATCGACGCCTGCTAGCTGATAAGTTGGCGTGCGAGTCGAGCAAAATTCGACTATTAAGTGGTCAACTTCGTCTCCATTCTTTCGGTAGACGCCGCCAGAGTGGCAGAAATATAGTCCAAAATGACCCGAAGCTGACGACAATTGCGATGACGAGCAAATCATTACCTCTTATGCGTAGGACATCGAAACAAAAGCGGAGAACGAGGAAAACTCCGAATCCCCATATGGCAAAGGCTCCCCCTTGCCTCAGGGTCATCCACGTCCTATGAAACATATGTTGGGGACCTTATGCTATACACATAAATATTGCTAAGATAGTGTAGTTGTGTTATGACACTATCGGACGCGTTCTTTCAAAATATGTTCCGTCAGGCCTGATGGCTGTACTTAGCGAGAGTCGGTCATCGATACTGAATTCGGGTTGCTCGTAACGGTAGTCGTAGCCTGTGTAGTAGACCAATACCGAATCTTCCGGCTACTCATCGAGTCCGGGACGGAAGAGCAACTGCCGGAAGACGATTTCTCTTAATGAGGTGGAGTATACGTCCTAAGGCGCCGAAATTCGGCTACCGATTGCTCCGTTGCTCCACTTTGTTCAACTCGATGAGCAGTCGGAAGATGGCCTTCACGAGGTTCGGGTCGACGCCGAACGCTTCGGCGTTCCGGCCGGCGCGGTCCATCACCGCTTGCTCTTGGCTCTCGTCGGTGGTCGCCATGCCGCGTTCGTCTTTGACCTCCGCGATGGTTTCGGCGACGTACGTGCGTCGCGCGATGAGGTCGACGATTTCGCGGTCGATTGATTCGATTTCTTCGCGCAGTTCCTCTAGACTCATATCGTCCGGGCCCCGTCCAACTGTGTCGTCGTCAGCCGGACTGTCCCCGGGTTCTCGTCCCATAGTGGTTTCACCTCCGTGAGTGCGTCGTGGTCACCGACGGCGACGTAGCTCGGGCCGGTGCCCGAGAGGGACGCCCCGTCGGCGTGCGGGAGGGCGTCCACGATTGGCTCGGTCGGGTGGCCGAGCGCCGCCGCGAACGCCAGCCCGTTAATCGTCATCGCGGTGCCGTACTCGCCGTCGACGGCGAGGTCCGCGACGTGTTCGGCCATCGGCGCGATGCGCTGGCACCGCTCGACGTCCGCGTCCGCGGAGAAGGACTGCTCGGGCGGCGTCCACACGAGCGCCGCCCACTCGACTTCCTCGCGGAACAGCAGGTCGTCCTCGCGGTTGTCCGTCATCGTGAGCCCGCCGAGCATGCTCGCCGATGCGTCGTCGAACGCGCCCGTGACGGTGACACCGACGTCGCGAGCGGCTTCGACGCCGAGGCGTGCCGCCTTCTCGCGGGAGACACTTCCAATCTCGCCGAGCGCGTCCAGCGTCGCGAGCACGGTCGCGTTCGCGGCCGCGCTCGAACTCTTCAGGCCGGACGCCAGCGGCACCTCGCTGTCCGTGTGGACGGTACCGCCCTCGCCGTGCCCGTACTGGTCGGTCACCAGCGACACGCAGCGTTCCACGAGCTCGGTGTCGGCGTCCGGGTGGTCGGCGATGCTGCCGGTGACGCCGTCGGCGGCCGCGTCCAGCGACACCTCGGCTGTCACGTCGAAGTCGAGCGCGAACGCCGACCCGATGCCCGTCGCGAGCGCGTTCAACACGGTGCCCGCGGCTGGCGCTGCTGCACGGCCGTCCATGTGTTGTCCTGCCACGGCCCGTATTTACGACTGGCGTTTCGGGCAAGGAGAGCGTGCCCGAGCGAAGCGAGGCCACGTTATGGCGAGCGGCGACCAAAGGGAGCCGCGAGCAGCGTGCTCAACCAGCGGGAGACCACGCTGCTCACGGTTCACTCCATTCACCGTTCGCTTCGACGTGGTGCGCCGCTGGCGCACCACGCAAACGGCGGGCTTTTCCTCTCCCATCCGTAATCCACGGACATGAGCGCCCGCAACGACATCGCGCCGAGCACCCTCGGCGTCGACCTCGAAGAGGAGGGCGTCTACGTCGAGTACACGGACGGCCGCCGTACGTTCTACAACGGCGTCCCGGAGAAAGTCCACGGGACAGTGCGGTGCCGGCCGGGCAAGGACGTCCACGTCCTCGTCACGGACCCGACGGAGACGGAGGGTGTCCTCGTCTACGTGAACGACCTGAAGACGCACGACGAGATTCTCGAATCGACGGGCGTCGGCCGCGTCCTGCTCGACCCCGGCGAGGAAGAAGAACTGTTCCCGGGCGTGACCGTACGCGCGGACGGCTACGCGACGGAAGTCGAAGCCGACCCAGAGGAGGCGCGTGGTCGCGTGTTCGTCTTCGAGGAGGACGAGCTCGGCGAGCGCTCGTTCGAGCTGTTCGCAGCAGAGTCAGAGGAGTGAACGCGCTCTGACCGCCCGTTATTGGAGGTAGGAGGGGTCTTCGGCGTCACAGTTCTGTTCGTGCTGTTCGGCGTCCCCCTGGTCGTCGAACATCAACCCGCACTCTTCGCAGCGGTACCAGAGCATGCCGTCGCGCTCAGTCTCCTCGACCATGCGTGAGTCTCCGTCGCCCGAGTTAAAAACCGTTGCCCCGACCAGACACCCTCCGACACTGGGTGGTTCGCCAGTAGGCATACGTCCCCTCGCGTCGAATCCGCGGTGTGGCCAGCGCTGTCATCTTCGACATGGACGGGGTCATCGTCGACTCAGAGCGGTACTGGGCCGAGGAAGTCGAGGGCATTCTCGACGAAGCCGGTGTCGGCGACGAGGTCGGACCAGAGGACGTCCTCGGTGCGAACGTCTACGACCAGTACGACTGGCTCGCGGCCAACTACGACCCCGAGATATCGAAAGCGGAGTACTTCGAGCTCTACGACGAGCGTGCGGAAACCGTCTACACGGAGAAGTGCGATCTGCTCGACGGATTCCACGACCTCTTGGACGAACTCGACGAGCGCGGCGTGCCGACGGCGGTCTGCACGTCGTCGTTCCCACACTGGATAGAGATGGCCTTCGACACGTTCGACCTCCACGGGCGCTTCGACGAGGTCGTCAACGCCGCCGACCTCGACGTTCCGGGTAAGCCCGAGCCGGATATATACGAGGCGGCCGCCGACGAACTCGACGTCGATATTAAGGACTGTGTGGTGGTCGAGGATTCCGGGAACGGTGTCGAGTCGGCTGCTCGCGCCGGCGCGCACGTGATTGCGCTCGATACGTCCGTCAACGACGACATGGACCTCTCACCCGCAGACGAACTCGCGGCGGACGGCCTCGATCTCCGGGACCGCGTGCTCGCGGCGCTCGACCGCGACTAGGGCCGCAGGCAGCGCTCGGGGTCGAACGGCAGCCCGAGGTGGTCGAAGACGTCGCGCCACCGACCGACGTCGTTCTCGTCGATGATGCAGGGCGCGTAGCCAGCGTTCAGATAGAGCGCGAGCGCCGGATAACGGTCTGGTTCGACGCCGACGCGCACGCTATCGTAGCCCGCGTCCAGCAGCCGACGAGTGGCCGCAGCGGCGAGCGCGCGTCCCAGCCCCTCGCGCCGGTGCGCGGGGTCGACAACGAGATACGCCAGCGCGCCGCCGAACGGAAAGCGGTGGTCGCCCGCATTCGGATTGTGGACGGCCGAACACGTCCCGACGACGGCGTTCGTCGCGCGCTCGACGGCGACGAACGAGCCGTTCGGTAGCACGCGGTCGCGGAACGCTTCGACACCAACGTCCCAGCCGCCCGTTTCGAGCAACTCCTCGATGGCTTCCCGGTCCCGTCCGGCTAATTTGCTCGTTCGGAGCGCGTACCCGTCCGGCACGTCGACGTCCGGCGGTCGCAGGCCGTTCGGCCATAGCAAGTAGCGCGTGTCCTCGCTCATGCGCGTGGCTCGGTGCTCACAGTTGGAACGCGTTGCGGTGTGTGCTCGGGTCGGCGTCAGAGTAATCCGAATGGTCGCCGTTCATACTTCCGTAACTGCGATGAGCACGGACATCGAACCAGCGGGGGTCGTCGAGGACGAGTCGTTCTTCCGGACGCTCGTTGAGCACGGCTCGGACGCCATCATCAGCATCGACGCGGACAGCACGATCCTGTTCGCGAACCGCTCGGTCGAGCGCGTGTTCGGCTACGAGCCCGCGGAACTCGTCGGCGAGCCGCTCACGACGGTGATGCCCGAGCGCTTCCAGGGTACCCACCACGCTGCCATCGCGGAGTATATCGAAACGGGCGAGCGCACGCTCGATTGGAATGGCATCGAACTCCCGGGCGAGCATAAGGACGGCCACGAGGTCCAGCTCTCGATCACGTTCGAGGAACACCAGTACGAGGGCAAGCGCGTGTTCTCCGGCATCATGCGCGACATCACAGACCGCGTGGAGCGCGAGCGCAAGCTCGAACGGCAGAACGAGCAACTGGAGCGGTTCGCGGGCATCCTCAGCCACGACCTCCGGGACCCACTGAACACGGCGCGTGCGCAGGTGGCGCTGGCGAAGAACGCCGACGACCCGACGGAGTACCTCGACGAACTCGAACACATCCACCAGCGCATGGGCGACCTCATCGAGGACGTGCTCACGCTCACGAAACAAGGCCATACCGTCGGAGAGCCCGAACCGGTCTCGCCCGCTACCGTCGCCGAGGAAGCGTGGCAGACCGTCGGCGGCTCGGCGGCGACGCTACGGGTCGAAGAGGTTGGCGTCGTGCGGGCCGACCGCGAGCGCCTGCTGTCGCTGTTCGAGAACCTCCTCGGCAACGCTGTACGACACGCTGGGGACGACGTCACCGTCGAAGTCGGCCCGCTGAGTGCCGGTGACGGTTTCTACGTCGCCGACGACGGCCCTGGCATCCCCGAATCCGACCGTGCGGACGTCTTCGACTACGGGTTCACGACCGACGACGGCGGCACCGGGTTCGGGCTGAACATCGTCGAGAGCATCGCAGATGCCCACGGCTGGAAAGTGGGCGTGACCGACAGCGAAGCGGGCGGTGCGCGCTTCGAGTTCTCGGGCGTTCGCCGGAGCGAGAACGGCGATACCGAATGACTGTTCGGACGCCTGACACCCTTGAGGCGGTGCTTCTCCGGCGTGCCACTACATCCAAGTACCGTCGAACCAAATCAGGTGGCGAGTGATGTCTACTGAAAGCGCCGCAGACGGGAGCCTCGACCACGACGCGCCGGTCGTGCTCGTCGTGGACGACGAGGCGAACGTCGCGGAGGCGTACGCGCTCTGGCTCCCCGACGAGTACGAGGTCCGAACCGCGACGAACGGGGAGCAAGCCCTCGACGCAGCCGACGAGGACGTCGACGTCGTCCTCCTCGACCGCCACATGCCGGACCTCTCCGGCGACGAAGTACTGGACCGCCTCCGCGGGCGCGGCCTCGACTGCCGGGTGGCGATGGTGACCGCCGTCGACCCCGACTTCGACATCGCGGAGATGCCCTTCGACACGTACCTCACCAAACCCGTCGACCAAGGAGAGATTCGTGACACCGTCGAGAACCTCCTCGGGCTATCGTCGTTCGGCGACCAATCCCGCCAGTTCTTCGCCGTCTCCCGGAAGATCGCGGCGCTCGAAGACGAGAAGCGCGCGTCCCAACTGGAAGACAGCGATACCTACCAGCAGCTCGTTGAGCGCCGCGACGAACTCGACAGCGATCTCGACGACGTCGTCGGCGAGATGGACGACGACGACCTCGAAGCCGCGTTCCGCGACCTCTGACTACCAGAACGCCTTCGTACGGGCATACTCCCGTTCGCGTTCGAGGATGTCCCGGTAGAAGTCGGCCTCGTCCTCGCGGTGGCGGTTGATGACGCGGGCGGCGTTGCGCGGGCCGACGCCGCGCGCGGACAGCGCGATAATCGCTTTCTTGCCGTGGCTCTGGACGATGCTCGCGTTCCGGAAGACGCGCTCCGTGCGGTCGCGCTGTTCGTCGTCCTTGTCGTCGACGCGCACCGCCTTGACCGCGTCGTCGGCCCACGGCGACAGCGCAGCGACGCGCGTCGACCCACAGTGCGGACACTCGGGCTGGTCGCTGACGCGCCGGACTTTCGTCTCGTGCTCCCAGTCCTGGCAGTGCGTGCAGAACAGTTTCACGCGGTCGTCCTGGATGCGGTCCCTAACCGCCTGGACGACGCTGGCGTCCGCGTTTTCGGGCGTGAGGAGTTCCGACCCCGACGAGCGGCCGCCGACGCCGATAGCCGTTCGTTCGCCCTCGATGGCGACCTCCAGGTCACCCGACTGAATCGCGTCGAGGACCTCGCTGGTGCGTTCGACGTCGAGGTCCGTGTGAAACACCTCTCGGACGGCCTCGTCGTAGACGGGCGTGTCTTCGAGCGCGCCCAGCAGCCGCGACAGACCGACGCCGTCTCGTCCCTTCCAGCGTTTGAGCGCGCCGAACTTCGCGGCGACCTGCGCGAGCGTGAATTTCAGCGTCTCGGACTGCTTGAGGCTCAACTCCAGCAGCGGCTCGACGTGCTCGGGGTCCGTCTCGTGCAGCAGGTCCACGACGTCGTTCGCGCTGATTCGTGCGGGCACGTCCAACTCGATGCGGTACGGGCCGACGTCCAGTCCCACCGAAGAGCCGGTGCGCTGGCCGAGTAAGGCCGACAACAACCGGCCCACAGTCTCGTTCGCTTCGTGGCCGAGCGCCGCGTTCACGACGATAGTCTGGCCCTCTTGCTCGACGACGATGCGGTCGTCGCTCGGCATCGCGTTCCCGCTGTCGACGTGGTACTCGACCTGTTCGAGCGCCTCGCCCGCGGTGTACTCGTCGGTCGGGTAGCGCGCCGTGAATTCCCGCGCCACCCCGTCACGGGTCGCGCCAGCGTCGAACTGGTCGGCCGCGACTTCGCGCATCTCCCCAACCTCCTGGGCGACCTCGTATGGCACGGGAATCTCCTGGCCCGTCCACGACGGGACCTCTCCAGCGGGGTCCTCGATGGGGGAGACGTTGACCTCTTCTTCTTCCTCGTCGATGTTCGTGATTCGCCACATCTCCCCCCGCTGGACGAACGTCGCGCCGGGTTCCGCGAAGTTCACGACGAAGCGCTCGTCCAGCGTCCCGACCTGCCGGCCCCCGGCCATGTCGTAGACGGCGTACGTCTCCTCGTCGGGAATCATCGAGAGGTTCGCGTAGTAGTACTGCCACGTCCCGCCGGACTTCGAGATAGTGTCGTCGTCCTCGTCCACGTAGACGACGCGGTTTTTGTGCAGTTCCATCGCCACCTCGCGGAACGTCTCCTCGGCGAGGCCGTGGAACGGGTACGCCCGCGTCACCATCTGGTAGGCGTGGCGCGCGCTCGTCTCCCCGAAGTCCATCACCACGCCGACGATTTGGTTCGCGACCGTGTCGAGGCTGCCGTGGTGAATCTGCATTGTCTCCACGTCGCCCTCGCCAGCGCGTCGTGCGATGGCCAGCGCCTCGAACGTGTCGTCCGGACTGCCCGTGATGACAGTGCCATGGCTGACCTCGTCGCGGCGGTGACCGGCGCGTCCGACGCGCTGGAGCAGACGTGCGACCTCTCGTGGCGAGGAGTACTGGACGACGTGGTCGATGCGGCCCACGTCGATGCCGAGTTCCATCGAGGACGTGCAGAGCAGGCCGTCAAGTTCGCCGGCCTTGAACTGGTCCTCGACCTCGATACGGGCTTCCTTCGACAGGGAGCCGTGATGGACGCCGATGTTGGCGTCCAATTCCTTGAATCGCGAGCCCAGCGCCTCTGCGGTCTGGCGCGTGTTCACGAAGATTAGCGTGGAGTCGTGCTCGTCGACGATTTCCCGGATGGCGCGCACGTGGCTCGCCATCGACGGTGACGTCATCAACTCGTTGCTCAACCGTTCGTCGCTGTCGGCGATTTCGGGTTCGTGCACCGAGAACTCGACTTTCGACGTGACGTCGACTTCGATAATCTCGCAGCCGCGACCGCCAGTTAGGAACGCGCCGACTTCGCTGGGGTCGCCGACGGTCGCCGACAGCCCGATGCGCTGAAAGTCGCCCGCGAGTTCCACGAGGCGTTCCATCCCAATCGAGAGCTGTGCGCCGCGCTTCGCGCCCGCGAGTTCGTGCACCTCGTCGACGACGACGTGGCGCACGTCCGCGAGGCCGTTCCGGAGCTTCTCTCCCGTGAGCATCGCCTGCAGCGTCTCGGGGGTCGTCACGAGCACGTCCGGCGGGTCGTCGGCCTGCTTCCCGCGCTGGTACTGCGTCGTATCGCCGTGTCGGACGTCCACGTCGAGACCGAGCGTCTCCCCCCACCAGTCGAGGCGCTCGCGCATGTCGCGGTTCAGCGCGCGTAGCGGCGTCACGTACAGCGCTGCGAATCCCTCGGGCGCGCCCTCCTCGACGATGCTATTGAGGACTGGGAGCATCGCCGTCTCCGTCTTCCCGGTGCCGGTCGGCGCGACGACGAGCCCGTTCCGGCCGTCCGCGAGCGCGGGAATCGCGCGGCGCTGTGGCTCCGTCGGCGTCGTGAACCCCCGCTCGGAGAGCGCCGCCCGGACCTCGCTGCCGAGGTGGGAGAACGCGTCCATCCCCCGCGTCTCACTCATCTTCCAAACGTAGGGCCGCAACCCGAATAAGCACGTTGCCGGGCGAAGTCGCTGCCGCTGTGGGCGGCGCGAACGACAGAAAATATCGGTGGCTAGCGGGCGAGTCTTACACGCGCGCAGCCGCGGGCTCCGCCTCGGGGTCGGCCTCCACGAGGCGCAGCGTCGCGTCCATGAACGCCGGCAGGTCGTCGGGCACGCGGGAGGTCACGAGGTTCTCGTCGACGACCACTGGCTCGTCAACGTACTCCGCGCCCGCGTTCTCCACATCGACCTCCAGCGACCAGTAGCCGGTCGCGCGCCGCCCCGCCAGAATACCGGCGCTAATCAGGAGTTGCGCGCCGTGGCAGATGGCGGCGATGGGCTTCTCGCGGTCGTCGAACGCCGCGACGACGTCCGCGGCCGCCGGCGCCTCCGTGCGGAGCGCTTCCGGGGAGTCGCCGCCCGGCACCACCAGCAGGTCGTACTCTTCGGCGAACCACGACGGCGACTCCTCGTCGATGGCGACGTCCCCGTCGAACTCGTAGCCGTGCTCGCCGGTCACGCTGTCGCCGTCGGGCGTGGCGACGTCGACGTCCCACCCCGACTCGCGGAGGCGGTAGAAGGGATAGCTGAACTCGCTGTCCTCGAAGCCGTCGGTCACGAGTACGAGCCCCTTCATGGCTCAGTTGAATCTAGACTCGCGGTTCGGCAAAAATTCTACGGCCGCTCAGACGTCGCGATAGCGGCCGAGACGCGTCCCGTCCAGCAAGTATAGTTCGGCGTCCGGGCACGCCTCCGGGAGGAACGGCGCGAGGAACTCTTGGCCCTCGACGTTCACCCATGTCCCGCCGGAGAGGTCGTTGAATGCCGGGAACACGGCGAGGTCCCCGTGCACGTCCAGGTCAGCACCGTGGTACTCCTCGAACGGCGCTGCATCCAGCGGTCCGCGTAGCCATGCGCGCTCGACGCGCGTCCCGCCGACCTCGTCCTCCAACCGGACCGTCGGGTGTTCGTGGCCGACACAGACTGTCTCCGCTTCCAGCACTTCGGGCGCGGGCCACGTGTGGCCGTGCGCGAATCCAACGTCACCGAAGCGCGCACCCTCTGGGGGTGTCGCGTCGAGGTCGAACTCGTCGGCGAGTCCGCCGTCGTGGTTCCCCACGACCAGCGTCACTGGGACGTCGAGCGCGTCGAGCAACGCTTCGAGTTCGTCGTGTTCGGCCCCCTCCGGCGTGCCGATGGCGTGTCCGAGGTCGCCGAGGAAGATGATGCGGTCTGGCCGCGTCTCGCTCACGAGGTCGAGCACGCGCTCGCGGCGCTGCTCGGCGCGACTCTGGACTTCCAGCCCTTCGCGGCGCAACGAACGCTCGATGCCCGCGTGGTAGTCCGCAACGACCAGCGCGCGCTCGCTAGTCGCATTCCCGTCGCGACTACCGATGTCGGCGACCGCGGCGGGTTCGCCGAGAACCGGCTCCACCAGCGCCATCTAGATGGCTTTCAGGTGGTCGTCGCCGGACTCATAGCAGCGCCCGCTCATCAGCGCCTCCTGGATTGCATCCTCGATTTCGCCCTCGTCGGCGTCCCGCTCGTCGGCCGCCGTCGAGACGACGTTCTCGCGGAGCGCGCCGTCGCCGTCGTCGAGTTCGTCCATCAGCTCCACGACGTAGTCTTCGAGGTCGAGGTCCATCTCGCCAGCTTCGGAGTCCTCGCTGTCGGACTCAGGCTCGTCGTACTCGTCCTCGGTGAAGTCGTCGAGGTCGTCAGCGCCCTCGTCTTGGGAGTCGTCGAACGCCTCGTCGTCAGCGTCGAAGTCACCGAGGTCGTCCTCGTCGGCGGCTTCCTCGGTTGCTTCGTCCTCGCCGACTTCCTCGTCGGATTCCGGGACGTCGATGTCTGACTCGCCGGCGTCCGGAACTTCACTCCCCGTCGAGAAGCCGACGTCGTAGTTCTCCTTGACTTCCTCGCGCTCCTCCTCGGAGAGTTCGTACATCTCACCGTCCGCGGCTGCGTCGCCCTCCTCGGGCGCGGCTTCCGCAGCGACTTCGTCGGGCTCGGGCGTCTCGGCGGCTGGACCGGTCGCCGACGTCGGTTCCGACGCCGGTTCCGACTCCGGCTTTGCCTCCGATTCGCTCGCTTCGACGTTCTCCTCGCCTTCCGGTTCGGCAGCCGACTCGGATTCGGCTTCCGTCTCGGGTGCTTCCTCGGTCTCGCTGACCGCGGGCGCAGTCTCGACTTCCGTCTCCTCGTCGCCCTCGCCGAAGTCCGCGTCTAC
This sequence comes from Halobacterium sp. KA-6, assembly GCF_021029015.1. Lineage (NCBI taxonomy): Archaea > Methanobacteriati > Methanobacteriota > Halobacteria > Halobacteriales > Halobacteriaceae > Halobacterium > Halobacterium sp. KA-6. The sequence goes on from NZ_JAJJZH010000003.1 coordinate 297,139, forward strand.
CGTCCCCGATTCGGACGATTCGTCGCTCTCGGCGGCTTCGGATTCCGTGGGTTCGGCGGATTCAGTTTCAGTCGTCTCGGCTTCCTTCTCGTCCACGTCGGCCGATTCACTGTCGATATCGAGGTCGGCTGCGAAGCGCAGGTCGGCGTCGCCCTCGTCGCTCGGAGAGAGCGTGAGGTCGCCGACTTCGTCGCGCTCGCCGGCGACCACGCGCGCCGCGTCCAGGGAGAGCGTGCGAATTGCGTCGAGGTACGCTGGCGTCGTACCGTAGTGGTCAAGCGCCAACGGGATGCCCGCCGCGAGCCCGTGCTGGACGCCCGCGGCTTCCAGAATCTCGCGGAGGTTCTCACCACGCTCGACGCGCTCATGGGCGGCTGCCATCGTCGCTACGCGGTCGACGGTCTGCTCGGCCGTCGAGACGACCCAGCGGTCGCGGGTCTCCGCGTCGACCTCGCTCACTTCCTCCGGGCGGATGGACGTGTAGATGACGTCCGCGTCCTCCGGCTGGAAGGTCCGGGCCTTCCCCGTCACCGCGACGAACGACGGCGTGTCTGCGGATTCGAGAGCAGCCAGCGCCTCGGGCTGGTACTGCCCAGCGTAGACGACGAACGCGCCCGTCGGGTCGACAACCCGTGCGCGCACCACGTCGTCGCTGACCTGCTCGACTTCGGTGAGCACGCCCACGACGAACACGCGGTTGACGCGCGCGCCGGTCGGCGTCACGACGTAGTTCGGGGCGCGTTCCTCGTCGCTCTCGGCGTACGAGTAGTTCGCGTCGTCGAATTCCGCGGCGAACAGTCGGTAGGCGACCTCGCGGCGGTTGACCTCCTCGTCCTCGGAGGAACTCATGCTTCCACCTCCTGGAGGAAGGCCTGCGCACGCTCGGCCGGGTCGTCGGCGGACTCCCGGAACTCCAGCGTTTCGAGGTTCGCGCCGTAATCATCCACCGAGAGGTGGCCGCGAACCGTGTACTCGGAGCCGACGAGCTTCTCGGCGATGGTGTCCGCGACGACGGTCTGATCCATCGCGTCGCGGGCCTGTTGGCGTGCGTCCTCGATGTCGCCGCCGTACACCTCCTCGGTGAGTTCGCGGTCGAGAATCACCGTAACGGTGTCCGTGCCGTCGTCGAGAATCGCCTTCACGCGCAGGTCGTCCTCTCCCTCCACGTCGCCGTGCTGGCGGCACTGCCCCTTCTGGACGACGCGGCCGCACTCGGGACAACGCTGGATGAGCCCGGAGCCGTCCCGAACCTCGATGACGTTCCCGACGAGTTCGACGTCGTACGCGCCGCCGCGGTCGACGGCCTCCCGAATCGCCATCCGAGTCGGGCCGCCCACTTCGACGGGTTCGTCGAGCGCCGTGACCGTCGAGAACTCTGAGACGTTCACGGAGGGGACGCCGCGGAACTCGCGGACGTAGACGTCTTCGAGGCGGACGGACGCGCCCTCCTCGATTTCTGCGTGGGGGTCCCAGTCGGTGAACGGGAGTCGCGCGCTCTCGTCGCCAAGAACGCCACTCAGAATCTCCGTTTCGCCGTCTCGACCGTCGATGGTCCGGGTCTCGACTTCAGTCACGCGGACTTCGACGTTCCGGCCGCGGTCGCCCGGCGCGAGGTCGGCGAGGTCGCGGTCGCCGCCCACGTCGTAGGGCACGTCGATGTCCTCGGCCTTGCTCACGGTGGAAGACTCCCCGAAGTTGAGCTCGGGTTCACCCTCGTACTCGCGGACGCTGGCGTTCCCGATGGTGACAGTGTCGCCGGGTTCGAGACCGAAGTCCTCCCACGCAGTGTACGAGATTTTCCCGGTCTCGTCGGCGAGTTCACCCTCGCCGATGACGTGGTCGTCGCCCTGGTAGCGAATCGAGCGCTTGCCGGCCGTCAGGACTTTCGCCGTCACGGTGACGCTGCCCGAGTCGGGGCTAATGTCCACGATGTTTTCTGCGGTCGGGCCGCTGGAGCCGCTGCCCGAGTCGTCGCCGAATTTCCGACGGAGGCTACGCTTGGCCTCCTCCACGGGAACGCTGTACTCCACGAGGTTCTGCAGGTTCTCTTTGACCTCCGCTTTGTCTACACCGAGGTCGGAGGCGAGCTCCTCGGCGTGATCGTCGATGTTCATGCGTCCGTACTTCGGGCTGCCTGCCGTAAAAGGGTTCCTCGCGTGGCGCGCGAACGCGCGCGAAGCAGGTCGAATTCGGCCCGAAAACCTACCCGATTCCCGGCCGACCCGACGCTCGTGCGGCTCTACCAGACGTGGAAGAACTACGTCGCGCACGTCGGCCTCGGGGTTCCCGGCGTCCGCCAACTCGTCCGCAAGCGCATCGTCGACTACCACACCGCGTTCTTCGTCGAGCAGTCCGCCCGGGACGGCGAGGCACGGGAACCCCACCTGCGGGCGCTTTTCGATGCCAGCGTGGACGTCTACGAGCGCGCGCTCGCCGAGGGCTACCCGGAGGCACAGGCCCGCGAAGTCACACACATTCAGGCGACGCTGGACTTCCACGAGCACGGGTGGGCGGAACTGATGGAGTTCCCACCCGGCGAAATACAGCCTCATTTCGACCGCTACCGCAGATTCTTCGAGCGCCACGACTGCAAAATCGAGGACCCATTAGGCGAGTTCGCGCCCGAATACGGTCTCCCGTACGCGCCGGAGACACCGGACGCACTCGACGATAGTGAATTCCCGTTCGCCGAATCCGGACTGGCCGACGACGTCTACGTCCCCGCCGAACACGTCGACGTGCGGATGCCCGAGGGCGTCGACTTCGCCGGCAAGTGAGCCCGACAGCACCACCGAATGGCAGCGCTGGCGAGTAGCGAAACGGGTTTCCCGCGGCCACCGCCTACCCCGGGTATGCACGTCGTCGTCAACGCCGCGATGAGCGCGGACGGCAAGCTCTCAACGCGCCGCCGCGAGCAGGTCGCCATCAGCGGCGAGGCCGACTTCCGGCGCGTGGACGAACTGCGCGCGAGCGTCGACGCCGTAATGGTCGGCGTCGGCACCGTGCTCGCGGACAACCCCTCGCTGACCGTCGACGACTCTGACCTAGTCGCCGAACGCGACCAGCGCGGCGACTCCCCCCAGCCCGCTCGCGTCGTCGCGGATTCGCACGCCCGTACGCCGCCCGACGCCCGCGTGCTCGACGGTGCTGCCGAGACGTACGTCCTCGTCGCCGAAGAGGAACCCCGCGAGCACCGCCAGACACTCGAGGACGCTGGCGCTACTGTCGTCGTCGCCGGCGAGAGTCGGGTCGAACTCCCCGCAGCGCTCGACCAACTGGAAGCCCACGGCGTCGAGGATCTGATGGTTGAGGGCGGCGGCGAACTCATCTTCTCGCTGTTCGCCGACGACCTCGTCGACGACCTCTCGGTGTTCGTCGCGCCCAAGATTATCGGCGGCCGGGACGCCCCGACGCTCGCCGACGGCGACGGTTTCGTGCGCGACTTCCCGGAACTCGACCTGACCGGCGTCGAACGCATCGACGACGGTGTTCTCCTCGAATACGACTGTTAGGCCGAGGCGTCCGGCAGTTACTATTCGGCGCCGTTCGAACTTCCGACCATGAGTGATTCTGACGACTCCGGAGCGCTCGCCCGCGTGCGGCGAGCGAAACGCAACGGCGGAGCGCCGTCGATAACTGGAACGAAGATACTGCTGTTCGCCATCCAGCTCACGCTCGTCGGCGGCCTCCTCGGCGGACTAGAGCCGCTCGCGTACGCCAGCGTAGTGCTCGGTCTCCTCGGTCTGCTCGTCGCCGAGTGACGCCCTCCTCGCCGTGAACGACGAGGCTTCCCAGACCGCTATTCGCTGGCTTCCTGCGAGACGGGAACTGTCGTGACCTGTACCTCCGCTCGCCGGACTACACGCTCGGTGACGCTCCCGACGTTGAGGAACCGGTCGAGGCCGCTGCGGCCGTGCTTGCCCATCACCACGAGGTCCGCGTCGTAGTCGCCTGCGGCGTCCAGAATCTCCTCGTGCGGGAGACCGGTTCGGAGGTGCTTCTCTACGGTGACGTCGGCGTCCTCACCCTGCCGGCCGGCGCGGTCGAGCGCGCGCTCGGCCTCCGCGTGCGCTTCCTCGACGACGAGGTCGAACTCCGTCGCGACGAACCGTTCGTCGACGACGAACAGCGCGTGCACCTCGGCGTCGAACCGCTCGGCTAAGGCGAGGCCGACGCGAATCGCCTCCGACGCTCCTTCACTGCCGTCCGTTGGAACGAGAATCGTCGAGTACACCCGCGGCTAGTCTCGGACGGCGAACAAATACGCTTCCCCGAAGTGGGCTGCACGCGCGGACCGCTACAGCCCGTCGAAAACGAGTTAGTGCTGGTGGCCGGTCGCTTCCGCGTACGTCTGCCCGAAGCGCTCTTCGAAGTTGTCGAGGACGGCTTCCTCGACGTTCTGCAGTTCTTCGGTGGGTTCGCCCTGACCGTGGTGGACGAGGGCGTGAGCGCGCTGCGCGAACGCCATCAGCGCGATGTCGCCGACGACCTGTGCCTCGCTCTCGTCGTCCTCCTCGCTGAAGATTTCCACGAGTCGCGCGGGAATCGTGACCTCGTTTGTGTCGCCGTCCGGGTCCTCGATGGTGAACGTGGCTTCGTCCATGCTCGCACGGACGGGGCCGCGACTAAAATGAGTGTGGTTACGGGACCGAGCCGCCGGCTCGCGCCCCCGACCACGCCGGCTTCAGTCGTCCGCGGGCGCGGCCTCGGTGCCTTCGGCGGCGGTCGCGCTCACTTCACTTTCGAGGTACTCGTCGGCGTCGAGCGCGGCCTTGCAGCCCATGCCCGCCGCGGTGACTGCCTGCTGGTAGTGGTAGTCGACGACGTCGCCGGCGCCGAAGATGCCTTCGACGTCGGTGAGCGTCTGGCCGCCGCCCTTGCCGCCGTGGGTGACGATGTAGCCCTCGTCGTCGAGTTCGACGCCCGTATCTTCAAGGTAGTCCGTGTTCGGGGTGTGGCCGATGGCGACGAAGAAGGCGCCGACCGACAGCGAGAACTGCTCGGTCTCGTCGTCGTCGAGCTTCGCCGTCGGGTGGCCTTCGGGATGGCGCACGAGCGTCACGTCTTCGACGCCGGCCTCGGGGGTGCCGTTGACCTCGACGGCTTCCGTGTTCCACAGCACTTCCATGTCGCCGTTTTCGACGTGCTCCTCGATGCGTTCCTGCCAGTAGTCCTCCGCGCGAAGTTCCTCGCGGCGGTGGACCAGGTAGACGGTGTCCGCGAATTTCGTGAGGAAGCTCGCTTCCTCGGCCGCCGCGTCGCCGCCGCCGACGACGACCATGTCCTCGCCCTTGAAGAACGCACCGTCGCAGGTCGCACACGTCGAGACGCCGTATCCCATGAGTTCGTCCTCGCCGGGGATGCCGAGCGTCCGGGCGCTCGCACCGGAGGCCGCGATGACGGCGTCGGCGGTGTAGACGTCGCCGTTCGACAGTTCGACGCGGAACGGCCGCTGGGAGTCGTCGACGTTCTCGACGACGCCGTGTTCCAGTTCCGAGCCGAAGCGCTTAGCCTGCTCTTTCATGTTGTTGATGAGGTCCGGACCCGAGATGCCCTCCGGGAAGCCCGGATAGTTCTCGACTTCGGTCGTGAGCGTGAGCTGGCCGCCGGGTTCGTCGCCCTCGAACAGCAGCGGGTCGTTGTTCGAGCGCGCCGCGTAGATGGCTGCCGTGAGCGCCGCGATGCCCGTTCCGGTGATGATGAGCTTGCGGTGCTCGACGACGTCGTCGTCGCTATCGTCGGCGATGCCGAGTTTCTCGTCGAGTTCGCCGCTTTGGTCGAGTTCGTGGGTGTCGTCCCAGCCGCCGATGAGTTCGTCGTCGATGAACACCTCGGGGGCGGTCTCGCGACCGTTCGCGCGCTCTTTCATCTCCGCGAACAGCTCCTCGTCGCCCGTGACGTTGTACGTCACGTAGTCGACGCCCTTCGCGTCGAAGAGGTCCTTGGCCTTCTCGCAGTACGAGCAGTCTGTCTTCGTGTAGATTTCCACTCGGGGCTCGTCGGTCATACGTCCTAGTCGGTGACCGCGGTGTTTGTACGTTGTGTTGGCCGGGAAGTGTGCCGGCACATCGGAGGCCGGCTACCCAAGCGCTTACGCCCCGCGTCGCCCCACACTCGGGTATGCCCGCCGACCTCCACGAGAAGATGGATCGCTACGAGGGCCTGCTGGCCGAAGCGCTCGCGGAAGCCGAAGCCGTTCCCCCCGCGGACACACCGCTGGGGGAGGCCGCCGCAGAGTACGAGGAGATGGCGCAGTCGTACCTCGACGACGGCCGTCACTTCCGCGACCACGACGACCCCGTGAACGCGCTCGCGGCGTTCTCCTACGGGCACGCGTGGCTGGACGCGGGCGCCCGCATCGGCCTGTTCGACGTGCCCGAGACCGGCCACCTGTTCACTGTGTGAGCGTTCGCGGCCGGAACCGGCGCGCGGCGCGGGGTCGGGTAGTTTTACGGTACTGCATCCTCTCGAAGTAGTCGATGGAGGCCGCGCTCTGGTACGTGTTGACGGGGACGCGCGGCGGACCGAACCGCGTCCGCCTGTTGCGGGCGCTCGCCGACCGGCCGAGAAACGCGAACCAGCTCGCGGAGGACCTGGACCTCGACTACAAGACGGTCCGGCACCACCTCGACGTGCTCGTCGAGAACGACATCGTGCAGTCCAGCGGCGACGACTACGGCGCGGTGTACCTGCCGACGGACGCGGCACGCGACAACTGGGACACCATCGAGGAAATCATCGAGGAGGTCGAATGATGCACGATTCTAGGGGAATACCGGCCGAATTTGGGAAAGCGTATAACTACCGCTCCTGCCAACGGTGGTGTAGATGACAGTCTGGGCGGACGTGACGCGAGCGGCGATGGCACTCAACGTCGTCGCACTGCTCGCGCTCTGCAGCGTGTGGGTTCGCAACTATCGGCAGATACAGTCGAAACACACGCTCGGCCTGCTCGTGTTCGGCCTGCTGTTGCTCGGGGAGAACGCCCTCGGGCTCTACTACTTCGTGATGCACGACGCGCTGACCGCGTGGTTCAGCGGTCTCCCGTCGATCTCCGCGACCGCGATGATGGCGTTGCGGCTGCTCGAAACTGCCGCCATCGTGTTCCTGCTGTGGGTGACGTGGGACTGACCCGATACTGGCTCGGCGCTGACCTGACACTGAACTCGTTTCTTCGACTCGCTCACGACGACTAGCCAAGCCGCAGCCACCACGCCCGAACCCCTAACCCGCCCCTTTTGACAATACTATGATATCGGCGCTAGAACTCCCTAGGGCCGCAATTTGGCGGGTTTTCGGTCGAAATTGGGCCTGAATTCGGGAAATCTTCTTTCAAGTACCGGGTGTCGCCTGGGGTATGCGGGAACGCATCCAAGCACTCGTGCTCACAGCCGTCGTCGTTGGCTCGCTGTTCGCCGTCGCACCCGCGGCAGCGACGGCCGACCAGCAGGCAGCTGCGAGCGTCACATTCGACGCACAGACTTCCGGTGGCCACACGGTCACCGTCGACAGCGCCACGCTACCGGACGGCGGGTTCGTGACAATTCACGACAGCAGCGTGCAGGAAGGCGAGACGCTCGCCAGCGTCGTCGGGTCGTCGGCATACCTCGAACCCGGCACGCACGACAACGTCACCGTCCACCTGGACGAGCCGCTCAGCGAGGACGACACGCTCGTCGCGATGCCGCACATGGATACCGACGGCGACCGCGTCTACGAGTTCGTCTCCGGGAACGCGGCCGTCGATGGCCCGTACACGGCTGACGGCGGCGCCGTCGTCGCCGCGGCGAACGTCACCGCGTCTGCGACCGTGTCGATGAGCGACCAGCCGACCGACGGCAATTCCGTCGTCGTTGACCGCGTTGAATTGGCCGAACCCGGCTTCGTCGCCGTCCACAACGATAGCCTCCTCGACGGCGATGCGCTCGGTAGCGTCGTCGGACACTCCGCGTACCTCTCCGCGGGCGTCCACGAGAACGTCCGCGTCGAACTCGACGAGTCGGTCGGCAACGAGACGGTGATTCCGATGCCGCACGTCGACTCCGACGGTGACGAGACCTACGACTTCGTCACCTCCGAGGGCAGCGCCGACGGGCCGTTCACCGACATGAACGGGGAAGCCGTCCTCGACACCGCGATGGTCACGCAGTCGAACACGGCGTCCGTTTCCGCGATGAACCAGACCACTGGCGGTCACGCTGCGACTGTCGATTCGGTGTTCCTGCCCGACGGCGGGTTCGTCACCGTCCACGACGGCAGCGTCACTGAGGGTGCGGTCTTCGACAGCATCCGCGGCACCTCCACGTACCTCGAACCGGGCCTCCACCAGAACGTCCGCGTGAGCCTCGACGACCCGTACACCGAGGACGGGACGCTCGTGCCGATGGCGCACATGGACACGAACGGCGACGAAGCGTACACGTTCGAGGAGTCCGAGGGTGGCGAGGACGGCCCGTACACGGCTGACGGTAGCGCGGTCCTCGACACTGCGTCCGCGACCGTCTCCGCGTCCGTCAGCGTCGACCACCAGCAGTCCGACGGTCACACGGTCGTCGTGGACTCCGTCGACCTCAGCGAACCCGGCTTCGTGACGATTCACGATGCCTCCCTGTTCGCCGGCGAGACGCTCGCCAGCGTCGCGGGGACGTCGACGTACCTCGAAGCCGGCCACCACGATGACGTCGAAGTCACCCTCCACGACCCAATCAACGAGTCCCAGACAGTCGTCGCGATGCCACATATGGACTCCGACGGTGACCAGTCGTACGACTTCGTCACCTCCGAGGGTAGCGACGACGGGCCGTTCACCGCGAACGGCGGCGCCGTCGTCGACACCGCCCACGCGTCCGTGAACGCAGTCACGACCATCAGCGACCAGGAGAGCGACGGGTCGACGGTCGTCGTTGACTCGGTGACGCTCGCGAACGGCGGGTTCGTGACGATTCACGACGGCACCCTCGCCGACGGCGCGGTCTTCGACAGCGTCCGCGGCACCTCCGAGTATCTCGCGCCCGGCACCCACGAGAACGTCGAAGTGATGCTGGACAGCGAACTCAACGGCGAGACGACGGTGTTCGCGATGGCGCACGCAGACTCTGACGGCGACGAGACCTACGACTTCGTCGAGTCCGAGGGCAGCGCTGACGGCCCGTACGTCGCCAACGGCGCGCCCGTGATGAGTTCCGCGACGGTGGACGCGCCCGCGATGACGACGACCACCGAGACGATGGAGACGACTGAAATGATGGAGCCCACCGAGGCTGGCGACACGACCGACGGCGAATCCGGCGGGAGCGTCCCCGGCTTCGGCATCGGCATCGCGCTCGTCGCGCTCCTCGGAGCCGCGCTGCTGGCTGTTCGCCAGCAGTAACGCGCTCGGCACCGGGATTCGGCCCGGCGAGCGCGAGCGAAACGGCCACCAGCCATTTTTCAGGGGCCTGTCTACGTTCACACGTTCATGAAGCACGACGAGTTCGTCGGTGCGGTCCAGAACCGTGCCGAACTGGCCTCCCGTGGCGAAGCAATCCGAGTCACCCGCGCCGTCCTCACCACGCTCGGTGAACGGCTGCAGCCGGGCGAAGCGTCCGACCTCGCTGGCCCGCTCCCGATGGAAATCGACATTTTCCTCCACCAGGCTGACTCCGGCCAGATATTCGACTACGACGACTTCGTCCAGCGGGTCGCCGAGCGCGCGAACGCCGACTACGCCGACGCCGCGTTCTACGCGCAGGTCGTGATGGACGTCGTCGACGAGACGGTGCCCGAGAGCGAACTCCAGGACGTCACCGCCCAGCTCCCCGCGGAGTACGACGACCTCTTCGACCTCGTCGGCACCGACGAGTACTACTGAGCGAGACGGGGCCTCAACCTTTTTCCCGGCAGCCGTTCCACTGGTGAGCATGGCGCACGAGGCGTACGTGCAGTTGGTCTGTCCTGAATGTCAAAAGCAGTGGGAGAGCACGCCGAGCGAGTTGCCCACCCACGACGAGAACTTCAGCTGTCCGAACTGTCACGCCACGCGGCGGACGGCGGAGTTCATGCGAACCGACCGCGATCTCGAGAATCTAAAGCGGCTCCAGTAACTTAGACGACCGTCCGAGCGCCACACGCTTCGCAGTGGAGGCGTTCGGTGTCGTCCTCGATTTCGAGATTGGTGTCCGGAAGCCCGCACTCGGGGCACGTGACGTACGTGTCGACGTACTCGTCGAGGACGTCCTCGACGCGGCGCTGACGGAATCCACCGGTGAATCGGGCGCGCCCGTTCTCGTCGATTTGGGCGCTCGTCCCGAGCTCGTTCTGGATGAACTTCAGCACGTGGTCCTGCTCGCGGCCGAGTCGGTCCAGCGTGTCCTGGAAGTTCTCGTACACCGTGACGTTGCCTTCCTCGCGGACGTTCGGCTCGGGAACCTCGAACCGGCTCTCGCTGCCCGCGACGTCGGGCTTCTCCTGCATCGCGCGGTCGAGTTGCTCCTCGTAATCCATACCCCAACGAAGTAGCGGCCCGCACAAAAGCCTTTCAAAAGCCCGGGTCACCCCGATTTTGGCCCGTTCGGCCGAGCCCCGTGGTAACAGCTCTCAGGATAATACTATAACCCCGTGACCGTTAGAATTGGCTGCCATGAAGAAGCAGGAGCTCATCCACCTCCACGGCCTCCTCGCAGAGGTCGGGAACTACTACGAGGAGTGCGAGTCCGACGAGATTTCCCTTGACGAGTACGAGGATCTCGGCGTACGACCGACATCGATTCACAAATCGAAGACTGACCACAAAGCGGCTGTTTTCGCGCTCGCGGGCGGCATCACTTCGGCGATGGACGAACCTGAGGAACAGGAAGCCGTCCCCGCCCAAGCCGACTAACGTAGCGACACGCGACGTCTCCTTACACCCACTACCTCCCTAGCGACAGCGTTACGCCCCGTCCGCCGCGCCTTCGGACTCCCCGCTCTCTGTCTCCTCCTCGCTGACTTCCTCCTCGACGGACAGCACTTCCAGCGGAATGTTCTCGAGGCGCTGGCCGATCTCCTTCCGGGCGATGCGGGAGGCGTGTTCTTCCCGTTCGACATTGAACACGCTCATCTCCAATTCGAGCGCGACGAGGCTCTCGTCGGCAGCGACGAACGCGGGGTCGAGGTCGTCCCCGCAGTGCGGGCACGTCCGCTCGCCCATGCTGATTTCGACGTAGTTGAGGTCGGGATTCAGCAGCTCGCCAGTCTTCGAGATGGCGATGCGCACCGCTTCGTCGGGGGTCTCGACGTCGTAGACGGGGACTGCGGCCTCGACGACCACCCTACAATCCATGGCTACGTGGAACGTTCACACGCAACGTAGAAGAACTTTGGCCCGGAATCGAACTCGTCTTCCCCCAGCGCCGCCAAGCCCGCCCGAGATGGAGCGCGGCGCCATTCCGACCGACGAGATTGCGGGCGCGGTCGACGTCCAAGCGACCCTGGAGAGCGGCCAGACGTACCTCTGGTGGCGGCCCGATGGAACCACCTACGAGACCGACGGTGCGTCCGGCGGGAGCGCGTGGTACCGCACGGTCGTCGACGGTGACGTCGTCGAAGTCCGCCAGACCGACACCGCAGTCGAGTGGCAGTCTACGACGGACGCGGACCCGCTCGTGCGCAAACTCCTCGGTTTGAACGACGACCTCCAGGAGATTCGCGCTGCCGCGACCGACGACGACCTCACGACGGCCGCGTGGGACGCCTACGACGGCCTCCGCATCGTCCGCGACCCGTTCTTCGGCTGCCTGATTTCGTTCATCTGCTCGGCGCAGATGCGCGTCGAACGGATATTCGCGATGCAGGAATCCCTCCGCGAACACTACGGCGAACCAATCGAGTACGACGGCGAGACCGTCTACGCATTCCCCGAACCAGAGGCGCTTGCGGCCGCCACCGAGGAGGACCTCCGGGAGCTGAAACTCGGCTACCGCGCGCCGTACGTCCAGCGCACCGCCGAGATGGTCGCGACGGGCGAACTCACTCAGCGCGACGTGCAGGGCCGCGCGTACGAACTTGCTCGCGAGCAACTCACGGACTTCGTCGGCGTCGGCGACAAGGTCGCGGACTGCGTGCTGTTGTTCTCGCTGGGCTACCTCGAAGCCGTCCCACTGGACACGTGGATTCGCTCGGCCATCGAGGAGCACTACCCGGACTGCGACCGCGGCAACTACGCCGACACCTCCCGCGCGATTCGAGAGCAACTGGGCCCGTACGCCGGCTACACGCAGACGTACCTCTTCCACTATCTCCGGTCGGGCGGCGACGAGTAGGCGCGCGTAACTTTTTGGCGATTGCCGTCCCACCCCACTACATGAGCGAGTGGACTCGCGCACGCGTGCTGGTCTCCGGGAAGGTGCAGGGCGTCTACTTTCGGGCGAACACGCGCGAGCAGGCCCGCGAACGCGGCGTCGACGGCTGGGTGCGGAACCTACGGGACGGCCGCGTCGAAGCCGTCTTCGAGGGACCTGCGGACGACGTCGGCGCGATGGTGGAGTGGTGCCACGAGGGCAGTCCCGCAGCACGCGTCGACGACGTCGAAGCCGAATACGACGACCCCGAGGGCCTCGACGGCTTCGAGATTCGGCGCTGACGCGGACGCGGAGTTTTTACGGCGGTCCCCGCTGAACGTGCAGCCATGATTACCAGCGAGCGGATGGCCGCCGTCGACCGGAATGCGGCGGCGGTCGGCGTGCCGCGCAAGCAGTTGATGGAGTCCAGTGGGAACGCCGTCGCGCGCGCCGTCCGCGAAACCGCCGATGTGGGCGCGACCGTCGCCGTCGTCGCGGGCCGCGGGAACAACGGTGGGGACGCGTTCGTCGCAGCCAGATTCCTCAGCGAGTACGACGTCACCGTCCACCTGCTCGGGCGACCCGAAACCATCACGACGGACATCAGCCGGGAGAACTGGGACGCGCTCCAGCAAGCCGAACTCCCCACGGAGGTCGTGAAAGACTCGAAAGCGCTGACCCTCGGCGACCCGGACGTCGTCGTGGACGCCGTGCTCGGTACTGGCGTCTCGGGCGCGCCCCGCGAACCCGAAGCCTCCGCTATCGAAGCCATCAACGACGTGGACGCGCCCGTCGTCGCGGTGGACGTTCCCTCTGGAATGAACGCCGACACGGGCGAGACGCCGGGCGTCGCCGTCGACGCCGACCACGTAGTGACGTTCCACGACGTGAAGCCCGCACTCGTGGACCGGGAGGACGTTACGGTTGCAGACATCGGTATTCCAGAAGCCGCGGAACTGTTCGTCGGGCCGGGCGACCTCCAGCAGCTCGAACGCGACCCGCACGCCCACAAGGGCGACTTCGGGCGCGTGCTCGTCGTCGGTGGCGGCCCCTACACCGGCGCGCCCGCGCTGAGCGCGCAGGCCACACTACGGGCTGGCGCGGATCTCGCGTACCTCGCGGTCCCCGACAGCATCGCCGAGACCGTCCAGGGGTACAGCGAGAACCTCATCGTGGACTCCTACGTCGGGACACGCCTGCTCCCCGAGCACGTCGACGAGATTCTGGACCGCGCCGCGGACGTCGACGTGGTCGTCCTGGGACCGGGCCTCGGAGATTCGGACGACACGCTCGCAGCAGTCCGGCAGTTCCTCGCCACCTACGACGGCCGCGCAGTCGTCGACGCCGACGCGCTCCAGGCCGTCCCCGACGTCGACACCGACGCGGACCTCGTTTGCACGCCACACCAAGGAGAACTCCAGAAAATGGGGGGACCAGCAGAAGACGACTGGCGTGCCCGGGCCGGGGCGGTTGAGGACTTCGCCGCCGACCTCGGGCAGACGCTGCTCGTGAAGGGCGCGTACGACGTGGTCTCGAACGGCGAGACGACGCGCGTCAACCGCACCGGGAATCCGGGAATGACCGTCGGAGGCACCGGTGACGTGCTCGCGGGCGCCACGGCCGCGATGTTCTCCACGCTCGACCCCGTTCCCGCTGCGAGTATCAGCGCGTACGCAAACGGCGACGCCGGCGACCAGGTGGTCGACGAGCACGGCTACGGCCTGCTCGCCACCGACCTCCTGGATGCGCTGCCCGCGGCGCTGTGGGGTGGTCGTGATGACTGATGCGCCTGAGAACTCTCAAGACGAACTCACGCACACCACGGAGGAGGGCGACGTGCAGATGGTCGACGTCGGGGACAAGCCGGACACCGCTCGCCGGGCGGTCGCGCGCGGCGAAATTCAGCTCTCCGAATCGACCGTCGAGGCGATTCGCGGCGACGAAATCGGGAAGGGCGACGTGCTCGCGACCGCGCGCGTCGGCGCCGTCCAGGCAGTCAAGCACACGTGGGAGACGATTCCGATGTGCCACCAGATTCCCATTACGAACGTCGAGACGGACTTCGACGTGCGCGAGGACCGGGTCGTCCTCGAAGTCGCTGTCGAGACGACCGGGAAGACCGGCTGCGAGATGGAAGCCTTGGAGGGAGTGACGACCGGCTTGAACGTCGTCTGGGACATGGTGAAGGCCGCGGAGAAAGACGACGAGGGGCAGTACCCGGGCACGGCTATCGAGGGCGTGGAAGTGGTCCGAAAGGAGAAACGAGAACTCTAGGCTTGTGCGACGAGGTCGCTGGCCTTCGCGCGCGACTTCTCGACGACCGTCGGGAGCGCCTCGAAGTCGACGACGACCTGTTCGTCGCCGTAGTCGACGTCGCGGACGTACGCGTGGTCGTGGACCCACGACACCACGCTCATCGTCTCGTCGGTCATCGGGAGCACCAGCGTCTCGCGCTCCCGAGGCGGCAACTCGGCGTCGATGCGGGCGCGCAGCGCGTCCACGTTGATACCGTCGCGGCCGCTGACCGCGATTGGGTTCGGCGCGAGCGCGGACAGCGCCTCCTGCTTCTCCGCGAGTTCGTCGTCGTCGACCTTGTCCACCTTGTTGAACACGGTGACGATGGGCGCTTCGTTGCGCTCGTAGAGCGTGTCGTGGCTCGTCACGAGCTTCTCGCGAATCTCGTCGATGGACTCGCTGGCGTCGACCACGAGCAACACGAGGTCCGCCTGGTAGACGGATTCGAGCGTGGATTTGAACGACTCCACGAGCCAGTGCGGGAGGTCGCTGATGAATCCAACCGTGTCCGTCAACAGCACGTCCCGGCGGTCCATGTCCAGCCGCCGCGTCGTCGTCCCCAGCGTCGTGAACAGCTGGTTCTGGGACTCCGCTGTAGTGTCGAGGTCCGGGTGGAGTTCTTCGTTCTCGTCGATGTCGAGATCGTCCGCGAGGCGGCGCAGCAGCGTCGACTTCCCGGCGTTCGTGTAGCCCGCCAGCGCCACCAATTCGAAGCCGGACTCGCGGCGCGTCTCGCGGCGCTGCTGTTCGGTCTTCTCGATGCTCGCGAGCTCGTCCCGGATGCGGCTAATCTGGGCTTTGATGTCCTGCTCGCGGCTCTCGTCGTACTCCCCGAGCCCCATGAAGCCGGGGCGTTCGTCGCGCTTCGCGAGACTCGTCTTCGCTTCCGCGCGCGGCAGCTCGTAGCGCAGCTCTGCGAGTTCGACCTGCAGTTGCGCCTTCCGGGTGCGGGCGCGCTGTCCGAAGATGTCGAGGATGAGCCGGAAGCGGTCCACCACTTCCGTGTTCTCGGGGAGCTGCTTGCCGAGGTTGTACGTCTGGTAGGGGCCGAGCCGGTTGTCGAAGACGACTCGCTCGGCGTCCGTCTCCTCGACGACCGCTGCGAGTTCCTCAACCTTCCCCTCCCCGAGTTGGAGGGCCGGGTCGGCCGTACGCGTCTGCGTCACTTCGCCGCCGACGTCGTAGCCCGCGGCGCGGACGAGGTCCCTGATTTCGGCGGTGTCGGGCGTGCCCTCGTCGACACGCTTGGCGACGACCGCCGTTTTCGTCGTTGTTCCGGTCACTTGTCACGTAGTAGGTGCCCGTGCTACTTAAGCCCCGGGCGCGCCCGGTGTCGTCAGTGCGTCTGACAAAAGAGACTTACCGGTCGCTCGCGGATGAGCGACCATGCCGGACATCAATCTCACGACCCTCGGCCTGGAGTTCGGGGGTGGCGCTGGCATCGGCGCCATCATCGGCTTCGCCGCGAAGAAGGTCGCGAAGCTCATCGCGGTCATCGTCGGTCTCGAACTCGCGCTGTTCAAATTCCTCGAATCACGAGGCATCCTCACCGTCGACTGGGACCGCCTCACTGGCGGAATGCTCGACATCACGCAGGCTGCCAATGGTGCCGCCCCGCCGTCGTGGGTGAACACCATCCTCTCGACGCTGTCGGTCAGCGCCGGCTTCACCGGTGGGTTCCTCGTCGGCTTCAAGAAAGGGTAACGCCGAAATCGCCGCGTCGAACCGCTCAGCGCGTCCCGAGTTCGCCTTTCTCCTTGACGATTGTCGTCTCGCCTTCGCCCTCCGAAACCTCGTTGACGAGGTCGTAGAAGTCGTTCTGCATTCCCGCGGGGAAGGTCAGCACGCCGACCCACGAGCCGTCGGCCTGCCACTCCTCGCGGTCGAGTTCGCCGAATTCCCGAATTTTGGCCTGCCCGCTGCCCGCGTAGTCCGGCGGCAGGTTCACCGCGACCGTGACCTCCTCGAAGCGAATCGGAATCACGGGGCGGAGCGCGTCGAGCGCGTCGTCGACCTGGCTCTCGGCGGGCTCCATCGGGTCGACCGTGAACCCGGCTTCTTCGAGCGCGGTCTCGATGCGCTCGGGCGGGTGCGGCGCGTTGTCCATCTGCGGGTTCACCGCGTTTCGCGTGATGATGTTGATGAGCTTGCGGCGCTTCTGCTCCTGCATCTCCGCGCGCTGCTCGGCGGTAATCTGAATCTCCCCGCGCTCGATGACTTCGGGGATAATCTCCATCGGCTCGGTCGTCCCGAACACTTCCTCTAAATCCTCTTCGGCAGGTCGGTCCCCGCGGGAGGCGTTCTCGAAGACGTCGCGGGCCGCGATGACGTCCTCGAGTTCGCCCTCGAACTCGCCGCGCTTCATCGCGAGCGCGGCGTCCGGGTCGACGAGCACTTCGAATCGTTCCCCGTGTGTTTCGAGGCGCGCGGTCACCGCCTCGTCGAGTGATATCATACGTGTGGGTTCGACGGGTATACTTAAAAGACCTTTTCCCATCAGGGCGACGCGGCTACTCCTCGTCGGAGCCGTCGCCGTCCGTGCTGTCACCGTCTGCGCTCGCATCGCCGTCCTCGCTTTCGCCGCCGAGCAAGTCGTGTTCGGCGAGGTACTCTCGGATTTCGTCGTCCGACAGTTCGATGAACGCCCCAGTCTCCGCGTCGATGGTCGCGACGCCGACACCCTCGGGCTGCAGCGACTCCCGAATCTCGCCGAGCGCTCGGAGCGCGAGTTCGACGCCCTCGTCGAGGGGGAGCGACTCGTCGTAGTGGTCTTCGAGGTAGCCCTGCACTGTCGACCGGTCCTCGCCGATTGCGATGGCCTTCCACTCGTAGGGTGTCCCCGAGGGGTCCGTCTCGAAGAGGCGAGGTTCGCCGTCCGTGACGCCGCCGATGAGCAACGCGACACCGAACGGGCGCGCACCGCCGACCTGCGTGTACTGCTGGATGTGGTCGGTGATGTCCTTCGTCAGCGTCTCCACGCCGATGGGCTGGTCGTAGCGTACGCGCTCGACCTGGGCGTCGCGGCGCGCGAAGTCGATGAGTTGGCGGGCGTCGGCGACGTGACCGGCGCTCGCGATGCCGATGTGGTTGTCGGCCTTGTGGATTTTCTCGACGGACGCTTCCTCCATCAGCGGCGAGCTGATGCGCTTGTCCACGAGGAGGACGACGCCGCCGTCCGTTCGGACGCCGATGCTGGGCGTCCCTCGCTTGACTGCCTCTCGGGCGTACTCCACCTGATAGAGGCGGCCGTCCGGCGAGAAGATGGTGATACCGCGGTCGTAGGCCTGCTGTTGGTTCTGTCCTTGCATGGTTAGCAGTCGAGGTCCGTCGCGCCCACGTACCCGCCCTCGGAGTCGACGTCGACGAGGTCACCTCGGCGGACTGCCGGACGGGTCTCGCCCGCGAACGCGACGCTGGCTTCGGCTGCGGATTCACCCGGCCGTCCTAAATACTTTTCTTCAGCGGCCCGTATCGTGCCGGAGACGCCGCGTACCGCCACCCTGACGGGGTCGTCGCGAACGTCGTCGACGCACGCCAGCGCCGCTCGCCCGCGCTCGACTTCGCCGTGGCGCACGCGCACCAGTGCCTCCCCGCTGCCGTCCTCGAAGGAGAACTGCAGCACGCGCAGGTCGGCGTCCGCGCTCCCCGTGTCCCCGTAGAGATTCTGCGCGGCGAACCAGACGCTGCGCTGGAAGTCCCCCTGCGAGACGTCCGCGTCGGGCCACGCCTCCAGCTCGACGGCGAGGTACCGCCACCGCGGCCGGAGGTGTTTCGGGAGGTGTTTCACGGGCGTTCGGCGACGAGCACGCCAACCTGCTCGTGAACCATCTCGACGGCCGTGACTGCGTACCCCTCGTCCGTGAACGCGTCCACGAGCACGCCGACTGTCGCCGGGTCGTCGACCTCGGGGCTGTAGAACGGCTCCTTTGGGTCGGGCTCCCCGAAGAACATCACGTCCCCGAGCACGATTCGCCGCGGGCCGAGACCGGCGATGACCGAGATGGCTTCGCGCTTCTCCTCGTCGCTGAGGTGGTGCATCGCGAAATTCGAGGTCACGACGTCGACCTCGCCGTCGTAGTTCGGCTCGCGGAACTGCCCCTGTCCGAATTCGACGTTGTCGAGGCCGCGCTCGTCGGCCTTCCGGCGCGCCTCGTCCATCATTCCCTCGCTGATGTCGCGGCCGACGACGTGGCCCGCTTCCTCGGCCAGCCCGAGCGCGATGGCTCCCGTCCCACAGCCCAAGTCGAGGACGGTGTCGTCGCTGTCGGGGTTCGCGTGTTCGAGGACGAGCGCGACGCACTCGTTGTACTCCACGGACTTCTCCTCGTCGTAGTCGGCCGCGAGGTCGTCGAAACGCGCGGCGTGCTCCTCAACTGTCTTCTTCATACCTGCCGCGTTCGACTCCCGACGTGATGAAGTCCTCGGACATCCGGTGGCGGTTGCGCTCCGCCAGCTCGCCCCACGCCTCCAACCCGGTCCGAATCTGGTCGCGGTTGAACCCAATCTCTTCGCCGACGGCGAGCAGTTCGCGGGGCGCGCGCAGTTGTAGGTGGGACTCGGGGTCGACGCTGACGACGTACGGCGCGTCGTAGTGGTCGACGAGCTCGCGGAGCTTCCGTAGCCCACGCAACGCCTGGACGCGCTCCCCGCCGCTCGCGCGCAGCACCCGCGAGAAGTCGAACTCCAGATGAACCGCGTTCCGCTCGGCCGCCTTCACGACGACGTGGTTGACGTCGCCGCGTCCCCGCATCGGTCCGGCGAGCACGTCCACGCGCTGCGATTCGGCAACGAACCGGTTCAACTCCGGCGTGCCGCCGCGCGCGACCAATACGGTCGCCTGCTCGCGGAGGTTCGCGATGGCGCCGCTGGCCTGCGACGTGTTCTCCGCGTCGAGTTCGACGCCCGACACCACGTCGATGCCGTACTCCTCGGCGACGGCTTCGTGGTCGACGTCCGGCCGGGCGTCCGACCGACTCCGCACGACGACGCCGTCGTAGCCGACGCTAGCGGCTGTCGCGGCGAACCGCGCGACCGTGCTGTCGCCGCCCGGGTGGGCGTGAACGGCCTCGTACACGACAGTCCGTTCGTCGTCGGTCCGTAAAAACGCGTGCGTTCGCCGTCGCGTCTCCAGGACGAACGGCGGTCACCCACTGAACCGTCGGAAGTTCTGGACCGTCGGGAGGTGCCAGTCGTACACGACTGCAACTAATCGGGTTCCGACGGTCACAACCGCACACGCGACGGCAGCCGTACTCCCGGTCGCACCGAGTGTTCCCGCAGTCCAGTACGCAACTCCCCCGAGCACGGCACAGCTCGCGTAGAAGTCCTCGAAGAGGATGAACGGTGCTCTATCGAGGAGGATGTCCGCAAACGCTCCGCCGCCGACGGCGTTTATCGTCGCAATCGCGACGACACCGAACGCCGAAACGCCGGCGTCGGTCGCGACGATGGCACCCGTCGTGGCGAACGCACCGAGCCCGACAGCGTCCGAGACCAGCGTGACTGGATGGGTATCCGGCGACGACAGCCCGACGCTCAGTGCGATGGCCAGGCCGACCCCGAGCAATCCCAGACTGACTTCGAGTGGCGACTGGAGCGCCAGCGGAACTCGTGCCACGAGGAGGTCGCGCGTCGCGCCACCGGCGAACGCCATCGCCAGCCCGACGATGACGATACCGAATACGTCGAACTCCTCGCGAATCGCCTTCGAGGCCCCGACTAGCGCGAACGCAACCAGCCCGACGGTGTTCATCACGGCGAACGGGTCGCCGAACAGCGTCGCGACGACGTCCTCAATCACTGTTCTCGACTACGATAGCGCTTCGCGGGCATTCTCGACGGCGGCTTCCTTCTTCGCGGGGTAGGCTTCGACTTTCGCGCGGAGCGCGATGCCGTCGCCCAGTTGGGCGTCGCCGAGGAACGCCTCCTGTTTGTCGAGGTGGACGAACAGCGAGCAGTTGTCGTCGACGCGCTGGTCGAGTTCCTCCCGGATGCGCTCGATGTCCGCGCCGTCCCGGAGTTGACCGAGCACGTGGCGCATCTCGTCGGCACGTTCGACGCGCGCGGAGAGCACGACGATGCGGTCGCCGAGGTGGCCTGCGCTCTCGGCGCGTTCGAGTTCGACCTCCTCGGGGAGGAAGTGGCCGAGCGCGTCGGCGACGCGAACCTCGTCCTCCGTGCCGTAGCAGAACGCACGGAGGTCGACGTAGTGGAACGGAACCTCACTCATTACGTAGCGGTAGCGGCCGCGGCGGTAAAAACGTCGCTACTGCGGGCTGTCCGGGAGGTACGTCGCAGCGATTTCCGCGACGCGTTTCGCGCCGTTCTCGCGTGGCTGGGGCGCTTCGACCGTGTCGAGGAGCGCTTCGACGCCCGCAATCGAGTCCGCGGCGTAGAAGCCGGGGGTGTCCGCGAGCGCGTCGACGACGCCGCGCTGTTCGGAAGTTGCCGGTAAGACGATGCAGGGCGTGCCGGCAACCGCGGCCTCCATCACCGTGGAGTAGCCGCTACAGATGACGAGGTTCGCACCCGCGATGAACGGCTGCAGGGACTCCTGGAGTTCCCAGTCGTCGCCGCCGACGAGCGTCACGTCCCGTCCTTGCGCCTCCAGCGCGTCCGCGAGCCGGTCGGGGTCGACGCTGAACTCGCTCGGCACCACGAGCACGTCGACGTCCTCGTCCGGTGCGTCGCCGGCGGGTGCCATCGGCGGCACGTCGTCGGCACCCCCAATTGTCGGCTCGTCGGCCCAGACTTTCGGGAGCAGGAACTGCTCGGCACCGCGGCCCGCGATGCGGTTGCGGACCCACGCGCCGACGCGTTCGACGGCGGACGTGTAGAACGCGGAGGGGTCGTGCGAGATGTAGACGTAGCGCTGGCCGTGCAGGGATGCCGCAATCGCCGCAGCAATGTCGTCCGTCACGAGCAGTGCGGGAGTTTCGTCGTCGAACCACGCGCGGTACTGCTGGATGCGCTCGTAGAGCGCGGGAACGCTGTTCCGGGCGACGTCGAGGAGACTCCCGTCCTGGAGGTCGTCGACGAAATCCACGACGGTCGGTTCGAATTCGGTGTAGCCGTTGGCTTCGACGAATTTCGTGCCGGGGCCACCACCCGCGATGACCGTCTCGTAGCCGGCAGCCTCCAGCTCTTCGACGACTGCCAGCATGCGGGTTGCGTGGCCGGCGCCCTCGCAGTAGTGCGCGACGGCGACTTTCGGTGGCCGTCCACTCATGACGAAGTCACGATGCGCGTTTCTCGGGGCGCGAGCGGTATAAATCACTCCGAACGAGGCGACTCAAGCGCGCACGCCGAGCGCGCTGGTGGCGGCAGCGCCGACGGTCGTCGTCAACAGGTAGCCGCCGACGCTGTGAATCGTGACGACGGCTGCGATGGTCGGCGCGCTCACAGCCGTCAGCAGCGTGAGTAGCGTGACGTTGATGGCTTCCGTTCCACCGAGGCCGCCGGGCGTCGGGAGCACTGACCCGACCTTCCCCAGCGGGAGGACGAAGAAGGGGACGTAGAGGGGGACGAACGAGTCGAGCGCGATGAACGTCACCCAGAGGGCGAACGCCTGGAGCGCCCACCCGAGCGCCGAGCAGCCGAGGGCGGCAACGAGCCGTTCCCGGGAGACCGCGACGCGGCCGACCGCGTTCGTGAACCCGGTGATGCGCTCGGCGACGGTTTCGGCGTCGGGCAGGGAGACGCGTGGAATCGCGCCGACGACGCGGTGGACGACCGCCGCGACCGTCCCGCCTGCACGGCCGCGTATGGTCGTTCGATAGCGCCACACGAGCGCCGCGACGATTGGGAGGACGATTGCCGCCCCAATCACGGCGAGCGGCAAGAGCCCGAGTTCGCCGTCGGTCTCGGTGGTGACGTAGTAGAGCGAGCCGACTGCGGCGAACGCCAGCGACGGCACGACGTTGATGGCGTCGAGGCTGGTGATGGACGCGAGACTCACCTCGTAGTCGGTGCCGGCGGTCTGTGAGAGCAGCCACGCCGTCACGGGCTCGCCGCCCGCCTGCCCGAATGGCGTGACGTGGTTGGCGAACGCACCGGCAGCGTTCACGAGGAGCGCCGTGCGGACGGGGATGCGGATGTCGAGCGCGCGCAGGACGTTCCAGAGTGCCAGCCCCCACGACGCGTTCCACAACAGTATCACACCCGCGACGGCCGCGAGCAACACCGGATCCGCGCGGCTGGCCGCTGCGAGCACCTCGCGGGCGTCTACGACCCAGAACATGACCGCGAACACGAGGGCTGCGCCCACGAGTCCGGCTGCCGTCGCCAGCAGGTCCTCTCGCTGCACGCCTCCGAGTGGCGGGCGGGCGTGAATCAATCCATCGAATCCCGTACTGGCGGTCGCCGCGTCCGACTGCCCCGCCAATAGGAGGTTTTTTCTCCGCCCGTCACAACCGAGTCACCGAGTACCTCTCCCGGAAATGTACGAGAAGACCTCCGTATCCGCCCATGGTTGACGTGCCCGCTCAGGCGGCCAACGTCGCCCGTAACCTCCGCTACCGCGGCATCGACGCCGTCCGAGAACTCGCGTCGCTGGTGGCGTACTCGTTGCAATCGACCACCGACCCGGACCCCGTGCTCGACGCCCACTGGGACGTCCTCGTCGTCCTGGACGCGTGCCGCGCGGACCTCTTCGCGGAAGTCGCCGCGGACGCCGACTACGACTTCCTCCCCACGGAGCCGGGGTCGCGGACGTCGCCCGCCAGTTCCTCCGTCGAGTGGCTGGAGACGGTGTTCGGCGGCGCCAGCGACGACGCACTCGCAGACCTCGCGTACGTCACCGGCAACCCCTACTCCGCGTCGAAAATCGACCACGACCGCTTCCACACCGTCGACGAGGTGTGGCGGTACGCGTGGGACGACGACCTCGGCACGATTCCGCCGCGACCCGTGACGGACGCCGCCATCCGTACCGGCCGCGAGACGACCGCCAACCGCATGGTCGTCCACTACATGCAGCCTCACTTCCCCTCGGTCCTCGAGCGCGAGCAGCGCAGCGAGGGCGTCGAACTCGACGAGTTCGGCGACGACGAGATGTCCATCTGGGACGACCTCCGCTTCGGCCGCCGCAGCGAGGCCGACGCCTGGCAGACCTACCGCGAGAACCTCGAGTACGTCCTCGACGACCTCGCCCTGCTGTTCGAGAATCTGGACGCCGAGCGCGTCGTCGTCACCGCCGACCACGGCAACGCGTTCGGCGAGCACCACGTCTACGGCCACCCGGGTGGCGTCGACCTCCCCGTCCTCCGCGAGGTGCCGTGGTGCGAGACGACCGCGACGGACACGCACAGCCACGACCCCGGCGCCGCGGGCCACGACGACACTGGCGAGAGTGGCGACGTCATCGAAGAACGCCTCGAAGACCTCGGCTACCGAACCTGACTATGGACGACACTACCGACTCCCCGAACCTCCTGATGGTCGTGGTGGACTGCCTCCGACAGGACTTCCTGCACCGGGACGCCGTCGACACGCCATTCCTCGACGGCCTCCGCGAGCGGGGCCAGGAGTGCACCGAACTGTACGCCACCGCGACCACGACCACGCCCGCGGTCGCGAGCCTGCTAACCGGCGCGTACGGCGAGCGAAACGGCATCCAGTCGCTGCGCCGCGGCAGCCTATCCGGAGACGTCGACTCGATGCCCGAAATCCTCGGCGACGCCGGCTACCACACCGAAGCGATGGCGACCGGCCCGCTCGTTCCCGAGACCGGCCTCGACCGTGGGTTCGACACCTACGAGTGCCGAGACCGCGACGAGTCGATGTTCAGCGACTGGCGCGAGGAGGGAATCGAGAGGCTCACCGACCTCCCGGAACCGTTCGCAGCGTTCGTCCACCTCTGGGAGATTCACGAGGACATCCACGTCCCCCGCGAGTACGACAGTTCGGAGTACGGCGAGACGCCGTACGGCCGGGCATTCTCCGCGCTCGACCGCGAAATCGAGGCGCTCGTCGACGCCGTCCCTGACGACACGGTCGTCGCGGTCGTCGGCGACCACGGCGAGAGCATCACCCACCGCAACAATCCGATTCGGCTCGCCGTGAAGTCCCTGCGAGACGCCGTGAAGTACTACGGCGGCGTGGACACTCGCGGCGTCGTCGAACGCATCAACCAGTACTGCGACCAGTTCGGCCCCGACGTCGACGACCACTTCATCGAGAACGGGCACGGCGAGAACGTCTTCGACTTCACGACGAACGTTCCGTTCGTGCTCGCTGGCCCCGGCGTCGAACCCGCGACCGTGGACGCCCAGGTCCGGCAAATCGACATCCTCCCGACGCTGCTTGACACACTGGGTGTCGACCACGAGACGGACGGTGACGCTATCAAACCCGGCGTCGAGGACCGCGTTGCGTACATGCGTGCGTGTGGCGCGTCCCTCCACCGTGAGCGCAACTGGGCGCGCGCCGTCCGCTACGACGACGCCAAGTACGTCGAATACCCCGAGCGCGACTGGGAGCCCGGCGTCTACGATATCGAGGCGAACTCTCAAGAACTCGAACGCACCGACGACCCCGACCTCGAAGCCGAACTCCGCGAACGCCTACCGGAGCGCGGCGTCGACCCGACGGACGTCGAGATGCTGGAAATCAACGAGCGCCTCGAAGACCTCGGCTACCTCTAACGCGGCCGCTGGTCGACGGAGAACGGCTGAAAAACGAAGTTCGAAGTCGCGTTAGGCGTCGTCGACTTCTTCGTCCTCGCCCTCGTCGGGGTCCTCCTCGTTCTCGTCGTCCTCGGCGAGTTCGAGGTTGTCCTCGGGCACGCCGGCTTCCTGGCCGTCGTCGAAGCTGACGGTGTAGTTGGGCTCGCCGAACATCGTGTCGACGACCTGCGTGATGGTGCCGGTCTCGCCGTCGTACTCGCTGTGCTTGTCGTGGAGGACGACCTCGTCGTCTTCTTCGAAGCTCATGGCACGAAGTTTCCGCGGCCGATTCAAAAGCGACCCGGTTTCGCGCCTCCGAAACGGTAACGTGCGTGTCCGCCGTACGACCGGCTATGACCCTCGCTCTCGCCACGCTCGCAGCGTCCTTGAATCGCCTGCAGCCACCGCACTGCGATGCCAGTCGATGACCTCTGGTATCTCGCGAGCCGTGCCGAACAGCGCGCCGAACGCGCCTACCACGCGCTGACCGACACCCACGACGACTTTCTGGAGTTCGACCGGCGGCGCTCGGTCTCCCGGGAGCGCTTCCGCACGCTCGCAGAACGCGTCGAACGCACTGGTGCGCCCTACGGCGCGCACACAGTCGTCTACCGGGATAACGGCGACGTGGTGCTGGTGCGCCACGAGGACGTCGACCTCTGGGTGCTCCCCGGTGGCGGCGTCGACGACGGCGAGACGTTCCGGGAGGCCGCCGAGCGCGAACTCGCCGAGGAAGCCGGCGTCGATGCTACCTACCACGGCCTCGCGATGGTGACCTCGGTCGCCTTCGAGTCCAGCGGCTACTCCGCGTGGGGCGTCCTCCCCGTCTTCGAGGCGTGCGCCGACGACACCGACCTCGAAGTCCGGGACCCGGACGGAGAAATATCGGATGCCGCCTGGTTCGCCGACCTCCCCGAGGACACCCGCGACCGCCGCGACCTCCAGCGCTGGCGCGAGCGAGCACTCTCGTAGCGCTTTTCTCGTCCGTCCGCGTTCCTCACGATAATGGACGTACGCGTGCCGGTGGACAGCGAGCGGGCGGCCGTCGCCGACCGACTACTCCGGCCGGCGTACCGCGAGGCTGAAGCCCTCGACCCCGCGTTCAGCGACCTCGACGAGGACGTCGTCGCCGACGAGGACTGCTCGCGGTGGCTGGACGACGCCGACCGCACGATGTTCGTCGCGTACGACCCCGAGCCCGTCGGTGTCGTCTCCGGCGGCGCCACGTCGTCGCCGGCGCTGTACACCCGTGGAAAGAACTGCTACGTCGACGGCCTCTACGTCGTTCCCGAACGCCGCCGCGAGGGTATCGCGGGCCGCCTGCTCGACCGGATGAAGGCGTGGGGACGGGAACGGGACTGCGAGTACGCGAGTCTCTCCGTGCACGTCGACAACCACGCCGCGATGGCGTTCTACGAGGACCACGGCTTCGAACCGAAGTTCCGCAGCCTCCGCCAGCGGCTCTGACTACTCGGGCCCGAACGACTTGCCCTCGCGCTCTTCGGCGTCCATCCGTCGGAGCGTGGCGCGGGCGTTGCTCGCCTCGTAGCCGAAGAACACGCCCTCCGCGTACTCCTCGACGACCTCAGTGGCGTGAACCAGATTCTCGACCTCGACGTCGACGGCGTACAGTTCGACGCTGAACGGCGCGTCGAGCAGGTCCTCGAAGCCGGAGGCGATGGTCTCCAGCCAGTACGTCGTGCCGTAGTTGGTGTCGTACAGCGGCACGACGAACTCGTCGACGTGCTCGGCGAGCGCCTCGACGTCGAGGCCCGCGCGCTCGTAGAGGTGTCCCGGATACGGGTCGGGGTAGAGGGTGAGATACGTCGTTCCGGGGATGCGGTCGGCGGCCTCCGCGACGAACTCCGTGATGACGCTCGCGCGCCAGTCGTACCAGTCGTCGAATTCGGATTCGGCGAACGCGGTCTCGCAGCGCTCGCAGTGACAGTACTCGCCGCGCGGGAACCCAACGTCGTCGAGGCGAACGTCGCCGTTGACCTCCGCGCACGTCTCGATGACTGTCAGGAGGCCGTTGCGGTAGTCCTCGGCGAGCGGGCAGATGTACGACCAGTCGAAGTACGGCTGGTCGCGGGTGGCCTCGTTGCCCTCGTCGTCGACGGGCACGAGGTCGGGTTCGGTGCCGGCGGTGGCGTTGTCCCCGAAGCAGGACACCATGCTGACGGCGTCCTCCAGCGGGTCAGTGTGGCGGCCGGTGACGTCTTTGACCTCGTAGAACGTGCGGTCGAACTCCGGCCACTCGACTTCCTCGGCGTTCCGCGTGACGACGCCGTACATGGACGCGAGTTGGCCGGCGGGCCGCCTAAGTCGTTCGCTCTCGGCACGTCAGAAAAGCGGGGAGTGGGCGGCGGGACCGACTAGTCGATGCGGTCGACTTCCTGCGGTTCGGGCGCTTCGTCGCCCCCGACGACGAACTTCCAGACGAGGGCGATGACGAGCAGTGCAGCGGCGGCTTTCACGAGTTTTCCTGCCATGGCTGACACTATCGGCGGCCGGCACTAAACGCTTTGCGGGGTCGGCACGAATCCGTGATTGTCTCCCAACATCTCGCGGTTAGTTCCGGAGGTGTGTGGTGATATCCTCGCGGATGAGTTCCCCGCAGTACTCACACCGCAGGCCGTCCTCCAGCACCGCGAACGTCGGCTCGACGGGTTCGCCGGCGTTCGTGATGCACTCGCGATTCGGGCAGACGAGCACGCCGCCGACCTCCTCGGGTCGTTCGACCCGGCGCTTGTCCACGACGTCGTAGTCGCGGATGATGTTGATGGTCGCTTCGGGCGCGATGAGCGACAGCACTTCGGCCTCGCTGTCGCTGAGTTCGCGGCCTTCGACCTTCACAACGTCTTTGCGACCGAGCCGATCCGAGGGAACGTTCATGCCGAGGCTCATCGGCGTGCCTTCCGTGCCGTCGATGCCCAGCAGGCTGAGCACGTGCAGCGCCTCCCCGGCGGAGACGTGGTCGATGACGGTGCCGTTCTGGATTTTCGAGACGCGGAGTTCAGTGTCAGTCATCGTCGAGGAGCAAGTCGAGGAGGGCCATTCGGACCGGGACGCCGTTGTGTGCCTGTTCGAAGTACGTCGCGTTCTCCGTCTCGTCGACCGCGGCCGCGATTTCGTCGACACGGGGCAGCGGGTGCATCACCGCGAGGTCGTCTTTCGCGGCGTCGAGGGTTTCGGGCGTGATGCTGTACTCGCCCGCGACGGCCTCGTACTCGTCCTCGTCGGGGAAGCGCTCGCGCTGGATGCGCGTGACGTACAGGACGTCGAGGTTCGGGAGGACTGCGTCGAGGGATTCGTGTTCCTGTACCTGCGCGCCCGCCTCGTGGAGGTCGTAGCGCACCGAGCGCGGCAGTTGCAGGCTCTCCGGGCTGACGAAGTGCTGGCGGACGTCGAAATTCGTGAGCGCGTGCGCCAGCGAGTGCACCGTCCGGCCGTACTTCAGGTCGCCCATGATGCCGATGGAGATGTCGTCGAGGCCCGCGTGCTCGCGAATCGTGTACAGGTCCAGCAGCGTCTGACTCGGGTGGTGACCGGCGCCGTCGCCCGCGTTCACCACGGGAACGTCGACGTGCTCGCTGGCCATCTTCGCAGCGCCCTGCTTGGGGTGGCGGAGCACGATGCCGTCGGCGTACCCCTCGACGACGCGGACAGTGTCGGCCAGCGACTCGCCTTTCTTCACCGACGAGGACTCCACGGAGCCCATGTCGACGACGTCGCCGCCGAGGCGTTTCGCGGCCGTCTCGAAGCTCATCTTCGTACGCGTGCTCGGCTCGAAGAAGCACAGCGCGAGCAGCTCGTCGGCGTACCGCTCGCCGGCGGCCGCCGGGTTGTCGTCGAAGGCCGCCGCCCTGTCGAGGACCGTCTCGATGTCGGCCCGCGAGAGCTGTTTGGCGGTGAGGAGGTGGTCGTGACGCATCGGTTCAGTACGCGTCCCCCGGGAGCGTAAAGGTCCCGGAGCACGGCCACCTCCGGGATGTGCCACCGCGCCCCACTCGCGGCCCGAGGTTCAAGTACGAAGCCGGGGCCACTCACTCGCGTGCTGGCAGTCGCGGGCGGCAAGGGCGGCAGCGGGAAGACCACCACCGCGCTCGGTCTCGCGAGCGCGCTCGTCGAGCGGCGGCGTCGCCCCCTCGTCGTGGACTGTGACCTCGACGCGCCGAACCTCCACCTGCGTGCGGGCGTCCCGCGAGACCCCGACGTGGACGCCGCCAACCCGACTGCGACCGCCCACGAGTCGACCACAGTTCCCGGCGTCGACGTGCTCCCGGTAGGCGACGCCGACGAAGACGACCTCGCCACGACACTCGACGCGCTGCCCGAATCACGACCCACTATCTTGGACTGCCCCGCGGGTGCCAGCGAGGCCGCAGTCCGCCCGCTGCGCGCGGCCGACAGTTGCGTCGTCGTCGCGACCGACAGCCGAGAGGGCATCGAGGACGCCGTCAAGACCGCCGCGATGGCGCGCGCAGTCGGGACGCCAGTCCGCGCTGTCGGCGTCACTCGTGCGGTCGCCGTCCCAACAGGGCTCGCGGACGCGACGGCCGCCGACGCTGTGCCGATTCCCGACGCCATAGCGCCGCTCGAAGCACCGGAGACGGCCGCAGCGTACGCGACGCTCGCCGGATACGTCGAGCCAAATACTTAACCTGCGTCCGTCTCCTACAGTGGAATTATGCGCGAGCGGCTCTCCACCGGCGTGGACGTCCTCGACCGGGAGCTCGGCGGCGGCGTGCCGGCCGGGACGGTGGTCGCCTACGAGGCACCACCCGCCAGTCAGGGAGAGCTACTGCTGTACGAACTCACGCGCCCACGACCCACGCTCTACCTCACCACGAATCGGACCGAGCAGGCCGTCCGGGACGCCTTCGAGGCGACGGACGCGCCGACGGGCGACCCCGAGGTAGGGTACATCCCGGGTGCCGACGCCATCGAGAACGCGCGCCGTGCGTTCCGCAGCGTCCCCCCGGAGTCGACGGTCATCATCGACCCCGCCGACGCGTTAGAGCGCGCCGACCGCGGCCGCTACGAGAACTTCGTCAACGAACTCGGCAACCACATGCGCAACGTCGGCGGCATCGCCGTCCTGCACTGTCTCGACACCGACCACGCCCCCGAACTCCGCGGCACCACCGAACACATGGCCGACGTCGTGTTCAAACTGCGCGTCGAGGAGACCAACGACGAAGTCGAGACCCGACTCACCGTTCCGAAGTTCCGCGGCGGCAACGCCCTGGACTCCTCGATAAAGCTGAACCTCGGCGAACGCGTTCAGGTCGACACCAGCCGCGACATCGCGTGACGAGACCCCGGGCTATCGGGTCGTGCGGTTCTGTTCTGCGATAAAAGTAGGCCGAGCGGCCGGAATCGGAAGTCGCCTTTAGGCTTCGTCTTCGTCGATGTCGAGCTCCTCGACGATTTCGTCCGCGTCGACGTCGGCGTCTTCGAGGGCTTCTTCGACGTCACCGAGCCCTTCGCCGCCGCCCATGCCACCCATACCGCCCATCATACCGGGCATGCCAGCGGGCTGGCCGTCGATGATCTCCTGGACGATGACGCGGTCGATGTCCAGCATGTCGATGACCTGGTTCAGAATCTGGTCTTTGCCCATCATCCACTGCTGGTTGAACTGGAGTTCGGGGGACTGCTCGATGTACAGCGTCTCCTTCTCGACGGTTTCCGTCGTGGTCTCCGTCTCGCCTTCCTCGGTCTCCTCGGTGACTTCCTCTTCGACCTCGTCGGTCTCGAGGTGCATGTCGAGGTCGGCGTCGAAGTACATCTGGAGCAGGCCGCGGGCCTTCTCGACGGTGTCCTCGACCTGGTCGAGAATCTCGTACTCGTACTCGACGTCCTCGCCGGCGAGCGGGTGGTTGAAGTCGACGCGGGCGCGGCCGCCGATGACGGCTTCGACGTGGCCGTGCTCGCCGTCGATGTCGACGTGCGCACCGGGGTAGCGCTCGTCCTCGGGGATCTTGTTCGCGGAGACCGTGCGGACTTCGTCCTCGTCGTACTCGCCGAACGCCTGTTCGACGACGACTTCGCCGGTGTCACCGACTTCCTTGCCGATGAGGTCCTGCTCGACGTCCTCGAAGATGTGGCCCTCGCCGATGACGATGGTGCGCGGGGAGAACTCCTGTTCTTCGGTGTCGACGCCCTCTTCCTCGGCGACTTCCTCGTCGGTGGTGTCGACGAGTTCGCCGCTGTCGACCGTGTAGGCGGTGTAGGAGAGCTTAACGAAGTCCCCCTCCTGAAGTCCGCCCTGTTCTGTCTCGGATTCGTCGGCCGTCTCGGCCTCAGTTTCGTCGCTCATACCAGTACGCACTCCCGTTCCACCCTTAAGAATCACGTTTCGCGGCCGTGAGCGCCATCGCGGGTCGCGCGGTCACCGGTTCTCGGCTAATGTGACGAGGGCGTCGGCGTCGACGGAGAGCCACGCGGTGAGCCGCCGGTCGCTGTCGACATTCGGCGGCGAGAGCGTGCAGCGGTCCGGCGTGTTCTGGTAGCGGACGACGGTCGCGTCGAGCGGCGTGCGGTCGACATCGTCGCGTGACTGCTGGGCACCACGGGTGCTGTCGGTGGACATCGTGAGTCGATTCGGGATTCGCGAGACCGCGGGATAACGCCTGCTAAGAACCCCACGTAGCACTATTGAGCACTTTGAAGCGCCGTGTTTTTCCGGGGTGACCGCGAGCACTCGTGCATGTACGAAGTGGAGGTGAAGGTGCCGGCGAGCCACGATGCGGTCCGCGCGGCGCTCGCGGACGGCGACGCAGAGCGCGTCGGAACGGTGGCTCAGGCGGACACGTACTTCGACGCACCACACCGCGACTTCGCGGAGACTGATGAAGCGCTACGCGTTCGTCGGGTCGCTACCGCAGCCGAGACGTTCGAACGGGACGCTGTCCAAGGCGGGCTCACGGCCGCTATCGACGCAGTGCTCGACGGTGAGTACCGTGCGGAGGGCGAGTCCCGCGTGACGTACAAGGGCCCGCTGCTGGAGGCTGAGTCGAAGTCCCGGGAGGAGTTCGAGACGGCCGTCGGGAGCGGCGAGGAGATGCGTGAAATCCTCTCACGGCTCGGGTTCGATCCCGCCGCGACGGTGCGCAAGCTCCGCGAGACCCATCACGTCGACGACTTCGAGGTACTACTGGACGCTGTCGAGGACGTCGGCGAGTACGTCGAAGTCGAAACCGAGGTCGAGTCGGACAGTGAAGTCGAGGCCGCTCGTGAGGACGCGTATGCCCTCCTCCGGCAGCTTGGCCTCGATCCCGCCGACCAGATTCGGACGTCGTATCTCGGTCTCAAACTCGCCGACGCCTGACCGGAGTATGCGCACGAGGAATATTATCTCTTCTCGTGCTTTTCGCAAGTTATAGAAGCGGAGGCGGGCAACACTTGCGTAATGACCGAGCGGAACATCCAAGTGCAGTCTCTCGACCGCGGGGCGGTCGAGGACGAAGAGGTCGAAATCGTCGAACGAAAAGGCCTCGGCCACCCCGACTCCATCTGCGACGGCATCGCCGAACACGTCTGCGAACGGCTCGCCCGCGAGTACATCGACCGCGTCGGCGAAGTCCTCCACTTCAACACCGACGAGACCCAGCTCGTCGCCGGCACCGCCGCGCCCGCGTTCGGCGGCGGCGAAGTCATCGACCCGATTTACGTGCTCGTCGTCGGCCGCGCGACGAGCCACTACGTCGACGACGACGGCGTCGAGTACAACATCCCCGTCGAGTCCATCGCGCTGGAAGCCGCCCGCGACTACCTCCGCGAGAACTTCCCGAACCTCGACCTCGAAACGGACGTCATCGTCGACGTCAAACTCGGCGAAGGCTCCGGCGACCTCCAGGAAGTGTTCGTCGAAGACGGTCCCGCCGTCCCGATGGCCAACGACACCAGCTTCGGTGTCGGTCACGCACCCCTCACCGAGACCGAGCGCATCGTCTACGAGACCGAGCAGTCGCTCAATGGGCCCTACGGCGACGCCAACCCTGCCGTCGGCGAAGACGTCAAAGTCATGGGCAAACGCGAAGGCGACCACATCGACCTCACCGTCGCCGCCGCGCTCGTCGACGCCCACGTCGACGACCTCGACGCCTACAAGGCCGAAGTCGAGGCACTCCGCGAACACGTCCACGACCTCGCGACCGACCACACCGACCGCGACGTCGCCGTCCACGTCAACACCGCCGACGACTACGAATCCGGCTCCATCTACCTCACCACCACCGGCACGAGCGCCGAACAGGGCGACGACGGCAGCGTCGGCCGCGGCAACCGCGCGAACGGCCTCATCACCCCGAACCGCTCGATGAGCATGGAAGCCACCTCCGGGAAGAACCCGGTCAACCACATCGGGAAAATCTACAACCTCCTGTCCACCGAAATCGCCGAGAGCATCGTCGACGAAGTGGACGGTATCCGCGACCTCCGCGTCCGCCTCCTCTCCCAAATCGGCCGCCCAATCGACCAACCCCACGTCGCCGACGTCCACGTCGTCACCGAAGACGGCCTCGCCGTGTCCGACGTCGAACCCGATATCCAGAAGATTGTCGACGCCGAACTCGCGACCATCACCAACATCACCCAGCGCGTCATCGACGGCGAACTCGACACCTTCTAAAACGCACTTTTTGCTACACTCGGACGGCTTCGCCGTCCTCGTTCGCAAAAACTTGGGGAAAAAGCCCCGTCGGACCCCACTTCGGGGGTCATCGGGGCCCGCGAGCCGAAGGCTCGCGATGAATCGCGCGGCGAAGCCGCGCGAATGCTCGCTGCTACTGGCTGCGTAGGTTCAAATACCGGAACGGAGCCAATCCTGCGCGTGACCTGAATCTCGTCGTGGGGCGCTCCGAGCCGAGCAATCGGTACGGCGAGCGCGGCGAACGCTCCGCGAGAAGTAGCCGCCTGTGAGCGCAACCGGCTTACAGTTGCTTGCTGACGTAAGGACCGTCCTGCCGGTAGCCGAGCTTCTGCTTGTAGTACTGGCGCGCGCCGATGCCAGAGATGACGCTGAGCTTCTCGAAGCCGGCGTCGGCGGCCATCTCTTCGGCGCGTGTCATCAGGCGCTGACCGTAGCCCTGGTGCTGGTGTTGGCCGTCTGCGGTGTCGTCGCCGACACTGACTTCGCCGCCGTAGACGTGGAGTTCGCGGAGCAGCGCCGCGTCCTCCAGTTCGTCACGGACCGTGTCGTTCGGGAAGCGCAGGCGTGCGAATCCGACGAGGAGGTCCTTCTCGAAGTCCTCGAAGCTGATGAAGTGCTCCGTACCGCCCGCGACGTCGTAGGTCATCACGTCGAGTTCGACGTTCTCGGGCTCCTCGTCGTTCATCCCGGCCTCCCGGCAGCGGATACACTCGCAGGTGTAGCCGTGCTCGTCCATCTTCTCCCAGGCGAGCTGGCGGAGGTTCGACTTCCAGACGCCCGCGTCGATGTGGTCCGCGGGGATGTCCCGCTGGACGCGCTGGAGGCGCGTGTACCGCGGAATCATATCCATGATTTCCGCGACGAGCTCGGCGGCCTCCTCGTTCTGTAGCGGCTGGAACTCCTCGTTCCGCCACATGTCGTACGTGACGGTGTCCCGAACCACCAGCGTCGGGTATATTTTGAGGTAGTCCGGCTTCCACTTCTCGTCCTCGAACAGCCGCCGGAAGTCCTCCAGGCACATCTCCTTGCTCATGCCCGGCTGGCCCGGCATCATGTGGAAGCCAACCTTGAACGCGGCGTCCCGCAGCCGCCGATTCGCGTCGATGGACGCCTGCACACCGTGCCCGCGGTGCATCTCGCGGTTGATGCGCTCGTAGGTCGTCTGCACGCCGACCTCCACTTTGGTGCCGCCGAGGTCGAGCATCCGGTCGACCTGCTCGGGGTCACACCAATCGGGCTTCGTCTCGAACGTCGTCCCGATGTTCCGGATGTCGCCGTGCTCGTTCTCCGCGATGACGTCTTCGAGATAGGAGAAGTCGTACTCTTCGGGGTCCTGGGCGAACGACTCCGTCTCGGAAGGGTTCGGTTCCTGCTCGGGGTCGAAGTCGTTCAGCGCTTCGAGCGCTCGCTTCGCGAACCACTCCTGGTAGTCGTGGCTGCGCGCGGTCATCGTCCCACCCATCAGGATGAGTTCGACCTTGTCGATGGGGTGGCCGATCTCCCGGAGCTGGTGGAGTCGCAGCGTCACCTGCCCGTAGGGGTCGTAGTCGTTCTGCACGCCGCGCGCAGCAGCGGGCTCATGGCCCGTGTACGACTGGCTCGACGAGAACTCGCTGGCGGGCCCGCCCGGACAGTACAGGCACTTGCCGTGCGGACACATGTGCGGGCTCGTCATGATCGCGACCGGCGTCACGCCCGACGCGGTCCGCACCGGTTTGCGCTGGAGGACTTCTTCGAGGTCGTCACGGCGGTCCTCGGGCGCGAAGTCCAGCAGCTCCGAGTGCTTGGGCACCTTCGGTGCGGAGTGCTCCGAACAGACTTCGAGCTTCGCGCTCTCGACGTCGTCTTTGCCGACGTCCCCGTCGAGTATTCGTTCGACGAGCTCCTCGCAGGCAGCCTCGAATGCGGGGTCGGCGTCCGCGCTCATTACTCCGTAGAAGCCGCCGCGAGCGAAAAAACGTGTCGTTGCGGGGTCGCAGTTAGGCGAGCTGGTCGGTGATGGCGTCGACGACCGCGTCGACGACCGCGTCCTTCTCACCGGAGAGGAACTCGATGCGGCCGTCGCGTGCGCCGCGCGGCTCGACACCGGCCTCGGGGAGTTCGTCGGCGACCGTCTCGCCGACGGCGCGCACGTCCACCGCGTCGTCGCTGCGGACGCGAATCTCGTCGCCACTCACGCCGACGAGCACGTCCGCGCGGTCGCGACGCCGGTAGAGCGCGTCGAGCAGCAGGTCGACCGGCGGGAAGTCGTACTCGTGAGTGTACGCGTCCACGTCCAGCGTCTCGAAGGCGACGCCGTCTTGGCCGCGCACGTCGAGGTGGGGTTCGGCGGTCGAAACTTCCGTTTCGAGGCGCTCGCGGAACTGCTCGGAGACGTGCTCGATGAGCGAGTCGTCGGCCTCCCCCCAGAGCAGGTCCGAGATGAGTTCGCGTTTGTCCTCGTAGGACTGGTAGAATGCTTCCAGCGCGATGGCGTCTCGGAGTTCGGCGAGCGTGTCCGGGCTGTAGTGGGTCTGGGCGGCGAGGTCCGCGTACGCGTCGGGCGTGTCAGCCCAGTACGCGA
The DNA here is from genome assembly GCF_021029015.1 of Halobacterium sp. KA-6. Lineage (NCBI taxonomy): Archaea > Methanobacteriati > Methanobacteriota > Halobacteria > Halobacteriales > Halobacteriaceae > Halobacterium > Halobacterium sp. KA-6. Next base: position 333,616 of record NZ_JAJJZH010000003.1, read on the forward strand.
CGGCGGGCAGGTGGTAGAGGTCCTCGCGCACGTCGTCGTTGACGAACGCGGCGAGCTGCGAGCCGAGCGCCCCCGTGTTCACGGGATTCTCGCCGGCTTCCGTCGGGCTGACGAGAACGTCTGCGCCCGCAGCGTCGTCGGTGTAGCCGCCGTCGATGGCGACCGTGTCTGCGTCGTAGATGTCCAGCAGGTCGATGGCGTCCGTGGACTCGCTGGTCGAGCCGGCACCGACGAGCACGAACAGTGGGTGTTTCTCGTCGTGGCGTTCGGCGGCTTCCAGCATCGACGTCACGTCGCCGGTGGCGTCGTCGATGGTGTAGAACGCGTCGTCGAGCGGCCGCCGGTCGACGTAGTGGTATTCGGCGTCCTCGCGCTCGTGTTCGTCCCGGATGAGTGGGAGGAGCGCGCGCTCGATGGCCGTGCCGGCGACGTAGCCTTCGACGGTGGCGGTGTGGCGGACGATGACCGGACGAGATTCGACGACGGCGCGGCGGATGGCCGTCGCGGCGTCGACGAGGTCGTCGGTGACGGCTTCGACGGCGTCGTCCTCGGCGAGCAGGTTAGTCGTCTCGGGGGTGGCGCGCTCGGTGAGCGCGTCCTCCATGCGGGCTTCGACGGCTTGCGCGTCCGTGCCTTCGAGTTCGTAGAGGTCCTCGGTTTCGACCTGGAGTTCGCCGCGACGGCGCTCGACTTCGCCGACGATGCGGACGACGTCGCCCGCTTCGATGTCGGGGTAGGCGCGGACGCCCGCTTCGACGAACGCAGCGCAGTCGACGGCACCGGTCTCGTCGGCGAGTTCGAACACCGTCGGGCCGCTGGTCTGCCGGGCGTTCGCGAGCTCGCCCTCGACCGTGACGCGTTCGTCGACGTAGTCCTCGAGGTCGGCAATCGGAACGCGTTCTGGTTCGCTCTCTTCGGACTCGGCATCCGCAGATTCGCTCTCCGCGGCTTCCGCTTCGCCGTCGGCGGCTTCGGCTTCCTCGTCCGTCTCGGCTTCCTCGTCCGTCTCGGCTTCCGACTCGTCCTCGGCTTCCGACTCGTCCTCGGCTTCGGGCTCGGGTTCGGCGTCTTCAGATTCGCCGAATTCGAACTCGGCGTCGTCCTCGGAAACCGGCGTTCCGCCGTCCGCGGTGCTGGTCTCGGTGTCCTGTTCCTCGTCGGAATCGTCGTCGTCCTCCGGGAGCTCCGCGTTCGACTCCGCGCTCGGGTCGTCGACGAGGTGGCCGCGGAAGTCGCGGTCGTCCTGTCGAATCGACCAGCCGAGGTCGACGTTCTCGTTGTCGTGGACGTCCGTAACTTGGACGTACACTTTGTCGCCGGCGTCCCAGCCGAGCGATTCGAGGCGGCCGGGCACTTCGCTACGGTGAAGCAGGCCGGTGACAGAGTCACCGATGTCGACGAACACGCCGAAGTCGGCGAAGCCGTCGATGGTGCCTTTGTAGTAGCGACCGGGCGTCAGTTGATCGGGAGAATCTCCGCGGAACTCGAAGGCGACGTCCTCCTCGTGGGTGTCACAGACACGGCCGTCCGTGGAGGAGCCGCAGATGATACACGTACCCATTTGCTTCGAAAGAGCGGGTGCTGCCGTAAACGATTATCGAAAGCTCGTCGGTTCCACGTGGTAACACTCGCGCTCCCGAGCTACTCGAAGACCGGGCTGTCGGCTTCCAACGCTTCCACATCGTCGACGACGTCGCGAACGTCTTCGGGGAACAACGCGACCTGTACTTCGTTGCCGCTGTCGTCCTCGAAGACGAGTTTGACGCGCTTGTCGCCGAATTCGCGGGCTTCTGCGGCTTCGACGTCGAATAGTTTCGCGTCGGCGGCCGTGTTCGACGGGCCGACGTGCTTGACAGCACCGTCTTTCAGTTCGAACATGAGGTCCGAGAAGTTGACGTTGAGCACACGCCGACGTTGGCGGTGCGCCCACTAAACTCCGAGCACTGCAGCGGCCTCGACCGCGCGCCCGACCCACGGCATGTAGTCGGCCGTCCACGGGAACAGCGCAGCCGTTGCAGCGAACCAACCGAACCCGGAGCCGTACGCGAGCACGCCCGGCACGAGCGCGGTTACCGTGGCGCGCGCGAACGACGTGTCGTGAACGATGCGCGTCCCGAGCACGAGCAGCGCGAACGCCCACAGCCCGGAGACGAACGTGACTACTGGGACGCTGACACCGACGAACGCGCAGGGCGCGCTGGCGTACGCGAGCACTTGCACGGTTTCGCTGACGCCACCGCGGTCGGGAACCACGGCAGCGAGCACGAGTGTTTCGACAGCTGACAGCGCGTGCAGCGCGGCGGGCGCAATCAGGAGAACGGCGAGGGCGAGTGTGAGCGTGGCGGCGAGCCACGATGGGGCCGGGAATTCCAGTGCACGCCCGGGGTTCAGTACGAGTCGCGTTCCCTGTGAGACGAGCACGACCGCCATCGCGAACACCAGCCCCGGGGCTTGGTCGCCCGGCGAGACGGCTTCCTCGAAGAACGTCGTGGGGTTCACGAGCACCTGCGTGAACGCCTTCGCGAGCCCCACCGGCCCGCGCTCGCGGCCACCCTCAGGCTCTACCCACGTAGTCATCTCAGTCCCGCTCGACGACGTGGCAGTTCCGACACCGTGCCTCGTAGGACTCCTCCGCGCCGACCATAATCGTGGGGTCGTCGTAGTGGGCTGGCTCCCCCTCGATGAGCCGCTGGTTGCGGGTCGCGGGCTCCCCACACTGCGTGCAGATGGCCTGGAACTTCTCGACGTACTCGGCGACCGCCATCAACTGTGGGATGGGGTCGAACGGCTCCCCACGGAACGTCTGGTCGGTGCCGGAGACGACGACGCGGCGGCCGTCGCTAGCGAGGTTCTGACAGACTTCGACGAGTTCGTCGGGGAAGAAGTTCGCCTCGTCGATGGCGACGACTTCCTCGCCGTTGAGGTAGCTGGGAATCTTCGAGACGCCCTCTGCGGTGGTGTCGACGACCGTTGCCTCCCACGTGCGGCCGGCGTGCGAGCCGAGCGTCGCCTCGCCGTACCGGTCGTCGATGGCCGGCGTGAACGCCGCGACCTCCTGGCCCGCGATTTCCGCGCGCCGCAGCCGCCGCAACAGCTCCTCCGTCTTCCCGGAGAACATCGACCCCGTGATGACCTCGACCCACCCGGAGTTCGTAATCGCGTGCATGCTCACAACGGGGGTGGTCGCGGGGCAAAACGCTTGCTCATCTGCGGCGGCGATTACAGGCAGCCAGGAATCCACCCGCACCTATTTTGGGCCGGCTCACCTCTCGCGGCGTATGTACGACGACGTCCTGTTGCCGACCGACGGGAGCAGTGCCGCGGACGCTGCAGTCCCGCACGCAATCGAACTCGCGGACCGCTACGGTGCCCGCCTGCACGTTCTCTACGTCGCGGATACCACCGAGTACAGCACCGTCACCTTCGAGGACGACGTCGTCGATCCGCTGGCCGAGGAAGGCGAGCAGGTCGTCGACGACGTCGTCGAGAAAGCCAGCAACCAGAACATCGAAGCCGTCGGCGTCGTGATGAAGGGCGGTGCCTACGAGACCATCCTCCAGTACGTCGAAGACGAGGACATCGACGTGGTCGTGATGGGGACGCACGGCCGACGTGGTCTCGACCGCGCGCTCCTCGGGAGCGTCACCGAACGCATCGTCCGTACCTCAGACGTCCCCGTGTTGACGGTTCGCGAGGACGAAGCGTAGACCAGGCGTGGCCATTCGGTGCTGGCGGTCAGATACCTCGGACAGTCTCGATGACGCCGACGGATTCGAGGACCATCCACGCGAGGAAAAGCGCGTACAACGCGAGGAAGCCGACAGCTTCGCGGTCGGTGAGTTCGAGGTCGGTGCGGGTAGTGACGACGAACACGAGCGTCGCGAACGCCAAGAACCCCATCGTCGGCACCGCGACGCGGAAGTCGATGGTGGCGGTGCCGGCGAGGAGGACGCCGAGCGGGATGGCGACGAGGAGGTTGAACGTGTTGCTACCGAGGACGTTCGTGACGCTGGTGACGCTCTCGTCGTTCTTCGCGGCTCGGACGCTGACGATGGCGTCCGGGAGGCTGGTCGCGGCGGCGATGACCGTGACGCCCCAGAGGAATGTCGGCGTGTCGAACGTCGCGCCGAAGGAGAGCGCGGCGCGCACGATTCCCTCGACGCCGATGCCGATGACGACGAGTGCGGCGGCGAGCACGGCCCACTCGCGGCGCGGGCGCACGTCCGGCGCTGGTTCGGGGACGTGCTCGCTCGCGTCCTGCTGGTGGAGGAAAACGTAGACGCCGTACGTCGCGAGTGGAACGAGCGCGAGCGACGGCGTGAGGATTGCCGCCCGGTTCGTGCCGCCGGGAACGTAGGTCGCACCGAGCGCGAACACCAAGAACAGCACGAGAATGGAGATGATGTAGAACTGCGCGTCCTTGTGGACGATGTCCCGCGTGGTCGACAGCTCCTCGCTGGAGAACGCGGACAGCGCCGGAATCACGAGGAGGTTGAAGATGGCGCTCCCGACGATGGCGCCGACGCCCAGCGAGAATTCGCCGTGGACGACCGTGCTGACGACGACGGAACTGATTTCGGGGAAACTCGACCCGACGGCGACGACGATGGCACCGTGGACGGCGACGGGGAGGCCGTAGTACTTGCTGAGGCGCTCGGCGGAGCGCTCGAAGAAGCTGCTGCCCTTCCAGATGACGGCAGTACCAACGACGACCAGTACTAGTGGAACGAGAACCCCGGCCATGGACCGTGACGTACATTCGGCGGCCGGTTATTCGTTCTCCCTCCGGAACGACATTGCTGGCGTAGGCGCCGACTGTTCACTTCGCGAGGCGTGCGACCGTCTCTTCGCCGTGCTCTTCGAGTTCGACGAGGCCGTCCCCGGCGAGGTCTTCGAGTAAGCCACGGAGCCACTCGCGGCCGGTGTCGCCGCCGTAGTCGACGCGCACCCGCGGGCCGAGTTCGTCGAGTTCGAGTTCGCCGTGCTCGCGGAGCGCCCCGACAGCGCGCCCGCGCTTCTGTCGGCGACTCCCCTCGAACGTGGACTGCTCGGGGACGTCCGGCGCGGAGAAGTCGCCCGAGGCGTACGCCGCACACCACTCCCGCCACGGACACCCGGCCTCGTCGCAACTCGGGGACTTCCCGCAGGCCACCCCGCCTAATTCCATGATGGCGTTGTTCCAGACCTCGGACTCCCCGTCCGGCATCAGCTCGTTCGCGGCTTCCTCGAAGGCCGTGTCGTCGTCGGGGACGTCGAACGCGCGGTAGAGCACGCGCTTGACGTTCGTGTCCACAACCGCGTCGCCGTTGTCGAACGCGAACGACGCGACGGCGTTGGCGGTGTACGGGCCGACGCCCATCAACTCCGAGAGTTCGTCGGGCATCTCCGGGAACTGGCCATCGTAGTCGTTCTCGACCTGCTGGGCGGCCTCGTGGAGGTACTTCGCGCGGTTGTTGTACCCGAGGCTGTTCGCCGACCAAAACCCGACGACGTCCGCGCGGTCCGCAGCGGCGAGGTCGGTCGTCGTCGGCCACTTCTCGAGGAACGCGTGGTAGGCGTCCTCGACGCGGGAGAGTTGGGTCTGCTGGCTCATCACCTCCGAGACGAGAATCGCGTACGGGTCGTCGGTGCGGCGCCACGGGAAGTCCCGGTGGCCGTCCTCGTACCACGACACCAGCGCGTCCCGAACGGCGTCGACGTCGCTGGGAAGTGCGTACTCCCCGGCCCCCTCAGTCATGGACGGCAGTTGTTCGGTCGCGCGCTTAGGGGTGCTGGTTCGCGGCCGGCCGCGAATTGCAGGCGGGGAGAACGCCCGCGAGGATTAAGTTCTGCGCACGGGAAATCGGGCGTGATGCGACGGAACGCCCTCCTCTCGGTCTGCGTCGCCGCGTTGCTCGTGACCGCGGGCTGTACCGGCCTCTCGGACGGCGAAAACGCGGCGGACGCCGCACAACTCCAGAGCGACGTCGTGGACGCGATGGCCGACGTCGACACCTACCGCATGGAGATGCGGATGAACGTCTCTGCGAGCGGCCAGTCGCTGTCGATGACCCAACGCGGCGTCTTCGACCACGAGGCCGAACGAGCGCGCGTGAACGCGACTGTTCTCGGGCAGGAGACGACGACGTACATCGACGGCACGACGGCGTACGTGAACGTCGGTGGCATCTGGCAGACCCGCGACCTCTCGGACCGGGAGCCGTGGAACGAGAGCACCGGCATCGACCAGCAGCGCGCCCTTCTGGAGTCGGGTAACGTCACCGTCGCGGGGGCGGCGACCGTGGATGGCGTGGCGACGACCGTGCTGCGGGTCGACCCCGACCCGTCGGATGTGAAGTCCGTCGTCGCCCAGCAGCAAGGACAGGCGCTCGACGGGGTCGGCGTCGAGTCTGCCACTTACCGGATGTACGTCGCCAACGACACGCACCGGCTTCGGCAGGTCGAGATGAACCTCACGATGTCCATCAGCGGGCAGACCGCGGACGCGAACGCCACGATCACGTTCTCGGAGTACGGCGAGCCGGTGAACATCTCGGTGCCCGACGCCGCCACCGACCAGGCCGCGCGCGGCCGCGCTGTCGCCTGACGCGGGCGCTGCGAGCAACGGAAAGGCGTATCCCGACGCCAGCACACGTCCCGCGTATGAGTCTCGACGACCTCGAAACCGACGTCGAATTGGCGTACGAAGACCTCGACGACTACGAGTTCCTCGACCGCGAGAGTCGCCAAGAATTGGCGATGCTGAGCGCGGCGCTGGACGCCGACACGGACGAACTGCTGCGGCGTGCGATTCACCTGCTGTTCCAGTCGACGACCGAGTCCGGGCGCCTGGACTTCCACCTGCGGTCGACGTACGACGTCACCTACGACGAGTATCTCTCGGGGATGACGTTCGACGACGTGACCGGCGGCGCCGCGGTCCAGCAGCCCGACGACGACCGCCGCTACCAGTTCTAAAGCTGGACCGCCGACAGAATGCGGGGTTGTTAAATCCCGGACGCGCCGACTACGAGGTATGCGAGACCGAACGCGACGCGACGTGCTGCGAGCGACCGCAGGTATCGGCGCGACGGCCGCGCTCGCCGGTTGTCTCGGCGGTGGCGGCGGCAGCGACGACGAAGTCGACGCACTCGACGCTCCGGAGGGCACGGAAGTCGTCGAAGTCGGCCCCGACGGGAACTACGTCTTCGACCCCGAGGAACTCACGATTTCGACGGGGACGACCGTGCGGTTCGTCTGGCTGTCCGGGACGCACAACGTCGCCGTGACGAGTCAGCCCGCGGACGCCGACTGGTCGGGCCACGACACCATCGAGGAGCGCGGCTTCTACTTCGAGCACACCTTCGAGGTGCCGGGTCGCTACGAGTACGTCTGTACGCCCCACCAGGCGCAGGGGATGACCGGCGCAATCGTCGTCGAAGAGTAGTTACTGGACGTCCTCGCTGTGGCCCGTAGTGGGTCCAGCCTTCGTGACCTTCGGGTCGTCGAGAGCATCCAGGAAGACGTCCATCGCGACGTCGATTTCGCGCTCCGTGACGTCCAGCGGCGGGAGCAAGCGCACCGTCTTGTAGCCGCAGCCGAGCAACAGCAGCCCGCGCTCCAGGCACGCCTTCACGACGGCTTCGCGGCGGTCCTTGGTGTCGAACTCGACGCCGAGCATGAGGCCGTTCCCGCGCACGTCGGCGACGAAGCCGGGCGCGTCGTCGGCGAGAATCTCTTCGACCTGGCGGCCGCGCTCGGTGACGTTGTCGAGCACGCCGTCGCTGGTGATGGCGTCGATGGTGGCGACGCCCTGTGCGGCCGCGAGCAGGTCGCCCGCGCCCCACGTTGAGGAGAGTCGGCCGGTCTCGTCGGGGAAGAGATCCTCGTTGGCGACGGTCGCGCCGACGCGCAGGCCTTTCGCGGACGTGATGACGTCGGGGTCGATGCTGGTGTGGTCGACGCCCCAGAGTTCGCCCGTGCGGCCGAGCCCGGACTGAATCTCGTCGGCGATGACGGGGATGTCGTGGGTCTGTTGGATGTCGGCGATGTCGTCGGCGAAGTCGTCGCTGGGGACGCGGTAGCCGCCCTCGCCCTGCTGGGGTTCGAGGATGAGGTACGCCACTTCCTCAGGGTCGATGACGCCGCGCTTGGGATGGAGTTTGTCCGCAACGACGTTCCCACCGGGGCCGTTGGTCTTCCAGCCGCACTCGCAGTCGCCCTCACAAGCGCAGTAGGGTGCGGAGACGACGCCGCCGATTTCGGGGTAGCCGGTGCGGTGGACGGCCTTCGAACGGTTCAGCGAGAGCGCGCCGAGCGTGCGCCCGTGGAACGCGCCGTCGAACGTGAACGCGCGGTGGCCGCCGTTCGCGTAACAGATTTTGATGGCGTTCTCGACGGCTTCCGCGCCCGTATTCGAGAGGAAGACCGTGTCCAGGCCGTACTCCTCGGTGATATCGGTGAGCCGGTGAAGTAGTTGCGTGGATGTCGGTAAGTCGGCGTCCTCGGGTGGCCAGCCGCCGCTGGCGTAGAAGTCCTGGCCCGCAATCTTGGAGGGGTCGACGACGTCGAACTCCTCCAGTCGGTCCATGATTTTGGGGTTGTTGTAGCCGAACGGCGCGGCCGCGACGTGGCTCGTGAAGTCCATGAGGACGTTACCGTCGACGTCCCGGCAGAACGGGCCGGCGGCGTCTTCGGTGATGTCCCAGACGAACTCGTAGACGTACGTGCTGGGTGCGGCGTGCTCGTGGTGGTAGTCGACCCACTGCCGGGCTTTCTCGCCGGGCAGGCTCCGGACGCTCGGCTCCGCGGTCTCCCTGTCCATGCTACTGGTTGCCCGGGCCGCCGACAAAAGCGATTCGTTACGGTTGGGGCAAACTTCACCGGCCGTCAGAACGCGACGACAGCGGTCGCGACGCCACCAGCGACGAGCAGAACTGCGCTGTATCCGGCGACACGGTACGCGAATGAGCGGTTGTCGCTGGCGGCGGTGAGCGCGACCTTCACGCCGATGGAGGAGGCGGTTGCCAGCAACACAGCGATGGTGGCGGCCGTCCCCGAAATCGCGCCCGTCCGGTAGAGCACGATGGCGGACGTCGTCGCGCCCGCGCTCGACACCAGGCCGGAGAGGATGGCGGTCGCGTAGAGGCCGGCGGAACCGAATTGGGTCTGCGCGAGCCCACCCGCGACCACGACGACGAGGAACATCGCGCCGAACGCGAGCGCATTCCGCATTGAGAACGGGCTCTCCAGTTCCATCTCGACGCGCGTCGACCAGTCCGCGGTGACCGCCGCGACGCCGATACAGCCGAGGACGATGACGACGAGCGGGACCGTCGCCGCCACGAGCACGCCCGTCGAGAGCGTGAACACCACGACGATGAGGAGATTCCGGAGCGCCATCGCGGCATTTGCGAGCAAGACGCCCGCGACCGCGTACGACGCCGCCTCCGTGCGCTGGCTGACGTGGTCGAGCATCGTCCCGACGACCGCCGTCGAGGACGCCAGCCCGCCGAAGAACCCCGTGACGGCGATGCCGCGGCCGCCGTACGTCTTCACGACGACGTAATTCACGATGCCGATACCGGCGACGAACACGACCATCAGCCAGACGACGCGTGGCTCGATTTCGACCGCGTACCGCCCCGACCCGAGCGCGACGGTGCCGGCCGGCAACAGCGGGTAGACGACGAACGCCAGAATCGCGAATTCGAACGTCGAGCGCAGCTCCTCCCGGGAGAGCCCCCACGCGAACCCGTGGAGTTCGCGCTTGAACACCAGCAGGACGGAACTGGTGACGGCGACGACCGTCGCGGGGAGCACCGCGTCGATGGCGACGAGCACGCCGACGCCGTACGCCACCATCAGGCTCACAGCGGTCGTCAGGTGGAGCCCCTCGTCCTCGTTGCGCATCCCCGAGACCATCAGCACGCCCGTAACGACAATGACGAACGCGGCACCGACGCTGGAGAGGTACGGCGGGCAGACGCCCGCGGCGTCCGCGCAACGCTCTGTATCCACCTCGGTGAAGATGGTGGCGAGAACGCTGACGAGCGCGAACGTCCGGATGCCGGCGGCCTTCTGGGCCCACTCACGCTCGAGGCCGATGAACAGCCCGAGCGCGACCGACAGCGCGAGCCGGACGACGCGGCTGTCCACCGGGGCGTCCGCCAGCAACTCGATGATTCCGGGCACTCTCTGGCGTTCATCGTGGGTGGGCAAAAACTTGCGGGCTCAAACAGGCTGCCACCCGGGCACGGCCGGCGAATCTTTTTGCGTGGCCGCGCTGCAATCTCATGTAATGGACGTCGACCGCGGTCGACTCGCGTGGTGGGTGGTGGCTGCCGTGCTCAGCGGCGTGCTCGCGTTCACCGTCTACTCGTTCCTCGGGACGTTCGTGCTCGGCATCTTCATCTACTACGCGACGCGACCGGTCTACCGCCGTCTCGAACGGTGGATACAGCAGCCGACGGTCCGCGCGGTGGTGGCGCTCGTGACGCTCGCGCTCCCCGCGATGCTGGTCGTCGCCTACACCACCGCCGTCGGCCTCCAGGAGTTCAACCAGTTCGTCGACGCCCAGAACGTCGACCTCGGGCGGGTCGGAACGCTTCTCGACCCGTATCTCGACGTCTCCTCCATCGTCCAGGACCCGCAGGCGTTCCTGAACCAGCCGTCAGTACAGGAAGCGCTGGCGTCGTCGGCGAGCAACGCGCTGGAGTACGTCGGCTTCCTCGGGACGCTGTTCGTCCACCTGTTCGCGGTCGTCATCGTCGCGTTCTACCTGCTCCGGGACGACCACCGCCTCGGCGGCTGGTTCCAGCGTCGGTTCACGGACGGCAGCGGTGTCACAGAGGCGTACGCGCGGGCGGTCGACCACGACCTCTCGACGGTCTTCTTCGGAAACATCGTCTTCGCGTTCGCCACCGGCGTCATCGCCGCGGTGTCGTATGCGACGCTGGACGCGTTCTCGCCGGCGGGTATCGCCATCCCCTATCCCGTGTTGTTCGGGCTCATCACGGGCATCGCGAGCCTCGTTCCGGTCGTCGGCATCAAACTCGTGTGGATACCGCTAGCCGGGTGGCTCGGCTTCGTTGCGTACCAGAGCGGCACCGGCTACGTGTTCGTCGCCGTCTTCGTCGCTGTCGCCGCGGTCGTCGTGGACTTCGTGCCGGACTTGCTGTTGCGGCCGTACGTCTCGGGGCGCGACATCCACCTCGGGCTGGTGATTCTGTCGTACGTCTTCGGGCCGCTACTGTGGGGCTGGTACGGACTGTTCCTCGGCCCGCTCGTGCTCGTGTTCGTCGTCCACTTCGCCCGGCTCGTGCTCCCGGAGTTGCTGGCGGGCGAGGAGATTTCACCGGAGGCGCTGGGGGGCGACATCTTGACGGCGAGCGACGACGGCGAACAGACTGACGTCTCGGAATTCGAGTCGGATTCGGAGAACGGCGGGGGGTCGTAGTCAGCGCGCTTCGAGGCGGGTGCCGTCGTGCGGGCAGTACGCGAATTCGGGATTCTGCGTCCGGAACCCGCAATCCGGGCACTCGTAGACGGCGGGTTCCTCGGTGCGTCGTCGGAACAGCAGCGGAATCAGCGGCACTGCGAGGAAGAAGACGGCGATATCGAAGACGACCCACGCGGCGACGCTGATAGCGAGGCTCGCGAGCACGCCGACGGCGGCGGTGGCGGTCCGCGAGGAGACCACAGCTAGTCGAGGTCGACGTACTGCTGTTCCCACTCGCGGCGCGCGGCGATTTCGCGGCGGCCGCGGCGAGTGAGCGTGTAGTAGTTAGTCCGCTGGTCGAGTTGGCCTTTGTCGACGAGGCCCTTGTCGACGAGGGTGTCGAGGTTGGGGTAGAGTCGACCGTGGTGGATTTCCGACTCGTAGTACTCTTCGAGTTCTTCCTTGATGGCGAGGCCGTGTGGCTCGTCTAGTCCGGCGACGACGTAGAGGAGGTCGCGCTGGAACCCTGTCAGGTCATACATATGTCCTACTCTCGTTACGTCTTTCGTCTCGGAAAGCATAAGCGTAGGGGATTGGCGTGCCGATTGCCGATAACGACCGGGCGTGTATCGAAGTGACATGTCGATATCGGTGACTCGAACTGGCATCGCCCGCCGTCCCGCCGACTTTATGCCGGCCGCCGAGCGACACGCTCACATGGCCGGCGTGGACGCCCACGACCTCGCAGACGTCTCGCCGACAGCGTGGCGACTCCTCCGCGTCGCCGCCGACTTCAGCCAGCGCGACGTCGAGCGCGCAGCTCCGGACCTCCGGCAGGCCCACGTCTCGATGCTCGAGGGTGGAAACCGCGGGCTCTCCGGCGACCGCCTCCGCGACCTCTTCGACCTCTACGCGGCCGAACTCGACGACGAGCAGGTGGCCGCCATCGTCGAGCACTTCTGAGCCGCCGCGACGAGAGTAATTCCGTTAATCATTAACGATAGGAGTGGCGACTGCCCGTGTATCAATGATACAGGTGGACGTTCGCTCGACGCGTGGCCGACTCGCGGTGTTCGCGCTCGCGCTCGCGGTCACCGCCGCCATCGCGCTCGCACCGACCCCCGAGGGCCTCGGCCTCGAAGGGAAGTACGCCATCGCCACGATGGCGTTCGCCGGCATCCTCTGGGTGACCGGCGCGCTCCCACTGGCGGTCACCGCGCTCTCGATTCCCGCGCTGCTCACCGCGTTCGGGGTGTTCGGCGACCTCGACGACGCGCTCGCGCCGTTCGCCGACCACCTCATCTTCCTGTTCATCGCGGGGTTCATGCTCGCGAACGCGCTCCAGAAGTACGACATCGACCGCCGCATCGCGCTGTACATCATGGCGCGCATGGGGTCCAGTCCCCGCAAGCTCATCCTCGCGGTGATGATCGCGACCGCGGTACTCTCGATGTGGGTCTCGAACACCGCCACCAGCGCGATGATGACGCCCATCGCGGTCGGCGTGCTCGCGCAAGTCGTCGGCCGCGATGAACTCACGGAAGCCGGTGACGGGGAACCCACGACGAACATCCAGGTCGCCACCCTCCTCGGGACTGCGTACGGTGCCAGCGTCGGCGGCGTCGGCACGCTCATCGGGACGCCGCCGAACGCCGTCGTCGCAGGCGTCCTCAACGACCAGCTCGGCTACGAAATCGGGTTCGCCGACTGGCTGCTCATCGGCCTTCCCATCGTCGTCGTCACGCTCCCCATCGTCTGGTACGTCCTGACGTTCCGGCTGTTCCCGCCGGAAATCGAGGACGTCAGTGGCGCACGCGAGGAAGCACGCCGCTACCTTCGCGAGGAGGGCGAACTGAGCACGCGCGGCCGCCGCGTCGCGTACATCTTCACCGCGACCGCCGGCCTGTGGGTTCTGGGCGGCCTCGGCGGCCCCGTCTGGTGGCTCTTCGAGACCGTCGGCCTCAGCACCGACACCGCGAACGTCCTCCACACCACGCTGTTCGGCGGCAGCGGCCCGACGCTGTTCGGCACCGAAGGCGGCTATCAGGGACTGCTGTACTACGTCATGGTCGGCCTCTACGCCATCCCCGCGCTCGTGCTCGCGGACACCACCGAGTGGGAGGACCTCGTCGACATCGACTGGGGGACCATCCTCCTCTTCGGCGGTGGCCTCTCGCTGGCCTCCGGGTTCGCCAACAGCGGCGCGACACGCTGGATCGCCGAGTCCATCTTCGGCTCGCTCACCGGCCTCCCCATCGTCGTCATCGTCGCCGCTGTCGTCCTGCTGGTCATCTTCCTCACGGAGATGACCTCCAACACCGCCACTGCCACCATCATCGTGCCAGTGCTCGTCTCTATCGGTGGTATCCTCGCTGCGACGCTCGGCCTCGCCGAGGAGTCCGCCGCCATCTTCCTGGCGGTGAGTGGCGCTATCGCCGCGAGCTTCGCGTTCGCGCTCCCGGTCGCGACGCCCCCAAACGCCATCGTGTTCGGCTCGGGGTACCTCGAACAGCGCGACATGATGCGCGCCGGCGTCGTCCTCAACCTCCTCATGACCGCGGTACTGACGGTGTTCATCTGGCTGCTGTTCCAGTTCGTCTGGCCGATGTTCCTCTGGTAGCGCAGCCCGACGACTCGACGCCTCGTCTTCCGGCGTCTTCGAGCAATCGCGACGAATTCGACCTCGTGGCAGTCGTGCTACCCATCCTCTCGGAACGGTTATCCGTGTATCGCGCCTCTGTTTGGTTGTAATGGCAGAAGGTAAGGTTGACTTCTTCAACGACACTGGCGGCTACGGTTTCATCACGACTGACGACGGCGACCTCGACGACGACGAAGACGTGTTCTTCCACATGGAAGACGTCGGCGGCGAAGACCTCACCGAAGGTACTGAGGTCGAATTCGACATCGAGTCCTCGCCCAAGGGGCCTCGCGCAGCGAACGTCGTCCGACTGTAATACGACGTACCTGTCGTTCACAGCGACATCCGACACTCCAATTTTTCAGACGACGATACGGCCGAGCTGACGCGCTCTGTACGTAACCGAATATACTGACGAGAACCATCTCTGGAGCGCCTGGTGAGACGAATTCACAGTACTGCCGCTTCGAGCGTTGTACAACGGAAAAGGATGCGGAGCCGGAAAAGCCGGCCCCGCAGCCGCCCTGAATTGGTCCCCGCTGACGCTTCGGCCCTCCAAAGCGAAGCGTCACCTGGGTCAAAACGGGCGACGATAATAAACCTATCCCCGGCAGTAACGGCTGCCGCTACATGTGCTCTTCTTCCAACACCCAGCCGAGCGCCCGTCGGTAGTACGTGAACATCTCGCGGACGCCCTCGTGGTTCATCTCCTCGGATTCGAGCTGTTCGACGAGAAACTCGTATTGCTCGCGGATTTCCTCCTCGCTTCGCATACCGACTGTCGGAACGCCGGCCGTATCAATATGCCGCGCTACTTCCGGTCGAGACGCGAGAGCCCGTGCCAGATGGCGTTCACGAGCCGCTCCTCGCCGTCCCCCTCGGCGACCGTCCAACCGCGAGCGAGCGCATCCTCCAGCGCATCGAGGTCGTGGTTCTCGAAGTTGTTCATCCCGCGGAACGCTTCGAGCGCGTCCCGAGCGGCTTCGTCGAACTCGCCGGATGGCGTCCCGTCGTAGAAGCCGAGGTCGGCGAGCGCTCCCTCGACGGCTTCGGCGGTGTCGCCGTCGAGTTCGCGGTACTCCTCGGGGTCCTCGCGTTCGAGGAGCGTGACGTCGTAGACGCGGAACACGCGCTCCAGTTCGTCGATGGGCGCGTCGTGGTCGTCCACGCGGACGTCTATCCAGCGGTCGTTCCTGCCGTCGTAGCCGCCCTCGGGTTTCGCGACGTACAGCGCGGCAGACTGCTCGCCACGCTGGTCGCCGCCCGCCTCGTTGCCCGCGTGCAGCGCCGCGATGAGTTTCTCCGGGAGGCCACCCTCGGTCGCCTCGAACGTCTCGGCCATCGCGTCCACGGTCTCACGGTTTTCGAGGATGTTCCCCTGCACGGTGTACTGTTCGCCCTGTCGGTCGCTGGCGTGGTCGAAGCACTCGTCGCCCGTGAACGCGGCCACGGAGCCGTCCTGCCCCACGACGCCCACCTGTCGCTGCGGGGCGTCCTCGTCGTCCTCGGTGAGTTGCTCGACGACTTCGTCGGCCGAGTACCCCTCGCGTAGCAGGTCGAGGCCGTCCGGGCCGTACGCGACGTTCGCAAAACTCTGCGTGGCGATGGCACCCGCGTCGGCGCTTGCGAACGGGACGACCGCGCCCACGCCGACGAACTTCGACTGGACGGCGACCCCGACCGCGTCGGTCTCCGGGTCGCGCGCAACGATGGAGAACGTCATGGCCGGCAGGTAGCCAGCCGCAGGCAAAAGCCTACGGCTCGACCACCTCCGTTGCCGTCTTCTCGGCGGTCAACGGCTGCCGGCTCGCCAGCGAGACGTCGAACGCGGGGTGTTCGGCGAGGTGCCACAACACCATGTGTCGGCGGCCCGCCGTCAGCCCGCTCGCGGAGAGATCGTCGGCAGTGAACTCCGCGGGGAGGCGCTGGCAGAGTCGCTCCAGCGCGTCGAAGGAGTCGAACACTTTGCGGTTGCCCGACGAGTCGGCGCCGCGGCGCTCCACGACGTAACTACCGTCCGCGCGGTGCACGCCGACAGTGTTCATGAACGTCTCTCGAGCGGTCAGTGCGTCGTCCAGCGAGTCACGGAGCTCGGCGGCGTCCTCGCGGGGGAGAAGCAGTTCTTCGTCGCCGACAGTGACGGCGACCCAGCCGCCGCGGCGCTCGACGGAGAAATCAGGCGAGCGGTCGGATTTCTCGACCAGCCACGTCGCCGTGGCTTACTCTATCCTCAAGTGCCGGCGTCGTCAGATTCTGACTCGGCATCGTGGGAGACCGTTGCAGGCACTCATAGTTAACTCCGGTGGTGGGACAGATGCCGGCTGTCCGACCGCACTCGCCCGTTCGATTTTTCACCCGACTCCCGGAATATCGGCGTATGGCTCCGCCGACGAGCGTCCTGCTGCCGACCGTCGAGTGGACCTCGGCCTGCGACGAGGTGGCCGCCCAGCTCGGCCCCGCGGACGAACTACTCGTCGTCTGCGACACCGAGGCGGACCCCGTCGCCGACCGCGTGGACGACCTCCCCGAGCAAACCGACCTCGTGTTCGCGGGCGAGCCCGAGGGGTGTTCGGGCAAGGCAAATGCCATCGCTGCGGGCATGGAAGCCGCCGCACACGACCGCATCGTGTGGACCGACGACGACTTCCACCACCCACCGGACTGGCTCGACGGCCTCCATGCAGACTACGAGCGCTACGGTCCTGTCTCCGAACTCCCGTTCTTCGTCGGGCGCGACCCGCTCTCGACGCTGCTCGAACCCGTCTACGCGCTCGGCGGCACGCTCGGCGTCTACGTCGGCGACCAGGCCTGGGCCGGCGCGGTCGCCTTCGAGCGCGACGACCTCGACGTCGACGCGTTCCTCGCAGACCTCCGCCGGACGGTCAGCGACGACGGCCTGCTCGCCGAGCGCCTCGACGTCACACCCCTGCGACGCACTCGCCGCGTCGAAATCGGCGGCACGTTCCGGCAGACGCTCGAACGCCACGTCCGGTTCACGCAAATCGTCGCCACGCACGACCCGAGCGGGCACGTCGTCGTCGCGCTGGTGACGCTCGCGCTCTTCCTCGCCTGCCTGCTCGTACCGCTGTACGCCGCAGCCGGCCTCACCGCCCTCGTCGCGGGCGTCTACGCGGCGTTCGGGATTCGGCGATGGACTGCCATTCTCGCGTACCCCACAGTGTTGGCAGCGATTCCGCTCGGTGTGTACGCGCACGCCCGCCGGACGTTCGTCTGGGGTGGCCGGCGCTACCGCTGGCGCGGGAAGTTCGACGTGGAAGTCGTCGAGCGCGTCGACGAGTAACGAGCCCGATGCACGGGGGTTTTGCCCCGCGACGCCCAACACCCGAGTATGGACGTGCGCGGCGAACGGGAGTGCAAATCGTGTGGGACGCGGTGGTCGTACTACGAGACCGGGAGCGTCGAGTGCCCCGACTGCGGGAGTATGCGCAGCGTCGGCATCGGCGAGCGCAGCACGCACACGGACGGGAACGCCGACCTCGACCTCTCGGCTGCCCGCGACGCCGCCGCGGACGGCGACCTTCGCGGTGCGCTCGACCCCGCGGCGGACGCGTGCCGCGACTACTGCCAGTCCCGGGGGTTCGTCTCGGGTGGCGACCTGCTCGATCTCGATGACACGTACCTCGCGGCTCAGGAACTCCGGCGCGCGGCGGTCCTGCTCGGGGACGCGCTCCGGACGAGCGACGAGGCCGAACGCTACGTGCTCACGTTGTTGAACGGTGCGGAGGATGGCGACCGGCCCAAGCCCGACGAGGTACCCGAATCCCTGCGAGCGATTCGCGGGCTGGCGTACGCGGCGGCAGTCGACGCCTACCGCGCGGACGTGCGGACGTACTGCGACGGTGAAGTACCGGAACCCGAGCGCGGACTGCTCGAACGCCTCCGCGACCACGCCAAGCGCGTCGACGCGCTGGACGGCGACGTGTCTCCGGAGGACGCGGAACGACTGGTGGAAGCAGCGCGCGCCATCGCGGACGCGCTCCGCGGCGACGAGTCGGGCGTCGAGCGGGCGCGCACCCGCCTCGACGCGCTCGCCTGAGTGGAATCGGCTCGCCGGCCTACGGGAGTTCGACGTCCGTTCCGGTCTGTTCGCCGGCGGCCTTCACGGTGTTGTACAGCAGCATCGCGCGCGTCATCGGGCCCACACCGCCGGGAACGGGCGTGATGGCGCTGGCCTTCTCCTTTGCGCTCTCGAACTCCACGTCGCCGACGAGCTCGTAGCCCTTCTCGGTGTCGGCGTCCACGCGGTTGATGCCGACGTCGATGACGACGGTTCCCTCCGAAAGCATCGAGCCGTCCACGAGTTCGGTGACGCCGGCCGCCGCGACGACGATGTCCGCGCGGCGCGTGTGTGCGGCGAGGTCCTCCGTGCGGCTGTGGCAGACCGTGACCGTGGCGTTGCCGCCCTCACTCTTCTGGACGAGGAGGTTCGCGAGCGGCTTCCCGACGATGTTCGAGCGACCGACCACGACGACCTCCTTGCCCTCGGTGTCGACGCCCTCGCTCGCGAGGAGTTTCTGGATGCCGTGGGGCGTGCAGGGCTTGAAGCGCGCGTTCCCGGCGACGAGCTTCCCGACGTTCTCGGGGTGGAAGCCGTCGACGTCCTTCGCGGGGTCGACCGCGGAGAGCACGCGCTCGTCGGGGACGTGGTCGGGCGTCGGGTCCTGCACGAGGATACCGTGGACGTCCTCGCGGTTGTTGAGGTCGGTGACCGTGTCGAAGAGTTCCTCGGCGGGGGCGTCGGGGTCGATGCGGATGTCCTCGGCGGCGATACCGATTTCCTCGCAGTCGCGCTGTTTCATCGAGACGTACGTCTCGCTGGCCTGCTTGTCGTTCATCAGGACGGTCGCGAGTCGCGGCGTCACACCGGCGTCCTTCAGCGCCGCTACGGACTCGGCGAGGTTGTCACGGACGTCGGCAGCGACGGCGTTCCCGTCGATGATGCTGGTCATGCCGCGACTTCCGCGCTCGCCCGCCTTCAATTCGGCGGTTCGTGCATACTCACGCGGGGAACCTCAGGAAAGTATGCATAGAAGTGGCTACGTCAGCCGCCGGTGGCCTCCCAGCCACCAGTCGACTCAGTCGTCGACCGCGACCGCTAGCGGCCCGTCACCGGACAGCGTCGCGGTGTAGTGGCCGTCGCCGAGGTGAACCGTCTCGACCGGCGACCACGTACTGTTCGCGTAGCGGTACAGCGTCACGTCGGTCGCGTTCGCGCCCTCGGGGAGCGTGGCGTTCCCGACCGAGAAGCGCACCGTCGTGTTCTCGACGGTTGCAGACGTCCAGCCGTCGACCGAGAGGTTCACGTACTGGACGGCCGACGCGTTCGTCAACTCGGCCGCCCCGCCGAGTGTCTCGTTCGCGGGGCCAGCCACAGTGACGTTCACGTCTGAGGTGTTCCCGGTCAGGTTCTCGTTCGTCGTATTCCCGACGACTTCGACGCTCGTGACGTTTGTCGCGTTCGTCGCTGCCGTCGGTCCGAACGTGACGTTCGCGACCGTTCGGTTGTCCGGCGTCGCGTCCGTGAGGTTCACCGCAACGCGCGTGCGGTCGTCCCAGACGGTCGCGCGGAACGCAGCAGTCGTGTCGTTCGCATGCGCAGTCGCGTCC
Source organism: Halobacterium sp. KA-6 (assembly GCF_021029015.1). Taxonomy (NCBI): domain Archaea; kingdom Methanobacteriati; phylum Methanobacteriota; class Halobacteria; order Halobacteriales; family Halobacteriaceae; genus Halobacterium; species Halobacterium sp. KA-6. The sequence continues at coordinate 353,304 of NZ_JAJJZH010000003.1, forward strand.
AGGGCGTCGGTCTCGTTCCCGGTGACCGTCGTCGGCCCGGGAATGTCGAGGACCTCACGGTCGGTCGTGAACGTGTAGCCGGTCGTGTTGTTCCGGTACGCGACGACCTCGAAGTTCCCCTCGACGTCGAACTCGTGGGACCAGAGGCCATCCTCACCAGTACCGTTCCGAATCGGGAAGTACGACCGGTTCACGACGCTATGGTTGTAGAACGTCGTGTTGTTCGTGGGGCGGACGACCAGCCGCGCGTGAATCGCGTTCCCGCTGTTGTGGTCGTTCGTACTGAACGTCACCATCTGCTCGGCGCGACTCGTCATCACCTTCACCTCGATGACGTCGCGCTCGGCGGTGACGTTCACCGACCCGTTCAGGTAGCGGGTGCACAGCGTCTGGTTCTTCGTCGCGTTCACCGTCACTGCCGTCGGCTCGGCGAACGTGTACGTCGCCGTGCCGTCCGGGCCCGTGACGACCGTCTCGTCCCCGAGGTGGAGTGTGGCGTTCACGACGTTGCCACTGGAGCCGTCCTTCACGGTGAACTCCACGGGCTGCCCGGGCCGCGGCCCGGTCCGGTTCGCGGAGAGCGACAACGGTACCGTCTCCCGCTCGGACGTGAGCGCGACCGTGTCGTCGCGGTACTCCGTCGCGAACGTGTCGTCCTTCGACGCGGTCGCAGCGAATTCGCCTGCCACACCGAGCGACAGCACGACGGTGCCGTCCTCGCCGGTCGTGACCGTATGGTTCGCGACGGAGACGGTGGCGTTCGCGTAGTTGCCGGTGTCGCCGCGCTTCACCACGAACTGCACGGGTTCACACGGTCGCGGACTCGTGGTGTTGACGGAGACGTCGAGCGGGACGTCGGCCTTCTCAACGGTGACGTTCTCGGTGTCGTTGTGGTAGTCCGACCCGAGTGTGTCCGTCTTGTTCGCGACGACCTCGTACGTCCCTTCTTCCTCGAACGCGTACGTGAGCTTGCCGTCCGCGCCCGTTCGGTACGTGTTGTCGACGATGGCGAGTGAAGCGTTCGCGTAGTTAGACGTGTACGCGTTCTTGGCGGTGAACGTCACCGCTTCGCCCGGCCGCACGGTCGACTCGCTCACCGACAGCGCGAGCGGTTCGTCGCGCTTCTCGACGGTGACGTCGACGGTGTCGTTCTCGTACGTCGTTGACAGCGTCGCCGGCTTCGAGGCGACCACCGCGTAGTCACCTGCCTCGTCGAACGCGTGGGTGAGCGTGCCGTCGCTACCCGTCCACTGCGTCTCGTCGCCGAGGCGGAGGCTCGCGTTCACGTGCTCGCTGGACTTGCTGCTCTTCACGGAGAACGTGACGGACTCGCCTGGGCGCAGGGCCGTCTCGCTGGCGGAGAGTTTCAGATTCGACTCCGCACGCTCGGCGGTGACGTTCACGCTCGCATTAACGTAGTTCGTGCCCGCCGTGTCGGCCTTCTCGGCGACCACCTCGAAGGTCCCCTCCTGCTGGAAGGCGTACACGAGTTTCCCGTCGTCACCCGTGCGATAGGTGTCACCGGCGATGCGCAGCGTGGCGTTCGCGTAGTTGGACGTATCTGCGTTCTTGACCGTGAATGTCACGTCCTCGCCGGGCGTGACGCTCGTCTTCGACGCGGAGAGTTTCAGGTCGGCGCGTCGCTTCTCGACGGTCACCGTCGCCGACGCGTTCCGGTAGACGGTATCCGCGGTACGCTCACGAGACGCCAGCACGTCGTACGTGCCCGCGTCGGGGAACGACACGACGCGCTTCCCGTCGTCACCGAGCCGGAACGTCCGGTCGCCGACGCGGAGCGTGGCGTTGACGTACGCGCTCGTCGCGGGGTGCTTGACGGTGAACGTGACCGAGTCGCCGGTGGTCACCGACGAATCGCTGACCTGCAGGGAGAGGTCGGCGACCTGCTCGGCGACGCGGACGGTCGTGGTGTCGTTGACGTACGACTCCATCGTTCCGTTCTTCGACGCAGTCGCCGTCCACGTCCCGTTCGTCGCCGTCCACGTGACGTTCCCGTCGGGGCCCGTAGCGAGCGTCTCGTTCGCTACAGTGACCGTGGCGTTCACGGGTTCACCGGTGTCGTTCCGAACGGTGTGGAACGTCACGTTCGACCCTGTCTCCGCCGTTGCCGGGTCGGCTGTCAGGTTTAGTTCAACGGTCGCGTCCGCGGTGACTGTGCCTCTGGTCTCGGGGCCGTCGGCGACTCCACCGGTCATAGCCGCACCGACCGGGTGTGTGACGCCGACGAGCAGCACGACGACTAGTACTGCGATTTGTCTGTGTCGCGCCATGCAGCAGATTTCCTCACTCGGACCCCGGAAAAGAAGAGTGGCCGTCAGCCAACATTCGTCACCCTACTGGTACCTCTAATGGACCTGGAAAACCACTCGAAAGCGACTGCCTACACCGATGATTTATTCGTACTCCTACCAGAACCAAGTGAGGTGGCTGGCGACAGTCGGATTACTCGTACAGTGGGTGGTCCTGACAGAGGCGCTCGACGGTCGCGGCGACCTCGGCGTACACTTCGGCGTCGCCGACGTTGTCCACGACCTTCGCGATGCAGTCACCGACCGTCTCCATCGCGTCCTCGTCGAACCCACGCGTCGTGAGAGCGGGCGTGCCGGCGCGGATGCCCGACGGGTCGAACGCCGACCGCGACTCGTCCGGCACGGTGTTGGCGTTCAGGACGATGCCGACCTCTTCGAGGGCTTCCTCGGCGTCGCCGCCGGAGACCTCGGGGTGGGAGTCGCGGAGGTCAACGAGCACGAGGTGGGTGTCCGTGCCGTCCGAGACCAGCGAGAAGCCGTGGTCCTGGAGCGTCTCACCGAGTACTTCCGCGTTTCGTACGACTTGCGCGGCGTACTGGTCGAACGCCGGGTCCAGCGCTTCCTTGAAGCCGACCGCCTTCCCCGCGATGTTGTGCATCAGCGGGCCGCCCTGCGCGCCCGGGAACACTGCGGAGTCCACGTCGCCGGCGTACTCCTCGTCGCACATGATGATGCCGCCGCGGCCCGCGCGAATCGTCTTGTGCGTGCTCCCGGTCACGAAGTCCGCGACGCCGACCGGGGAAGGGTGTTCGCCCGCCGCCACGAGGCCCGTGATATGCGCGATGTCCGCCATGTGGTACGCGCCGACGGCGTCGGCGGCCTCCTGAATGCTGTGCCACTCGACCTCCCGGGGGTACGCCGAGAACCCCGAGACGATCATGTCCGGCTCGAACTCCTCGGCCTTCTCGAAGAGCGCGTCGTAGTCCAGGCGGCCGGTGTCAGCGTCGACCTCGTACTGCTCGACGTCGTACAGTTGGCCCGCAAAATTCGCGGGGTGGCCGTGACTCAGGTGGCCGCCGTGCGTGAGGTCCAGGGAGAGAATCTTGTCGCCGGGCTCCAGCACCGCGAAGTAGACGCCCATGTTCGCCGACGAGCCGCTGTGGGGCTGGACGTTCGCGTGGTCCGCGCCGAACAGTTCTTTCGCGCGTTCGATGGCGAGTTCCTCGACATCGTCCGCGAAGTCGCAGCCGCCGTAGTAGCGCTCGCCGGGGTAGCCCTCGGCGTACTTGTTCGTGAGTTCGCTGCCCTGGGCCTCCAAGACGGCTTCGCTGACGTGGTTCTCGCTGGCAATCATCGCCAGCGTCTCGTTCTGCCGGTGGCGCTCGCCGACGAGCGCGTCTGCGACTGCCGGGTCGACGTCCCGGACGTCGTCGTAGCTCATGCCTAGAGTGGCCGGTGCGCGCGGCATAAGTCTACCGAGCCTGCCATAATTCACCCTCGGCTCTCGATAGAAATATAAGCCCACTGGCAGTACGTCTCGACCGCGTGATTCAGTGGGAGGAAACCGGAACAGGGGTGTCCGCGGCCGACGCGGCCGGGAACGAAGTGACGGTGCGAGCGCCCGACTGGCGGCAGGCCAGCAGGGGGCGGACGCTCGCGTGGCCAGCGGACGCCACCACCTCCGGCATCGCCACGCAGCTTTCCGTCCCCACCAGCGACGCGTCGGTGTTCGCGGCTGGCGCTCGTGCCGATTCGCTCGGTGTGGGTGAACGCCGCCGCCTCGACGTCGGCGAGTACGTCCTCGAAGCCGGCGGTGCGGTCGACGTGCTCGTCGGCTTCGACGGGCCCGCCGTCGTGGCGCAGGGCGACCAACTCGACGTCGCCTTCGACGAACCCACGGACGTCACAATCGGCTTCCGGAGCGACGTCCGCGCCCCCACGGAAACCATCACTATCCCGAAGACGCTGGACGGCGTCGCGACTGCGGTGACGCACGCAGCAGCCGCTCATCGGACGACGACTCCCGACCGGTCGGCGTGGCACCAGCGCTGCCACCCACCACAATTCGCGTTCGGGGACACCGTCGACGTGCCCGAGACGGTCGCCGCGGAGACGCCCGACACCGGCATCGAACTCCTGCTCCCGCGGTCGCTGGAGGACCTGTTCGTCGCGGCGCCGCTGGCGTACTACCTCGGTGCGGCGGTCACCGTCGACGCGGGCGTGACGCCGCGACTTCGCGCGCCCGACTCGGGTGTCAACTACACCTTCGACGCGCTGACCGTGGAGGTGCCGCAGTTGCTGGCGCGCGCGTTCTGGCTGGACTGCCTCGTCCGCACGGCCGTCCCGCCCGAGCAGCGGCGCGCGGTTCCCACTCACGAACCCGTCGACGTGACGCTCGCCGAGCACGACTTGCTGGACGTCGTCGATGTCGACCCGGTCGCGGCCTACGACGCGACACCCGCCGACCGGCTCGCGACGTACCTCGACGCGCCCTTCGAGCGCGTCGCCGACGACCTCCCGGAGTGGCACCTCTCGATGCACGTCTCGCCGAACCTCGACCACGTCGAAACACTACCGTTCCTCCTCGATCGACTGGCGCTCGTCTACCCGCCCGAAACCGCCGCGTTGGAGAGCGAGGAGCTGCTGGAACGCACGCTCGACGACTTCTACCGCGGGCCGCCCGGTCCCGTCGCTACCGTCGAGATGTTGAAGCCGAAACTCCGTGACGGCCGCTGGCAGGGCTGGCTCGCCGACGGCACGCCCATCGACGTGTTCAAGAGCCAGCCCGAGGCCTACCACAATCACCTCGACTTCCAGCGCGAGTCCACCGACGAGCTGTCGGTTGCGGTGGTGCTCAACGACCGCAGCATGACCGGCGAGCACGAGGCGGTCGCGGACGTCTACGAGGCGCACGCCGAGTCGCTGCCGATGGACGTCTCCTTCTTCGAGGACCTCACCCGGAAGGAGCTCGCGAGCGTACTCGGTGACCACTACGAGTTCCTCCACTACATCGGCCACTGCGAGGTCGAGGGACTGCGTTGTGCGGACGGTAATCTTGCCGTCGACGACGTCCCGGAGACGAACGTCGAGACGTTCTTCCTGAACGCCTGCGGGTCGTACTACGAGGGCGTCGACCTCGTCGAGCGCGGGAGCGTCGCGGGCGCGGTGACGCTACGGAAAGTGCTGGACGAGCAGGCCGCCAAGGTCGGCACTGCGTTCGCGGAGTTGCTGGTCCACGGCTTCCCCATCGAGACGGCACTCCGGCTCGCGCGCCGGCGTATCCGGATGGGGAAAGACTACGCGGTGGTCGGTGACGGCATGCAGACGCTCTCCCGGACGGACGGCGACGGCGCGAAGGTCGCGCACGTCGAACGCGACGGTACGGGTGTCTGCGAGGTGACCTACGAGTACGTCGCGGCGGACGGCCACGGTTGCTGGTACGACGTCGACGCAGATGCCGCGTCGGGCCCGCGACTCTGCGGGAACCCGACTGAGTTCGAACTCCCTTCGGCCGAACTCGCGGAACTGTTCGCGGACGCCGACCACCCGGTCGTCGTGGACGGCGAGTTCTACTGGTCCGACGAGGCGGCAGCGCTCCTCCGGCCGAACGCTTCTACGACGTGAAACGGGCGAAAGTCGCCGATAGCGCGCGGTTCCCGCGGTTTTACTGGCTCGCTGTCCGGTAAAATTAAATACGTCGTGACCCTAGACCCACGCAGAGATGTCACAGAATCTACTGGGGACGAGCGTGGACGACGTCGTCCGCACCGTCCTCGACGCCGAACCCGGCGAGCTATTCGTCGTGAACCCCGCCGGCAAGACCGTCGAGGAACTCGTCGACGTCGCCAACGCCTACGAGGGGGAGCTCCCATCAATCCGACTGCTCGGCGACGAGCGCACGCTGAAGGACGTGATGGACGACTTCATCGTCGCGAGCAACGCCGCGAACCTCGTCGAAGCCGACGTGCTGGAACTGCGCGTGTTCGACGGCGACGCACGTTCGTCGATGCTCGTCACGGAGGACCGCACGGTCGCGCTCGTGGAGGTCGGCGGCCTCGTCGGCGGTCTCACCACCGACGACGCCGAGTTCGCCGAAACGGCCTACGACGCCGTCGCCGACGACTGGGCCGACGCAGAGCAGTTCACGCTCCGCACGCCCGCCATCGACCGCGTCCGACAGACGCTCGACGAGGACATCAGCCCCGAAGTCGAGGAGGACTTCGAGAGCGTCCTCGAATCCATGGAGACCGCCCGCGGCGACGGCGACGGCCTCGACGAGGTCACCGTCAGCCTGCTGGTCGCCGCGAAGAACCGCGAACTCCTCTACGACATCAGCAAGTGGGGCGAGGACGTCGGCATCGCGTCGAAAGCGACGTTCTCCCGCACGAAGACGAAGCTCGAGGACCTCGGTCTCATCGACACCGAGAAGGTCCCCATCGACGTCGGTCGGCCGCGCCTCCGTCTGAAGCTCGCCGACGAGCGCCTCGAAGACGCGCCGCCCGCGGAACTCGCGAACGTCGCCCAGTCCGTCCTCTCGTAAGCCGTCCACCGAATCCCGCACAGTTTTCCCCTCGTCTCCCCACCCCGTAGCTATGCTACTGGAGGAGTCGCCGTGACCGTCGCCGTCGTCGGCGACGGCCCGGCCGTCGAAGCCATCCGAGACGCGCTCGCGGACGTCGACGCCGCTGTCGAAGCCACGGACGTCGCTGGCGTCGCCGACGCGGACTTCGCCGTCGTCGTCGGCGTCGCCGGCTCCGGCTCCGGCGGGTTCGGCACTGCGAATGAGCATGCCCGAAGCGGAGACACGCCGCTGCTCACCGTCGAGGTCGGCGGGCTCGGCGGCCGCCCGCTCGCGGACGTCGACGCGGGTGTCTCCTTGCTCGCTCCGGAGGGGCCGTGTTTCGAATGTTTGGCGGCGCGCGTGACCGCGACGGGCCACGAACCGGCGGAATCGCCGAGCGCCGACCGGAGTGCGGTACGGCTCGCCGGCGCGCACGCCGGCCGCCTCGCCGTCGACGCGCTCCGCGGGGACGCCGCACCTGGAACTGTCCTCGAACTCCCGCACGCCGAGCGAACGCTCGCGCCCGTCCCGAACTGCTCGTGCGCGGACGACGGCACGAACGACGACCTCCCGTTGAGCGACGAGGAGCGGTCGCTGGACGACGCGCTCGCCGCCGCCGAACCACTCGTCGACGACCGCGTCGGCGTGCTCTCGGCGGTCGGCGAACGAGAGTCGTTCCCCGCGCCGTACTACCTCGCCGTGGGCACCGACACGTCGCCGTTCAGCGACGCCGAAGCCTCGACGCAATCAGCGGGCGTCGCCGCCGACTGGAACACCGCCTACATGAAAGCGGTCGGCGAGGGGTTCGAGCGGTACGCTGCCGGCGTCTACCGCACCGACGACTTCGAGACTGCGCCCGTCGACCACGAGGAGGCAGTCCCACCAGAGAGCTTCATCCGCCCCGAAGATGCGGGCAGCGAGGCGGACGAAATCGAGTGGGTGCGCGGCCAAAACCTCGCCTCGAAGGACGCGGCGCTGCTCCCCGCGGACCGCGTCGTCTTCCCGCCACCCGAGGAACGACCGGGAACGATTACGACCGGCCTCGGCCTCGGCAACTCCGGCGTCGGCGCAGTACTGTCGGGCCTCTACGAGACAGTCGAGCGCGACGCCACGATGCTGTCGTGGTACTCCACGTTCGACCCGCTCGGCCTCCAGGTCGACGACCCCAAATTCGACGAGCTCGAACGCCGCGCGAGCGCCGAGAATCTGGACGTTACGGCGCTGCTGTGCACGCAGGACGTCGACGTCCCCGTCGTCGCGGTCGCGGTCCACCGCGACGAGTGGCCGCGATTCGCGCTCGGTTCCGCCGCCGACCTCGACGCCGACGCCGCCGCCCGCGACGCGCTCTGCGAAGCCCTCCAGAACTGGATGGAACTGCGCGCGATGGGCCCCGAGCAAGCCGCCACGGAGGATGGCGCTATCGGCAAGTACGCCGACTTCCCCCGCGACGTCCGTGGCTTCGTCGACCCCGACACGACCATCCCCGCCAGCGACGTCGGCCCCGCCGAACCCCCGGAGGGAACCGACGAACTCGACGCCGTCCTCGACGCGCTCGCGGACGCCGACCTCGACGCCTACGCCGCCCGCCTCACGACTCGTGACTTGGAGGACGCGGGTTTCGAGGCCGTGCGGGTGTTAGTCCCGGAAGCCCAGCCGCTGTTCGTCGACGAATCGTACTTCGGGGAGCGTGCGCGTGAGGTTCCCCGTGAACTCGGCTTTCAGGCGCGGTTGGACAAGCCGTTCCACCCCTTCCCCTGATTCCAAGCCTATCCCCTCGGTATCTGGTGCGTCTTCACGAAATGCTGGTGTTCCGACCAAAAGTATAATCTGACGACCGTCTAATTCGGATTCAAGCTATTGATGGTCTCTCTGGAGCAACTACAGGAGCTCGACCCGTACGACTTTGAGAAGGCCATCGCATCGCTCTGGGAAGCGAAAGGATTCGAGACGAATCTCCGCCAGCAAAGTGGGGACCGCGGTGTCGACATCGAAGCGGAGAAAGTCGGTGCGGGTTGGAAGGAAGTGATACAAGCTAAACGGTACACTGGAAAGAACAAGGTCGGAAGCCAACAAATTCGAGAGTATGCGACTCTTTACCAGCAGGTTCCTGACGCCAACGCAGTCGTCGTCGTCACTTCTGGGGAGTTTACAGACGAAGCAGAATCGCTCGCGGACGATCTCCGTGTGGAAACGTACGATGGCCGTGAATTAGTCCGGGAAATTTCAGATACGGGCGTTGATTTGAATCTGGCTCCGGAAGAAAACGGTTCTCAAAGCGATACACTTCAGCTTGGTAGTAGCGATCCAGAGATTGATAGCTATGGGTCGGTTGAACTCGGCGGGGGCACGATAGTTGAACCACAAGACTACTTTCGAGATCACCTGAAGAAGAGGAGTGGTAGCGCGGGCCTGAAGTCCCAGCCGTGGGTGTACGTAGCGACAGAAGTTGATGGGCTCGACCTATAGTAACCGGTAGAACTTTTTACTCAGAGACAGTTGCAGTAGCTAGTGAATCATCTCGACGAGATCTCCGTCGAGGAATTGCAAGACGCTCTCGACAACGTGGACGGAAAGAAGCCGACACAACG